>NZ_JBEPCJ010000002.1:0-294423 GCF_040299565.1 Spirillospora sp. NPDC000708
GCCGCCAGGCCGGCGTTCTCTTGGGCATCGGCAGCGACCGCGGGCCGTCCTGGAGCGGTCTAGGGGGCCCGGACGGGGCATCGAGCGCGCGCACCGCCCGATACCCTTTGCGCGTGAGTACTTCCAGCGTCTCGGGGGCGCTCGACGCCTGGCGCGACCTCCCCGCACTGCAGCAGCCCGATTGGGACGACCCGGCCGAGGTCCGCGCCGTCGCCGCCGAACTCGCCGCCCAGCCGCCGCTCGTGTTCGCGGGCGAGTGCGACCAGCTCAAGGCCCGTCTCGCGGAGGTCGCGCGCGGCGAGGCGTTCGTCCTGCAGGGCGGCGACTGCGCGGAGACGTTCGAGGGGTCGAACGCCGACGCGGTCAAGAACAAGCTCAAGACGCTGCTGCAGATGGCGGTGGTGCTCACGTACGCCGCCAGCGTGCCGGTCGTGAAGATCGGCCGGATGGCGGGGCAGTTCGCCAAGCCGCGCTCGAAGCCGTCGGAGGTGCGCGGCGGCGTGGAGCTGCCCGCCTACCGGGGCGACGCGGTGAACGGCTTCGCCTTCGACGCCGAGTCCCGCCGCAACGACCCGCACCGGCTGCTGCGCGCCTACCACTGCTCGGCGGTGACGCTGAACCTGTGCCGGGCGTTCACCAAGGGCGGCTACGCCGACCTGCGGCAGGTGCACGCCTGGAACCAGGACTTCGTGGCGACGAGCCCCTCGGGCCGCCGGTACGAGCAGCTCGCCGGGGAGATCGACCGGGCGCTGACGTTCATGAAGGCGTGCGGGGTGAGCCCGGACGAGTTCCACAGCGTGGAGTTCTACTCCAGCCACGAGGCGCTGCTGCTGGAGTACGAGCGGGCGCTGACCCGGATCGACCACCTCAGCGGCCTGCCCTACGACGTGTCGAGCCACTTCCTGTGGATCGGTGAGCGGACCCGGCAGCTGGACGGCGCGCACGTGGAGTTCCTGCGGCACATCCGCAACCCGATCGGGGTGAAGCTCGGGCCCACGACCACCGCCGACGACGCGCTGGCGCTGATCGACACGCTGAACCCGGAGCGGGAGCCCGGCCGGCTGACCTTCATCACCCGGATGGGCGCGGGCCGGATCCGGGACGCGCTGCCGCCGCTGATCGAGAAGGTGGACCAGAGCGGCGCGCCGGTCGCGTGGATCTGCGACCCGATGCACGGCAACACCTACGAGGCGCCGAGCGGCCACAAGACGCGGCGGCTGGACGACGTGCTGGACGAGGTCGCCGGCTTCTTCGAGGTGCACCGGGCGCTCGGCACGCACCCGGGCGGCATCCACATCGAGTTCACCGGCGACGACGTGACCGAGTGCACGGGCGGCGGCCACGGGCTGGCGGAGGACGATCTGCACCAGCGCTACGAGACGGCCTGCGACCCGCGGCTCAACCGCGGCCAGTCGCTGGACCTGGCGTTCATGGTCGCGGAGCTGTACCGCAAGTCGTCCTGACGAGCGGTCCGGGCACGGCGCGTCCCGCCTCTCAGGGGCGGGACGCGCCGTTCTCATGTCCGGGTGCCCCCGGTCGGCGGTGCGACGAACGATCTTCGAAACGGGACGGACGGCCCCGGAGGCCGTGTCAGATGCTGACCTCGGCCCAGACGACCTTGCCGCCGGTGACCGGGTCGGCGCCCCACGAGGTGGCGAACCGGTCGACGATGAACAGGCCGCGGTGGGACTCGTCGAGGGGGCCGGGGACGGTCAGCCGGGGCAGCTGGGCGGCGCGGTCGCGGACCTCGACCCGGACGCGCCCGGTGCCGCGCAGCAGGCGCAGCTCCAGCGCCGTCCCGGCATGCCGGACGGCGTTGGCGACCAGTTCGGCGACGATCGCGGTCACGAGCTCTTCGCGCTCCATGAGCGCCCAGGTGCGCATGGTGCGGGCGGCGAGGCGGCGCGCGTACTCGACGGCCTCCGTCTGCGGGGCCGCGCGCAGCGTGGTCTCGGTCATCGGGTCGGTCACTCCGCCCGCTCGCCGTTCCGCATCGTGTGCCGTCCCGTCCGGTGCGGCCGCCCGGATCCGGGCGGCGCGGTCTCAGCGTCCATCGGCGGGCGCCTCCTCCGCCGGACCCTCGATCAGGAAGCGGTCGAGGCCGGTCGTGCGCAGCACGTTCTCCACCCGGCCGTAAGCGCCGGTGACCGTCAGCGTGGCGTTCTGCGCCCGGGCGTGCTTGTACGCGCGGACGAGGACGTTGAGGCCGGACGAGTCGCAGAAGTCGACGGCGGTGAGATCGACCACGACCACGCGCTCACCGGCGTCCACGAGTTCGGCCAGCCGGGCCCGTAGCTCGTCGGAGGAGTGCAGGTCTATGGAGCCGCGCGCGGCGATCGTCGCACGGCCGTCCTGTCGTGTCGTGTGCAAGGCAAGCCCCACGCCACCCCACCTTACCGATTGTTGGTCTCCATCATGACGCCCGCAGAACGATGAGGGCAACGTCGTCGTTCGAGGGTTCGGGGCCGAAATCGCGCACCGCTCGCTGGATGCGGGCGGCGACGGCCCCTGCGCTCAGCCCGGTGCAGCCGGCCAGCAGCCGCTCCAGCCCGTGGCCGTCGCCGAGCAGCCGGTTGCCCGAGCGCCGCTCGGTGACCCCGTCGGTCACGCACAGCAGCACCTCGCCGCGGCGCAGCTCGAGGGTGTCGGTGTGGAACTCCACACCGTCGAACACGCCGAGCAGCGGCTGGGGGGTGGCGGCCTCGCGGACGCCGCCCTCGGGGTCGAGCACCAGCGGGGGCGGGTGCCCCGCGCTCGTCAGCCTGATCGTGACGCCGTCGCGGCGGCGGCGCGCCGCGATCTCGCCGTGCAGCAGGGTGAGCAGCCGCCCGCGCTCGCCCTCGCCCAGGATCAGCCGGTTGAGGCGGGCGAGGACGCCCGGCACCGACATGTCCTCGGCGGCCAGGATGCGCAGCGCGTGCCGGGCCAGGCCGGTGACGGCGGCGGCCTCCGGCCCGGTGCCGCACACGTCGCCGATCGCGAACCGCCAGCGGGACGGGGTCTGCGGGGCGCCGGGCCGGACCCCGGACTCGAACACGTCGTAGAAGTCGCCGCCGACCTCGCTGCCCTCCCCCGCCGGCTCGTAGACGACCGCGACCTCCAGGCCGGGGATCTCCGGGATGCCGGGCGGGAGCAGGCTGCGCTGCAGGGCGCTGCTCATGGCGGTCTGGGCGGAGAACAGGCGGGCGTTGTCGACGGCGAGGGCGGCGCGGCGGCTGAGCTCCTCGGCCAGTTCGATGGCGCTGCGCTGGAACCGGTCGCCGGCGGGGCGGCCGATGACGATGCTGCCGATGCGGCGGCCCCGGGCGATCAGCGGGAACGCGTAGACCTGGTCGTCGGCGGTGTCGCCGGCGGCGGCGCGGACGTCGTCCGGTGCGCCGGCCAGGCCGTTCCAGGGGCCGGGGGCGTCCATCGGCGGGGCGGAGCTGGCCTGGTCGAGCAGGTCGCGCAGGCCGTCGGCGCGGGTCTCGTCGGCGTGCCAGACGTAGGCGAGCCGCGCCGGCTCGGCCTCGGTGACGGTGTAGACGGCGCACCAGGTGGCGAGCCGCGGCACGACGAGCTGGGCGACCAGCGCCATCGTCCGTTCCTGGTCGAGGGTGCCGGCGAGCAGGTCGCTGGCCTCGGCGACGAAGCTGAGCCAGCCGCGCCAGGACCGTTCCAGCTCCCCCACCCTGGCCTTCTCCAGGGAGAGCGAGATCTCGTCGGCGAGGCGGCCGAGGCGGGCGCCGTCGGCCTCCTCGAACCTGCCGGGGGCCGATGAGACGGCCACCAGCAGGCCGGTGAGGCGGCCCTGCGACTCCAGCGGGGCGGCTGCCAGCGAGCCGGCCCGCAGCGCGGCGGCGGCCGGGTCGGCGGCGTCGGGGGCCACCCAGGGCGAGCCGGCGCGGACGGCGGGGGCGAGGCCGCCCACCGTCAGGCCGCCGAGCGGCATCTCCGCGGCCGTGCCGCCGGACGCGCCCATGATCAGGCGCCCGTCGCGCTCGGTCAGCAGGACGGCCGCGCCGTCGGCGCCGAGCACCTCGCGGACGGCCGCGACGGCGTCCTCCATGGCCTCCATCGCGGCCGGGGAGCGCAGCAGCCGGTCGCCGGCGGCGGGCGTCTCGCCCATGCCGTCGGCGTCGAGGCGCTCGCCGCCGAGCCGGTCGTCGCGGGGCTGGGCGCCGGGGACGCCGGGCTCGAGCCCGGCCTCGGCGGCCGTGTCGAGGCCGGCGAAGCCGCGTGCGGCCCGTTCCGCGCGGGCGATGCCGGGAGTCGGCTCCGCCTCCGCGGCGGTGTCGTCGGACGTGCCCGGCTCGGCGCCTTCCTCGTCGGCGCCGGGACGGGGCAGCCGGAACCAGACGCCCTTGGTGCGGCGGTCGTAGGAGACGCCCCAGGAGGCGGCCAGCCGGGCGATCGACGGCAGGCCGCGGCCGCTGGAGGCGGTGACGCCCGGCATCTCGATCCCGCGGGTGGGGTGGCGGTCGCGGACCTCGATCTCGATGTCGCCGCCCTCCAGGCGGCAGGACACCTCGAAGGACGTGCCGGCGTAGGCGACCGCGTTGGTGGCCAGTTCGCTGGTGGCCAGGACCGCGTCGTCGGCGGCCTCGTCCATGCCCCAGTCGGCGAGCACCTTGCGGACGAAGCGGCGCGCGTCCGCCACCGCCGCGGCGGCGGACGGGAAGGTCGCCGACGCCGTCTGCCGATCCAACTGCCGTCCCTCGTTCGAAGCCTCTTACCGGGTCTGGCCATCGTGGCAGACCGTGCGGCCACCCGGCCACGAGAGTGCCGAACCGGGGCCTTGCGATGCCTCTGACCTCGGTGTCCGGCGCTCCGTCACAACACGACAGACCGTAACACGAAGACTACGGCCCCCGATCCATGACCTATGCCGCTTGTCACTCGTGAGCGAGCGATTCGGGCTCTGGAACGGGCGGCAACGTAGAGTACTGGTGCGGCCGGGAGGCGGTCCGGAAAGACCGGCCCGCCGCGCCGGGCACCCGGCGACCGCGGGCCAGGAGGAAGAGGAACAATGCCGCGTACAGCGTCCCGTGCCCGCCCCGCGGGCGGGTCTCGCGACACCACTCCGCGTTACAGCGACGCCGATCTCGCGCCGCTGTTGAAGGCGCTGGCCGCCGTCCGGGACGGCCGGACGGCGGCCGAGCTGGACGTGCCCGGCGAGGGCGCCGTCGCGGAGGCCGGGGCGATACTGGACGAGATCCGGCAGAACGGGCATGAGGTGGCGTCCGGGCTGGCCCGGGTGCGGCGCGAGATCGGCCGCGAGGGGCAGCTGCGCGGGCGGCTGACGCCGGGGAGCCTGCGGGGCTCGTGGGCGTCGGCGGTGGAGGACGCGAACGCGATCATCGACAAGCTGACCGACCTGGCCACCGGGATGCACCGGGTGGTGGAGGCGGTGGCGGCCGGCGACCTGAGCCAGCGGGTGGAGCTGCGGGTGCGGGGCCGGCCCATGCGCGGCGAGCTGCTGCGGATGGCCAAGTCGGTGAACGGCATGGTCGAGCTGCTGGACCAGTTCACCTGGGAGGTCACCCAGTTCGCCCGGGAGGTCGGCACGGAGGGCCGGCTCGGCGGCCAGGCCCCGTCGCGCGGCATGACCGGCCGCTGGCGGGACGTGACGGCGTCGGTGAACGTGATGGCGGCGCGGCTGACGTCGCAGGTCCGCGACATCGCCGAGGTCACGACGGCGGTGGCGCAGGGCGACCTGACCCGCAAGGTCACGGTCGAGGCGACCGGTGAGCTTCAGGAGCTGAAGCTGACCGTGAACCAGATGGTGGACCAGCTGTCGGCGTTCGCCGACGAGGTCACCCGCGTCGCCCGCGAGGTCGGCACCGAAGGCCGTCTCGGCGGCCAGGCGAACGTGCGGGGCGTCAGCGGCGTCTGGAAGAACCTGACCGACAACGTCAACGCGATGGCGAACAACCTGACCTACCAGGTCCGCAACATCGCGCAGGTCACCACGGCCGTCGCCGAGGGCGACCTCGGCAAGAAGATCACCGTCGACGCCCAGGGCGAGATCCTCGAACTCAAGGACACCGTCAACACGATGGTCGACACCCTCTCGGCCTTCGCCGACGAGGTCACCCGCGTCGCCCGCGAGGTCGGCACCGAAGGCCGTCTCGGCGGCCAGGCCAACGTGCCCGGCGCCGGCGGCGTCTGGCGGGACTTGACCAACAACGTCAACGGGATGGCGTCCAACCTGACCTACCAGGTCCGCAACATCGCGCAGGTCACCACGGCCGTCGCCGAGGGCGACCTCGGCAAGAAGATCACCGTCGACGCCCAGGGCGAGATCCTCGAACTCAAGGACACCGTCAACACGATGGTCGACACCCTCTCGGCCTTCGCCGACGAGGTCACCCGCGTCGCCCGCGAGGTCGGCACCGAGGGGCGCCTCGGCGGCCAGGCCAACGTCCAGGGCGTCAGCGGGGTCTGGAAGAACCTGACCGACAACGTCAACTCGATGGCGAACAACCTGACCGTGCAGGTCCGGGGGATCGCGCAGGTCACCACGGCGGTCGCGCAGGGCGACCTGACCCGCAAGATCGAGGTCGACGCGCAGGGCGAGATCCTTCAGCTCAAGGACACCCTGAACACGATGGTCGACACGCTGTCGGCGTTCGCGGACGAGGTCAGCCGGGTCGCCCGCGAGGTCGGCACGGAGGGCCGCCTCGGCGGCCAGGCGCACGTGCCCGGCGCGGGCGGCATGTGGAAGGACCTGACCGACAACGTCAACGGGATGGCGTCCAACCTGACCTACCAGGTCCGCAACATCGCGCAGGTCGCGACGGCGGTCGCGCACGGCGACCTGACCCGCCGCATCGACGTCGACGCGCAGGGCGAGATCCTGGAGCTGAAGACGACGCTGAACACGATGGTGGACACCCTGTCGTCGTTCGCGTCCGAGGTGACCCGCGTCGCCCGCGAGGTGGGCAGCGAGGGCCGGCTCGGCGGGCAGGCCGAGGTCGAGGGCGTCTCCGGCACCTGGAAGCGGCTCACCGAGAGCGTGAACGAGCTGGCCCGCAACCTGACCACGCAGGTCCGCGCGATCGGCGCGGTGGCCAGCGCGGTCGCCACCGGCGACCTGACCCGGACGATCACCGTGGAGGCGCGCGGCGAGGTCGCCGAGCTGTCCGACAACGTCAACCTGATGGTCGCCACCCTGCGCGAGACGACCCGCGCGAACGAGGAGCAGGACTGGCTGAAGACCAACCTGGCCCGGATCGGCGGGCTCATGCAGGGCCACCGGGACCTGATGCAGGTCGCCGAGCTGATCATGCGGGAGCTGACGCCGACGGCGAGCGCCCAGTACGGCGCGTTCTACCTGGCCGAGGGCGGCGAGGAGACCGAGCTGGTGCTGATCGCCGGGTACGGGACGCGGCGCAGCCGGATCGGCACGGTCCGGTTCGCGCTCGGCGAGGGGCTCGTCGGGCAGGCCGCGCAGGAGCGCCGCCCGCTGCTGATCAACGACGCGCCCGCCGACTACGTCCGGATCGGGTCGGGGCTGGGCGAGTCGTCGCCGGTCAACATCATCGTGCTGCCGATCGTGTTCGAGGACGAGGTGCTCGGCGCGATCGAGCTGGCCTCGTTCGGCCGGTTCACGGACGTGCACCTGGCGTTCTTCAGCCAGCTGATCGAGACGATCGGGGTGACGCTGAACGCGATCCGCGCCAACACCCGGACCGAGGCGCTGCTCGGCGAGTCCCAGCGGCTCGCGCAGGAGCTCCAGGAACGCTCCGACGAGCTGCAGCGCCAGCAGGGCGAGCTGCGGCACTCCAACACCGAGCTGGAGGAGAAGGCGGCGCTGCTCGCCCAGCAGAACCGGGCGATCGAGATCCAGAACTTCCAGATCGAGCAGGCGCGGCGGACGCTGGAGGAGCGCGCCGAGCAGCTGGCGATCTCCTCGCGGTACAAGTCGGAGTTCCTGGCGAACATGTCGCACGAGCTGCGGACGCCGCTGAACAGCCTGCTGGTGCTGGCCAAGCTGCTGTCGGAGAACCAGGGCGGCAACCTCACCGACAAGCAGGTGGAGTTCGCGCGGACGATCCACGAGTCCGGCACCGACCTGCTGGAGCTGATCAACGACATCCTCGACCTGGCCAAGGTGGAGGCCGGGAAGATGGAGGCGCATCCGCAGCGGCTGTCGGTGCCGGCGCTGGTGGACTACGTCGACGCGACGTTCCGCCCGCTGTCGGTCGACAAGGGGCTGCACTTCGGGGTGGAGGTCGCGCCGGACGTCCCGCCGACGCTGAACACCGACGAGCAGCGGCTGCAGCAGGTGCTGCGGAACCTGCTGTCGAACGCGGTGAAGTTCACGGCCGAGGGCGAGGTCCGGTTGGTGATCGAGCGGGCCGGGGACATCGACTTCACGCTGCCGGCGCTGTGGAACACCCCGGACGTCATCGCGTTCCGGGTGATCGACACCGGCATCGGGGTGAGCGCCGACAAGCTGCAGGAGATCTTCGAGCCGTTCCAGCAGGCCGACGGGACCACCAGCCGCCGCTACGGCGGCACCGGGCTGGGCCTGTCGATCAGCCGGAACATCGCCCGGCTGCTGGGCGGCGAGATCCAGGCGGAGAGCCAGCCGGGCCGCGGCAGCGTGTTCACGCTGTACCTGCCGGCCCAGTACAGCGAGGCGGAGGGCCGCCGGCGGTCCGCGGCGCAGGAGGAGGCCGAGGGTGCGGCGGAGGCCGCGCCCGCGCTGCCGGCGGGCGGTCCCGCCGAGGGCGGCGCGCCGCGCGCGGCGTCCGGCCGCGAGAACGGGCTTCCGGCCGACCAGCGGCCTCCCGGTGAGGTCCGGCGGCCCGAGCCCGCGCTGAACGGGATGCTGGCGGAGCCGCCGGCGGACTTCGTCGACAGGGTGCTGTCGGGCCGCAAGGTGCTGATCGTCGACGACGACGTCCGCAACGTGTTCGCGCTGACGTCCGTCCTGGAGGGGTACGGGATGGAGGTCCTGTACGCCGAGGACGGGCAGGCGGGGATCGACCTGCTGCACCGCAACCCGGACGTGGCGATCGTGCTGATGGACGTGATGATGCCCGGCCTGGACGGGTACGCGACGACGGCGGCGATCAGGCAGATGCCGCAGTTCGCCGAGCTGCCGATCATCGTGATCACCGCGAAGGTGATGAAGGGCGATCGGGAGAAGAGCCTCGAATCGGGCGCGTCGGACTACGTGCCGAAGCCCGTCGACGTGGATCATCTCCTTGACGTCATGAGGAACTGGCTGCAACCCTCCATCGTCCGCTGAGGAGAGGAGTCGCCTGGCAGGTAGGGTCGCCGTGGGGCCGGGCGTGGGGCTGGGCGTGGCCGCACGGCGGGAGGCCGGACCGGAATCGGAGAGACGACGCGTGGACGACAAGGCGAAGATCCTGCTCGTGGACGACCGCGAGGAGAACCTGATCGCACTGGAGGCCATTCTCAGTTCGCTCGATCAGGATCTGGTCCGGGCGCGCTCCGGCGAGGAGGCGCTGAAGGCGCTGCTCACCGACGAGTACGCGGTCATCCTGCTGGACGTCGTCATGCCGGGGATGGACGGGTTCGAGACGGCGCGCGACATCAAGCGCCGCAAGAAGACCCGCGACCTGCCGATCATCTTCCTGACGGCGGTGAACAGCGACCCCGACTACGCGTTCCGCGGGTACGCGGCGGGCGCGGTCGACTTCATCTCCAAGCCGTTCGACCCGTGGGTGCTGCGCGCGAAGGTGTCGGTGTTCGTGGAGCTGCACACCAAGAACAAGCAGCTGCGCGACCAGACGGCGCTGCTGCGGGAGCAGGCCGCGCTGCTGCGCGAGCAGTCGACGCTGCTGAAGGCGCGGGACGCCGGGGCCCCGGGTGAGAACGGGGACGGTCCGCGGCCTGCGGATCCGCAGGTCGCCGACCGGCTGGCCGCGGTGGCCGAGCAGGCCGAGACCGTCGGCAAGCACCTGCCGGCGGCGCGGCGCGGCGAGTACGACGAGCTGGAGCGGCGCCTGGCGGCGCTGCGGGAGGCCCTCCTGCCCGCCGAGTGAACCGCGGCCCCGCCCCGAGGGGTGATCGACTGGCCGTGTCCGGTCAGTGACGCTTTGCGCCCTTCGGTGTCGGGGATGCTTCCGCCGGGAGGTGGGCCGTGGACGTCGCGGGGCTGTTCCTCGCGGGCGCCGGGGCGGGGCTGCTGGCGGGCGGCACCACGTGCGCGGCGACGCAGATCGGCCTGCTGACCGGAGCGGTGGGCGGTGCGGCCGGCGCCGGTTCCGGCCCGGCGGGGACGCGCCCGGTACGGCAGGTCTCGGTGTTCCTGGCGTCGAAGCTGGTCTCGCATGCGGCGCTGGGTGCGCTGCTGGGGCTGGCGGGCGGTGCGGTGCAGCCGGGTCCGCGGGTGCGCGGGGCGCTGCTGGCGGCGGCCGCGGCGGCGCTGGCGCTGTTCGCCCTCGATCTGCTGGGCTTCCGGCCGGTGCGCCGCCTGCTGGGACGAGGCCGGGAGCACTCCCCCGAGGCCGGGGAGGGCGAGGACGCCTGTCACCCACCCCAACGCGGGCGCTCCCGGCGGCCCGCCGTGCTGGGCGCCGCGACGGTGCTGGTCCCGTGCGGGCTGACGCTGTCGGCGGAGCTGCTGGCCGTGACGTCGCGTTCCGCGCTCGGCGGCGCGGTGGTGATGGGCGCGTTCGTGCTGGGGACGGCGCCGCTGTTCGGGCTGATCGGCGTCACCGTCGGGCGGACGATGGCGCTGCTGCGGGGGCGGCTGACCGCGCTGCTCGCCGTGGCGCTGCTCGCGGCGTCCGGCTGGACGCTGCTGTCGGGCCTGCGGCTCGGCGGCTGGCTCCCGTCCGGCGGCGGGGCGACGGCGGCGGCCGACTCGGCCCGGTTCGTCCGGACGGACGCGGCGGGCACCCAGGTCGTGACGGTGTGGGCCCTGGACCAGGGCTACCGGCCCGCGCTGCTGACGGCGCGGGCCCGCGTGCACACCGTCCTCGTGCTGCGGACCCGGCACACCTCCGGGCACATGCGGGTCTTCACCATCCCGAGCCGCGACAAGGACGTCTACCTGCCCGCGACCGGCGAGACCCGCGTCGACCTGGGCGCCCCGGCCCCGGGCCGGATGCCGTTCATGTGCGCGTCCGGCCACTTCCCCGGCGCGATCACCTTCCGCTGACCCCGGGGGTCAGGAGGAGGCGGCGAGCTTCGCGCGGGCGGCGGCGATCCGGGCGAGGGTCCGGTCGCGGCCGAGGATCTCCAGGGACTCGAACAGCGGCAGGCCCACGGTGCGGCCGGTGACGGCGACGCGGACGGGCGCCTGCGTCTTGCCGAGCTTGAGGCCGTGCTCGGCGCCGATCCGCTCCAGCCGCTCCTTCAGCTCGTCGGCGTTCCACGGGGCGTCCTGGTAGGCGGCCTCAGTGGCGGCGAGGATGTCGGCGGCCGGCTCCTTCATCGCCTTGTTCCAGGACTGCTCGTCGGCGGGCGGCTCGTCCAGGAACGCGAAGTCGATCATCTGGACGATCTCCGAGAGCAGCGCGACGCGGGTCTGCGCGAGCGGCGCCAGCTCGGCGAACACCGCGACGTCCACGTCGAACGGCGCCTCCTGCAGGAACGGCAGGCACTCGGCGATGAACTTCTGCTCCGGCAGCGCCCGGATGTACTCGCCGTTGATCGCGCGCAGCTTCTTGACGTCGAAGAAGGCCGGCGAGGAGTTGACGTCCTCGATGCGGAACTCGTCGACGATCACGTCCCACGGGACGATCTCGCGGTCGCCGGACGGGGCCCAGCCGAGCAGCATCAGGTAGTTGCGCATCGCCTCGGCGAGGTAGCCCTCGGCGCGGTAGTCCTCCAGGGCGACCTTGTCGCGGCGCTTGGACAGCTTCTGCCGCTTCTCGTTGACGATCACCGGGACGTGCGCCCAGACGGGCGGCTCGCCGCCGAGCGCCTCCCACAGCAGCTGCTGCTTGGGCGCGTTGGACAGGTGCTCCTCGCCGCGCACGACGTGGGTGATGCCCTGACTCATGTCGTCGACGGCGTTGGCCAGCAGGAACGTGACCGACCCGTCGGCGCGGGCGATGACGAAGTCCTCCAGCACGGCGTTGTCGAAGACGGGCTTGCCGCGCAGCAGGTCCACGACGGTGGTCTGGCCCTCGTCGGGGGTGCGGAAGCGCAGGGCGCGCCCGGGGCCGGGCTCCAGGCCGCGGTCGCGGCAGAACCCGTCGTAGCCCTTGTGCTGGTCGCCGGTGCGGGCGACGACGGCCTCGCGTGTGCAGTCGCAGTAGTAGGCGCGGCCCTGGTCCCGCAGCGTCCGGGCGGCCTCGACGTGCTTGTCGGCGTTGGCGGACTGAAAGTAGGGGCCCTCGTACTGCTCCCCGTCCATGCCGAGCCAGGCCAGGGCGCGGATGATGCCCTCGGTCCACTCGGGGCTGTTGCGGGAGGCGTCGGTGTCCTCGATCCGCAGCACGAGCGTGCCGCCCGACTGGGCGGCCATCACCCAGTTGAACAGCGCGGAGCGGGCGCCGCCGACGTGGAACATGCCGGTCGGCGACGGCGCGAAACGTACCCGGATCGAAGAGCTCGTTGACATGCCCTCAAGGGTAGAGCGAGCGAGGCCCCGCTCGCGCCCGGATAGGGGCGCGCCGCGCGGCGCGCCCTCATCGAGGCGCGGTTCCCGCCGGGCGCGGGGCGCCCGTCAGGGCTTCCAGTACGGGTCGCGGCCGGCGAGCCCGAGGAGGCGTTCGAGCAGCGGCGCGTCTTCCGGGACCGCGACCTCCGGGCCGAACGCGCCGTACTTGCGGCTGAACTCCGCGGTCGGGACGAGCTGCTCCCAGGCGGCCTCGACGACCTCCGGCGGGAGGCCGGGCTCGCGGCCGGTGGCGACGGCGAGGTCCCAGCCGTGCACGACGCACTCGCCGAGCACGATCCCGGCGATGAACGAGGCGGGCATGCCCTCCTTGGCGCCGGTCAGGCTGGTGTTCCCCTCCCAGGCGGCGGGGTCGCTCCACGCGTCGGCGGTCCTGCGGGCCTGCTCGGCGAACCGCTCGGCCCAGCCGGGCTCGGCGGTGAAGTCGTGGTCCTCGCCGGGCCCGGTCACGGGCTCCCTGCGCGCGGCGGTCTCGCCCCGCCCGTTCCACAGGATCAGGTGGTTGACCAGTGCCCGCACGTCCCAGCCGGAGCACGGGGTCGGCGCGTCCAGGCGGTCCTCCGGTGTCTCCAGGACGATCCGCGCCGCGGCGTCAGCGGCGGGCCGCATCTGCCTCCGGATGTCCATGACGACTCCTTCGCTCATTCGTTCGAACATGGTTCCACGCTAGGACGGGCCGCCGCGCGCGGTCTTGAAAAAACGCGACACCGCTAGCCTGGTCCGATGGGCCGATCCCAACCCGGCGGGACACGCGGGATCCTGCGCCCGCGGACGGGCCTGGAGAGCTTCCGGGTCGAGCGGGCCGCGCCGTCGCCCGCCCTCGCCCCCTTCGTGGACTTCTTCTGGACGCTGCGCTGGGACCTGCGGGGGCACCCGCCCCACCGGCAGCAGGTGCTGACCCGGCCGTCGGTGCACATGACCTTCACCAGCTACCTGACGAGCGGCGCGACGCGGGCGCGGATCGTGGGCGTGGTGCGCGACGACTTCGTCGAGGAGATCGCGGACGAGGGCCGGGTGATCGGCGCGGCGTTCCGTCCGGGCGGGTTCCGGCCGTTCCTGGACGGCCCGGTGGCCGCGCTGACCGGCCGGTTCGCGGGCGTGGACGAGGTGTTCGGCGCGCCCGGGCTCGACCTGGCCGCGGAGATCTTCGCGACGCCCGGCGACGCGGCGGCCGTCGCCCGGCTGGAGGCGTTCCTCGCCGGGCTGCGTCCCGAGCCCGACCCGTCCGCCGAGCGGGCCGCCGCGATCGTCGGGCGCATCGCGGGACGACCCGGCGTCGTCCGCGTCGGGGAGCTGGCCCGGGACGAGGGCGTGAGCCCGCGCAGCCTACAGCGGCTGTTCCACGAGTACGTCGGGATCGGCCCGAAGTGGGTCATCCGCAGGTTCCGGATGATCGAGGCGGCCGAGCGGGCCGAGGCGGGCACCCGGGTCGACTGGGCCCGGCTGGCCGCCGAGCTGGGCTACGCCGACCAGGCGCACTTCACCCGCGACTTCACCGCCGCCGTCGGCACCTCGCCCGCCCGGTACGCACGGGAGGAGGAACTGGCAGGATCAGGACATGACGGACCCCCTCGCGACCCCCGGCCCCCTCGATGACCTGACGGCCTTCCACCGGCTCGCCGCGGAGCGGCTGGGCGGGTTCGAGCACACCACCGTCCCGGACGGGCCGGGTCTGCGCCGTGCCGGGGTCGTGCTGTGCGCCGTGGAGCAGGACGGCGTCCCGTCGGTGATCCTGATCAGGCGCGCGTACCAGGGGCGGAACGCCGGGCAGTGGGGCCTGCCCGGCGGCCGGCTCGAGGACGGCGAGACCGCCGAGGAAGCGGCGCTGCGGGAACTGCGGGAGGAGATCGGCCTGGTCGCGGGCCCGGGCGACGTGGTCGGCCGGCTGGACGACTTCCCCGCCGCGTCCGGTTTCGCGATCACCCCGATCGTGGTCGTGCTCGACGATCCCGGGCCGCTCGTCCCGAACCCGGACGAGGTCCACTCCGTCCACTACACGAGCCTGCGCAGGCTGGCCGACGACGACACCCCGAGGTGGGTGCCGCTCCCGGACGGCGGCAGCCTGCTGCAGATGTGGCTCGCGCCGGACTGGCGGGTGCACGCCCCGACCGGCGCGATGCTGTGGCAGTTCCGCGAGGTGGTGCTGCTCGGGCGCCGGGCCAGGGTCGCGGACTTCGCCCAGCCCGACTGGACCCGCAACTAGCGGGCCCGCCGGGCGGGTCCCGGCCCGGCGGCTCGCGGTGCGACGGGTCGCGGTGCGGCGGGTCGCGGTGCGGCGGGTCGCGGTGCGGCGGGTCGCGGGCGGCGGCTAGAAGGTGCCGCCGTCGATGACGATGCGCTGCCCGGTGAGGTAGGACGCGCCGTCCGACACCAGGAACCGGACGACGTCGGCGACCTCCTCCGGCGTGCAGACGTGCCCGTAGGGGGAGGCCGCGTCCACCTGGCGGATGTCGTCGACACCCATCGTCGCGCGCACCAGGCGCCGCCCCATGTCGGTGTCCACGACGCCCGGAGCGACCACGTTGACGTGCATGCCGTTGGCGCGCTCCTCCTTCGACAGCACCTGCGCCAGCGCCTCCTGGGCCGCCTTGCCCATGGCGTAGGGGCCCGAGTTCGCGTGCATCAGGTCGGTGACCACGCTGGACACGAACACGATGTCGCTGCGGTCGGCGCGCCTCAGCAGCGGGATCAGCGCCTGGCTGAGGTGGTGCGGCCCGAAGGCGTGCACGCGCAGCACCCGCTCCAGCTCGGCCGGGTCGGTCTCGGCCACGCTGTTGCCGCGGCTGGCGATCCCGGCGCTGTGCACGAGGATGTCCAGCTCGCCGAGTTCCTCCTCGACCGCGGCGGCGAGGGCCCGGCAGGCGTCGAGGGAGTCGACGGACGCCTGGAAGGCGTGGCCGCGCGACCCGGCGGCCTCGATGTCGGCGACGGTCTTGCGGGCGGCCTCCTCGTCGCGCCGGTAGGCGATCGCGACCCGGGCGCCGTCGGCGGCCAGGGCCAGCGCGATGGCGCGGCCGATCCCCCGGCTGCCCCCGGTGACCAGGGCCGTACGGCCGGCGAGAGAACTCATGGGCACTCCTTCGTCAGATCGCGGAACGCGGAGCACCATCCTGCCCGCCGCGCGGCCGCGCCCATAAGCGGCCCCTGACAAGAATCCGCGCGCCCCCTTGCGGGCGGCGCGGCGGCCGCGCTGGCGCCCCTGGTGACCGTCACCGGATCGTGACCCCCGCTAACCAAACGGACATATCCGGTTTATTCAAGTATTCAAGACTTGGTGGCTCGTGCTCCCGAGCGAAAAGGAGTTCCCGTGAGACGCACGGGGATCACCGCCACCGCCCTCACCGCCACCGCCCTCACCGCCACCCTCGCCACCGCCCTCACCGGCACCGCTCTCCTCGCCCCCGCCGCCGACGCCGCTCCGCCGCCCCCGCCCGGCGCGAGCACCGCCGCCACCCATCTGGCCGGCCTCACCGTCGCCCCCGAGGGGTCGGAGTCCGGCTACAGCCGCGACAAGTTCCCGCACTGGATCACCCAGTCCGGGACGTGCAACACCCGCGAGGTCGTCCTCAAGCGCGACGGCGTGAACGTCACCACCGACTCCTCCTGCGCCGCCGTCTCCGGCACGTGGACGAGCCCCTACGACGGCGCGACCTGGACCCAGGCCTCCGACCTCGACATCGACCACATGGTCCCGCTGGCCGAGGCGTGGCGGTCGGGCGCCTCGTCCTGGACGACCGCGCGCCGCCAGGCGTTCGCCAACGACCTGGACTCCTCGCAGCTGTGGGCCGTCACCGACAACGTCAACCAGGCCAAGGGCGACAAGGACCCCGCCGAGTGGACCCCGCCGCTCGCGAGCTTCGACTGCATGTACGCCCGCTCCTGGATCGACGTGAAGTACCGCTACGGCCTGACCGTCGACTCGGCGGAGAAGACGGCCCTGACCCGGCTGCTCGCCACCTGCTGAGACACGGCGGTTGCTGAGACACGGCACCCGCTGAGACGCCGCCCTTACTGAGACGCCGGCCGGACGGTGCGGGCCCGCGCGGCCCGCACCGCCCGGCCGGGGCGATCAGCGGGCGAGGGCGCGCAGCCACGCCGCGCCCTGCTCCAGATCGTCGTCGGTGAGGCCCACCAGGGGGTCGACGGAGACGAGGAGATGGTCGGCGACGCCCTCCTCGGCGGCGATGCACTCCGTCGCGTCGGGCTCGTCCTCGAACCACACGAACGGCCTCCGCTCGACCCATGACGCGACGTGCCGGGCCTTCCACGCGCCGAGGGTGCGGCCCTCCTCGATGCCCGGGAACCGCGGGATCGGCACGAACGGCAGCCGGGGCAGCCCGACCCGGGGCGAGATCCACTCGTTGGCGTTGTCGCACCAGTAGCTCGCCCAGGCCAGCTCGGCGCCCGCCGACTCGGCCAGCTCGAGCAGCGCCGGGCCGTGCGCGGCGTTCAGCCAGAGGCGGAACGTGACGCCGTTGGGCGAGCAGCGATGGCGGCGATAGCCCCGGTGCGGCCTTTCGAACGGATTGAGCACTCCGTCAACGTCCAGCAGCACCAGCGGCGACCCCATACCCGAGAACCTACGGCATGCGGCACGGATGTTACATCAAGGTCATTTTGGGCAGCGTTTTGACAGTTTTGGCTCCATGACCGAAACTGCACCGGGCCATCGAGGCGACACCCCGTGGAAAGGCGGTAACGAGGCGTGAGCGACCAGGATTTGAGGACGGCACCGGCCGAGCCGTCGCACGTCGACGCGGGCGACGCCGGCTACCGCAAGTCCCTCAAGACGCGCCACGTCAACATGATCGCGATCGGCGGCGCCATCGGCACCGGGCTGTTCCTCGGCGCCGGCGGGCGGCTGGCCAGCGCCGGCCCGTCCCTGGCCATCGCCTACGCGGTCTGCGGGTTCTTCTCGTTCATGGTCGTGCGGGCGCTCGGCGAGCTGGTCCTGCACCGCCCCTCGTCGGGGTCGTTCGTCTCCTACTCGCGCGAGTTCATGGGCGAGAAGGGCGCGTTCGTCGCGGGCTGGATGCACTTCCTGAACTGGTCGACGACCGGCATCGTCGACATCACGGCGATCGCGCTCTACATCCACTACTGGAAGGCGTTCACGAGCATCCCGCAATGGGTGCTCGCGCTGATCGCGCTGGCGGTCGTCGTCACGATCAACCTGATCTCCGTGCGGATCTTCGGCGAGCTGGAATTCTGGTTCTCCATCGTCAAGGTCGGCGCGCTCGTCGCGTTCATGTGCATCGGCATCGTGCTGGTCGTGACCGGCCACAAGGTCGGCGCGCAGGACGCCGGGCCGCTGACGATCCTCGACCACGGCGGCATCTTCCCCAAGGGCGTGCTGCCGATGCTCGTGGTCGTGCAGGGCGTCGTGTTCGCCTACGCCTCCACCGAGCTGGTCGGCGTCGCGGCCGGGGAGACCGAGAACCCCGAGAAGGTCATGCCGAAGGCGATCAACTCGATCGTCTGGCGGATCCTGGTGTTCTACGTGGGGTCGGTGCTGCTGCTCACGATGCTGCTGCCGTGGAGCGCCTACAAGGACGGCGAGAGCCCCTTCGTCACCGTGCTGTCCAAGCTCGGCGTGCCCGCCGCGGGCGGCGTGATGAACCTCATCGTGCTCACCGCGGCGTTGTCCAGCCTGAACTCCGGGCTGTACTCCACCGGCCGGATCCTGCGCTCGCTCGGCGCCTCCGGGTCGGCGCCCCGGTTCACCACGGCGATGAGCCGGTCGCAGGTGCCCCACGGCGGCATCCTGATGACCACGGCGATCTGCGTGCTGGGCGTCGGCCTGAACGCGTGGGTCCCCAAGGACGCCTTCGAGATCGTGCTGAACTTCGCGGCGATCGGCATCCTCGGCTCGTGGGCGATGATCATGATCTCGCACCTGCTGTTCGTGCGGCGGGCCCGCACGGGCGCGCTGTCCCGCCCCTCGTACCGGCTGCCGGGCTCGCCGGTCACCGAGATCGTCACGCTGGCCTTCCTCGCCGCGGTCGTCGTGCTGATGTGGTTCGACTACGACGGCGAGGGCCACAAGACCGTGCTGGCCGTCCCGGTGATCATCGCCGCGCTGGTGGTCGGCTGGTTCTGCGCGCGGGGACGGGTCGCGTCCGTCGCGGCGGCCCGGACGGCGGACCCGATCGAAGAATGACCGATCCCTGACCCGCCGGGACCGGTTCGGTCCCGGCGCGGCGGGCATCGTGGGGGCATGTGCCGACTGTTCGGGATGACGACCGGCGGGCCCCGCGTGCAGGCCCGGTTCTGGCTGCTGGACGCCCCCGACAGCCTGTCCTCGCAGAGCCGCCGGATGCCCGACGGGACCGGCCTCGGCTGGTTCTCGCTCGGCGAGGAGCCGGTCCGCGACCGGGCGCCCATCGCGGCCTACGAGGACGCCGACTTCTGCGCCGAGGCCCGCGAGGTCGTCTCCCACACGTTCATGTCGCACGTCCGGTACGCCTCGACGGGCAAGCCGGACGTGCACAACTCCCACCCGTTCGTGATGGACGACCGGCTGTTCGCGCACAACGGGATGGTCCGGGGCCTCGACGTGATCCGCTCCTGGCTCACCGACGTGGACCTCGCGCGTGTCGGCGGGCAGACCGACTCGGAGCTGGTCTTCGCCTACGTCACGGCGGAGATCCGGCGGCACGGCGACACCATCGCCGGCCTGATCGCCGCGGTCCGGCGGATCGCCGCCGAGGTGCCGGTCTTCGCGCTCAACGTGCTGCTCGCCGAGTCGAGGCGGCTGTGGGCGCTGCGCTACCCCGACACCCACGAGCTGTGGGTGCTCAAGCACGACCTCGCCGAGAAGGGCGAGACCCGCCACATGGCGTCCGAGCGCGAGCCCGGACGCGTGCACGTGTCCGCGCACCGCGAGCCGGCCGTCGCCCACGTGCTGGCCAGCGAGCGAATGGACGACGCCGACGGCTGGCGGCTCCTCGCACCCGGTGAGCTGCTGGTCGTGGACGGCACGGACACCACCTCGCTGTTCCCGTTCGACCCGCCGGCCCACCGGATCTCCATGGACGATCTCTCGGTGACCGAGGCCACGTCTCAGACGTGATCTGCTTCACCCGCCGCCGCGTAGGGTTGACCGGGTCGGACGAGCGCCCCCGAGGAGTCCCGGAGCAATGGAGCACGAACTCACCCTGATGGCGGTCCACGCCCACCCGGACGACGAGGTCCTCAGCACCGGCGGGCTGCTCGCGCGCTGCGCCGCCGAGGGCATCCGCACGGTGCTGGTCACCTGTACCAACGGCGAGCAGGGCGACGACTCCGGCGGCGTGAAGCCGGGCGAGCCGGGCCACGACGCGGAGGAGGTCGCGCGGCGGCGGCTGGCCGAGGTCCGCGAGTCCGCCGGGATCCTGGCGGTCGAGCACCTGGAGCTGCTCGGCTACCGCGACTCCGGCATGGAGGGCTGGTCCACCAACGAGGACCCGCGGGCGTTCGCGAACGTCCCGCTGGAGGAGTCCGCGGGGCGGCTGGCCGAGCTGATGGAGCGGTACCGTCCGCAGGTCGTCGTCACCTACGACGAGAACGGCGGGTACGGGCACCCCGACCACATCCAGGCGCACCGCATCGCCGTCGCCGCCACCGAGAAGACCGGCATCCCCGACAAGCTGTACTACACGGCGATCCCCCGGTCCGGCATCGCGAAGATGTTCGAGGTCGCGAAGGCCGCCGGGGTGGACGTCGGCTTCGAACCGCCGGACGACTTCGGCGTCCCGGACGAGATGATCACCAGCGTGGTGGACGTCGCGCCCTACGCCGCCCGCAAGGTCAAGGCGCTGGAGGCGCACGCGAGCCAGGGCGAGAACATCTTCTTCCTGCGCCTGCCCGAGGAGGTCCAGCACATGGTCTTCGCGAACGAGACGTTCGTCCGGCACTTCAACCGCGTGGACGCCGCCCCCGACCACGAGGACGACCTGTTCGCGGGCCTGCGCTGACGGCGCGGCCCCGCCCGACGCGCACGGCCCAGGCGGACGGGGCTTAGGAGAGCGGGCTCAGGCGGGCGCGCCGCGCCTCGCCTGGGCCCGGTAGTGGTCGAGGACGTCCTGCCGCAGCAGGTGGCCGAAGCCCGCCCGCTCCAGCCGCAGCGCCAGGGCCGCCTCGCCGATGCCGAGGGCGGCGGCCGTCGCGTCCAGCCGCCACTCGTGCGCGGCCAGGCGCGTCAGCAGGTGGCCGCGGCGCACCTGCGAGTCCGAGAGCCGGTACGTCTTCAGGTAGGCGACGCGGCCGTCCTCCCCGGTGATCGTCTCGCCGATGTGGTTCTCCTTGCGCAGCCCGAACGACGGCAGGAACCGCGACAGCTCGAACCCGTGCAGGCGCTGCACGCGCTGGCTGGTGCCGTCCTCGTCGAACAGGTCGCCGGCCATGACCTCGTCGTGGAAGGCGGCCCATTCGTCCCGGCGCCGGGACGCGGCGGCCCGCAGGTCGTGCAGCGAGGCGATCCCGGCGCCGTCGATCCCCGCCGACAGGTCGCCCGCCGGGACCCCGAGCAGCCCGTAATTGTAGATCAGCTCGCCGAACAGGTCCTCGACCAGCGTCGCGTGCAGGGCGCGGTAGTCGTCGGGATGCGGCGTGACGAACGCGCTGGCCAGCGCGTCGGCCACGTAGACGAGCACGCCGCACTGCCCGGGATGGATCTCGAAGATCCGGAGCGCGTCCCCCAGCCCGCGGACGTGGAGCCCGAGGTAGCTCTCCTCGCAGCGCGGCGACAGGCCGCGCGCCACCGCCCGCCTCGACCACTCCTCCCAGACGATCTCCGGGCCGCCGAAATGCAGGGCGAGGTAGCCCTCGACGGCCAGGTGCAGCGGCAGGAACCGGAGGCGGTCCTTCCCGGCCTTGCGCGCCATGCGCCGGGTGAGGCGGACGGGCATGCGCGGCGGGGCGGCCGCGGTGTCCCGCTCCAGCAGGCGCGTCCCGTAGGAGGCCGCCGGGGCCTGGTCGCCGTCGGCCCAGGTCGCCACGAACGCGTGCGGGACGAACGAGACGTAGGCGGACCCGTCGCCGACGTCCACGACGGACACCGGCTCCTCGTAGGCCTTCCGGTGCAGCCGCAGGTGCGGGACGGGCTCGTCCCGGACGAGCGGGACGAGCCGCACGGACCCCCAGACCTGCGCGGGCCGCGTCTCGAGCCCCTCCAGCGCGAACGTCATGCGCGCTCCCCCAGGAACCGGGCGGTCCGGTCGTCCAGGTGGGCGCGCAGCCCCGCGAGGCCGACCTGCCGCTCCGCGAAGCGGGCCAGCTCGACCAGGGTCGGCAGGTCCTCCGCGTCGCGGATGCCCGCGGTCGGCACGGCCGGGGACAGCCTCCGCACGTCGAAGTCGTCCGCGTCGTACACCGGGTTGAGGTGGGCGATCAGGACCCGCTGCCCGGGCGCCAGCCGGTGCCCGGGGTCGAGGCGCGTCCGCCAGATCCGCAGGACGTCGGCGGCGACGCCGGGCGGCGCGTTGTCGAAGCCGTCGGACACGATGATGAGCCGGTCGGGCCGGGTCTCCAGCGCGTCGATGATCCGCTCCCCCAGCGGCGTCGGGCCGAACGGGTAGGCGAGCAGCTCGTCGGTGCGGCCCGACGTCCACAGCGGCGTGTACTCCTTGGCGAGCGCCTCCAGCAGGTAGTGGGCGGCGAGCGCGACCGCGAGCGGCCGGCGGCGCTTCTGCCCGGAGCCGGTCGAGGAGTGGCTGTCGTCCAGCACCGCCGCGACGCGGCCCCACGAGCCGCGCGCCGGCCCGGCGACGCGGCGGGCGGCGGTCCGCAGCGCCCCGGTCAGTTCCGCACGGCGCGCCGCGCGGTCGTCGAGCGGGAGCGCGAGCACGTAGGACGCCAGCCGGGTCAGCGGCATCGCGGTCAGGTCCGCGGCCACGGCCGAAGCGCCGGCCTCGCGCGCGTTCTCCTGCAGGCGCAGCCGCTCCAGCCTGGTCATGCGGGGCGCGATGCGCTCCAGGAACACCTCGCGCGGCACGCGGTGCTTGGCCGCGAACCCCTCCGCGATGGTGTAGGGCAGCTCGTACAGCGCGGCCTTCTCGTAGTGCGCGCGCCGCCACTGCTCAAGGATGGGCGTCGCGTAGGACTTCGCCCGGAGCGGATCGAACAGGAAGACGCGGAGCTCGCCGCCGGGCTGGGCGTGGACGTGGCGGACGGCGGTCTTGACGCCGTTGCGGTACTTGACGGCGTCGAACGCGGGGTCGGCGCGGGCCTCCAGCCAGCCGCGGATGATCGCGCGCGTGCGCCGGTTGTTGACCTTCAGCCGGCGCAGCTCGCGGAACAGCCGGTACACCCGCTGCCGCGGCATCAGCTCCAGCCGCCGCGCGATCAGCCGCCCCTCGGCGCGGCGCCGCTCCACGCCGACGTCGGACGCCCGCACCAGCAGGTTGCGGATGATGATCGCGGCGTTGTGGTCGTTGACGTCGAGCGCGAGCGCCGCGGCGTAGACCTCCCGGTAGTTCTCCAGCGTGTAGGCGTGCAGGAACTCCAGGGAGAGGCGCTGGTCGCCGGGGGCGTGGTGGAACTCCCGCTGGCCGGTGGAGGTGATCGCGGCGTTGACGAACATCAGCGCGTCCTCGCAGGCGATCAGGTCCGCGAACGTCTCGCTCATCGTGATCCAACACAGGCCGGGGATGGGGGCGCCGGCCGGGGAAGGGGAGCGCGAGCAGCGAATCATCGCTTTACAGGGCGGGTTCCGGAAGTCGCACCGAAGTCCCGCGGCCGGCCCCCGCACCGTAGCACCGGGGAGCGGGGGCGGGCGCGTCCATTTCCGGCGTCAGGGGCGGTAGGTGCCGAAGTACCACTCGTTGCCGTCCAGGTCGCGGGCGGCGTAGTCGCGCGAGCCGTAGTCGGTGTCGGCGAGCTCGCGGAAGATCTCGGCGCCGGCGGCCTTCGCGCGGGCGTGGTGGGCGTCCGGGTCGTCGATCGCCACGTACACGGCCGCCTTGACCCGCACGCCGGTGCCGAACATGAAGAGCCCGGTGTCGTACCCCATCTCGGCGTGGACGATCGCGCCGGAGTCGTCCCGGTGCACGTCGTGCGGGACGAACCCGAACGCCTTCTCCAGCCACTCCATCGACTTGTCGGGGTCGGCGGTGGCGATCAGCGGGTAGAAGGTCCGCCGGGTCTCGCTGGTCATGTCGTCCTCCTCGGTCGTCCGGTGACATGCCCAGTCTCCGCCGCGCCTCTCCGGCGGGTCTTGGACGAATGGGAGGTCGGAGGCGGTGCGGCCGCCGCGGCGCGGGTCGGCGGGCGCCGGCGGAGGTCGCGGGCGCCGGCGCCGACGCGGGTCAGCGGCGGGCGGCGTCGCGCTCGTCGGCGAGGCGGCGCGTCTCGTCCGAGACCGGCGCGCCGAGGATCGCGGCGACGACGTCGATCAGGTAGCTGGTGAACAGCCGGTCGTCGGTGCGCGGCCCCGAGCGCGCGCGCCGGGCCAGCTCGGTCGCGGCGTAGAGGATCGCGGTGAACCGGCGGTGCAGCCGCGCCGCGTCCTCCTCCAAAACGGGTTCCACGAGGTCGCGCCACCGGCACAGGCTGTCGGGCTTCGGCCGGTGCGCCGCTCCCCCGGCTCCGGCCTCGCCCGCCTCTGCCGGGTCGTCAAGGAGCACGGACGGGAGCAGCGGGCGCGGCCGGTTCACCACGTCCGCCCAGATCTGCAGGAACGCGCGGCCCGACGCGTCGCCGAGGCAGGCCGCCATGGGGCGGACGAGCGCGGCGGCGAGCGCGCGCCCGCCCGGCACGCCGTCGGCCTCGTAGGCGTCGAGCAGGGCGTGCCGGCGCGCCTCGATCTCCGGGGCGTGCCGGGCGAGGATCGCGCGCACGATCCCCGCCCGGTCGCCGAAGTGGTACTGCACGGCCGTGGCGTTGCGGGCGCCGGCGGCCTGCACGATCTCGCGCAGGCTGACGGCGTCGATCCCGCGCTCGGCGTAGAGCCGCTCGGCCGCGTCCAGCAACCGCTCCCGCGTCTCGTTCATTCGTTACCTATAGCGTGTTCCAGGGCGTCGGCGAAGCGGGCGCGGGCCGCCTCGCGGCGGGTCGGCAGATGCCCGGACGGCCACAGGCCCTCGACGGGCTCGGCGTCGCGCAGCAGCTGCCGCGCCACGGTGATCTTGTGGACCTCGGTGGGGCCGTCGGCGATGGCCATCGCCTGCGCGCCCATCATCATGGCGGCGAACGGCATCTCGTTCGACACGCCGAGGGCGCCGTGCAGGTGCATCGCGCGCTGCACGACGTCGTGGTACACCTTCGGCATCGCGGCCTTGACCGCGGCGATGTCCTTGCGGACCTTCTTGTAGTCCTTGTGCTTGTCGATGAGCCAGGCGGTGCGCAGCACGAGCAGCCGGAACTGCTCGATCTCGATCCAGCTGTCGGCGATCTTCTCCTGGGTCATCTGCATCTTGGCGAGCGGCCCGAACCGGGTCCGCCGGGAGACGGCGCGCTCGCACATCATGTCGAACGCCTTGCGGACCTGCGCGATCGTGCGCATGGCGTGGTGGATGCGGCCGCCGCCGAGGCGCGTCTGGGCGATGACGAACGCGCCGCCCTCGTCGCCGAGCAGGTTCTCGGCCGGGACGCGGACGTTCTCGTAGCGCAGGTAGCCGTGCGAGCCCTCGCGCTCGCCGCCGACGCCGACGTTGCGGACGGTGGTCAGCCCCGGCGTGTCGGCGGGGACGATGAACATCGACATGCCCTCGTAGGCGGACACGTCGGGGTTCGACACGGCCATCACGATCAGGAACTCGGCGTGCCGCGCGTTGGAGGAGAACCACTTCTCGCCGTTGATGACCCAGCCGTCGCCGTCGCGGACGGCGCGGGTGGTGAACAGGGTCGGGTCGGCGCCGCCGTGCGGCTCGGTCATCGAGTAGGACGAGGAGATCTCGCCGTCCAGCAGCGGGCGCAGGTAGCGCTCCTTCTGCTCGGGCGTGCCGAAATGGGCGATGATCTCGGCGTTGCCGGAGTCGGGGGCCTGGCAGCCGAACACCGAGGGCGCCCACCGGGACCGCCCGAGGATCTCGTTCAGCAGCGCGAGCTTCACCTGCCCGTAGCCCTGGCCGCCGAGTTCGGGGCCGAGGTGGCACGCCCACAGGCCCTTCTCGCGGACCTGGTCCTGCAGGGGCCGCACCATCGTCTTGTAGCGGGGGTCGGACTTGTCGTACGGGTCGCCCAGCACCAGGTCGAGGGGTTCGACCTCGTCGCGGACGAAGGCGTCCGCCCAGTCGAGAAGTTCCTGGTAGGCGGGGTCGGTCTCGAAGTCCCAGGCCATGGCGAGCCTCCTGCGGTCGGTGCGCTCCGTCCCGTGAATAATCGAGCCATCTCAATGAATAATGCAAGTGCATGACTGTTACTCTCCGGCAGACCGCCGTACCCGAAAGGAACCGCCGTGCAGCCTGAGCAGATCGACCCCGCGCTGGTGGACTTCGCCGTCCTGGCGGCGTGGATGGACGGGCAGGGCCTGCCGGGCGGCGCGTTCGAAGGGGTCGAGCCGCTGACGGGCGGGACGCAGAACACGCTGGTCCGCTTCCGCCGCGGCGGCCGGGACTACGTGCTGCGGCGCGGTCCCGCGCACCTACGCGCCCGCACCAACGACGTGCTGCGCCGCGAGGCGCGCGTGCTCGCCGCGCTGGACGGCACCGACGTGCCCGCGCCCCGCGTGATCGCGGCCTGCCCGGACGAGTCGGTCATGAACGGCGCCGTGTTCTACCTGATGACGCCGGTCGAGGGCTTCAACGCCTCAGTGTCCCTGCCGGAGTTGCACGCCGGGGACGCGTCCGTCCGGCATGCGATGGGCCTGAACGCGGCGCGCGCGCTGTCCGCGCTGGGCGCGGTCGACCACGAGGCCGTCGGGCTGTCGGACTTCGGCAAGCCGGAGGGCTTCCTGGAGCGGCAGGTGAGCCGCTGGCTCTCCGAACTCGACTCCTACAGCACGCTGGACGGCTACCCCGGGCCGGAGATCCCGGGTCTGGACGACGTGGCGCGCTGGCTGGAGGAGCACCGCCCTGCGACATGGCGGCCCGGCGTCCTGCACGGCGACTACCACCTGGCCAACCTGATGTACTCCTTCGACGGCCCCGAGGTGGCGGCGATCGTCGACTGGGAGATGTGCACGATCGGCGACCCGCTGCTCGACCTCGGCTGGCTGCTGGCCACCTGGCCGCAGCACGGCGACGAGAGCGCGCAGCTGGCCGGGCCGCTGGGCGCGGCCGGGGGCCTGCCGACGACGGACGAGCTGGTCGCCGCCTACGCCGAGCGCGCGGACGCCGTCGCCGGCCGCGACCTGTCGTCCATCACGTGGTACGCGGTGCTCGCCTGCTTCAAGCTCGGGATCGTCCTGGAGGGCACGCACGCGCGGGCGTTCGCCGGGAAGGCGCCGAAGGAGACCGGCGACCTGCTGCACGCCATCACGCTCGGGCTGTTCCGCCGCGCGCAGGCGTTCATCGCCTCCTGACCCGCGCCCCGGGCGCCCTCGCCGGACGCCCGCTCCCAAGTACTACCCGTCGTAGAACTACCCCTTGTAGAACTACGACGCGTCGTACTACGTTCGGTCGTACAGGTCACCGGCGACCGACCCCCCTGGGAGTGGCGCATGTCCTTGACCGAACGGCGCGCTTCGACGGCCGAACAAGCCCTGAACGCCCTGGACGACCGGCTCGGCACCACCGGTTTCGCCCGCCGCGCCGCCCGCAAGGCGTTCCCCGACCACTGGTCCTTCCTCATCGGCGAGATCGCCCTCTACTCCTTCCTCGTCCTGCTCGCCTCCGGCGTCTTCCTGACGTTCTTCTTCAAGCCGAGCATGTCCGAGGTCGTCTACCACGGCTCCTACGCACCGCTCCGCGGCGTCGAGATGAGCGAGGCGTACGCCTCGACGCTGCGCCTGAGCATGGACGTGCGCGGCGGCCTGCTCGTGCGGCAGGTGCACCACTGGTCCGCGCTGATCTTCCTTTCGGCGATCCTGGCGCACATGCTCCGGGTGTTCTTCACCGGCGCGTTCCGCAAGCCGCGCGAGCTGAACTGGCTGCTCGGCATCGTGCTGTTCACGCTGGCGATGGCCAACGGGTTCACCGGCTACTCGCTGCCGGACGACCTGCTGTCCGGCACCGGGCTGCGGCTGGTGCTCGGCGCCGCGCAGGCGATCCCGCTCGTCGGCAGCTACCTCGCGTTCTTCCTGCTCGGCGGGCAGTTCCCCGGCACCGACCTCATCCCGCGGCTCTACGTCGTGCACGTGCTGCTGGTGCCGGGCCTGATGGCGGCGCTGGTGCCGCTGCACGCGATCGTGCTGCCGTGGGTGCAGAAGCACACCGACTTCCGGCGCGGCCGCAGCACCGAGCGGACCGTCGAGGGCAAGCCGTTCTACCCGGTCTTCATGGCCAAGACCACGGCGTTCGTCCTGTTCACCGCGGGCGTGACCGTGCTGCTGGCGGCCTTCCTGCAGATCAACCCGGTCTGGCAGTACGGCCCCTACTCCCCCAGCGCGATCAGCGCCGGGTCGCAGCCCGACTGGTACCTGGCGTTCGGGGACGGGGCGCTGCGGCTGATGCCGGGCTGGGACGTCACCGTCGCCGGGCACACCCTCTCCTTCGGCATCCTCGTCCCGCTGCTGGTCATCACCGTGTTCTTCACGGTGCTCGCGCTCTACCCGTTCATCGAGCGGCGCGCGACGGGCGACACGGCGTTCCACCATGTGCTCGACCGCCCGCGCGACGCCGCGACGCGGACGGGCCTGGGCGCCGCCGGGATCGTCTTCTACGGCGTGCTGTGGGCGGCGGCCGGCAACGACGTCATCGCCGACCGGTTCGACGTGTCGCTGTTCGCGACCACCTGGTTCTTCCGCGTCGCGCTCCTCGCCGGGCCGCCGCTGGCGTTCGCGGTGACGCGGCGGCTGTGCCTCGGCCTCCAGCGCCGGGACCTGCTGCTTCTGGAGCACGGCGTCGAGACCGGGATCATCGTCCGCTCCCCCTCCGGCGGGTTCGGCGAGCGGACCCGGCCCCTCCCGGCGGAGGCCGCGGAGCGGCTCCGGGCGAGGACCGCGGTCCCGAGGCCGTCCGGCGGGCCGCTGGCACGGCTGTTCGCCGGCGGGGAGCTGGAGCGTTCCGAGGAGAAGGAGCACCGCCCGGTGCCGCGCTGATGCGATGATCACGGGTGGGAGGTGCCGCGATGGAGATCCGCAGCGGCGGACCGGACGACGTACCCGTGATCATGGCGATGCTGGACGGCGCCGTCGCCTGGCTGGCGAGCAACGGGCGGACCGGCCAGTGGGGCGCCGAGCCCTGGTCGCGCGACCCGCGCCGGGTCGAGCGGATCACCGGCATCGCCCGCGACGACGAGATCCTGGTGGCGGAGGCGGACGGCCGTCCCGCCGGGGTCATGGCCGTCGCGCCGGGCCCGCCGTCCTACGTCGGCGCGGCCGACGAGCCCGAGCTGTACATCACGCTGCTGGTGACCGACCGGGCGTTCGCCGGCCGCGGCGTCGGCGCCGCCCTGATCGGCGAGGCGAGACGGCTGGCGCGGGCCCGGGGCGCCGGGCTGCTGCGCGTCGACTGCTACGGCGGCGGGGACGGGCGGCTCGTCGAGTACTACCGGCGCCAGGGGTTCGCGACGGTCGCCGAGTTCAAGGTGGGCGACTGGCCGGGGCAGGTGCTGTCGCAGCGCGTCGACGCCGCGGGCTGAGCCCCGCCCGCCTTGCGGATCGCGGCGGGCGGGGCGCAGTCTGGAAGGGACCGGCGGGATCGGGGCAGTCGGTGACGCCCTTACGCCGCACGGACGGCGACCGAGCCGCTCGCCCCGTCCCGCCGGTCTGCGCGGCCCTCCGGCACCGCCGGTCCTCGGGCGGGCCGCACCTGGAGCGGGCCGGTTTTCAGGCGGACTGGCCGGTGAGCTCGCCCGCCGGGTCCTCCGGCGCGGCGAGCCTGTCGCCCGCGTCGGCGGTGTAGTCGTCGGGGCTCGTCTCGTCCGGCCCCGCCGGCACCTTGAACGCCCGGACGAGCGCCGTGACCGCGACCGCGACGACCATGTTCAGCACGAACGCGGTCAGCGCGATGTAGCCGGTGTGCCCGATGAACGGGATGTCGGCGAGCGGCGAACCGAAGTGGCTCTGCGTCGGCGACGCCTGGTCGTAGGCGGTGTAGGTGCCGTACGCCATGCCCGCGGCCCAGCCGGCGAGCAGGCCCCACCGGTCCAGCCACCGCGTGTACAGGCCGATGCCGATGGCGGGGAACGTCTGCACGACCCAGATGCCGCCGAGCAGTTGCAGGTTGATCGCCAGCGACTTGTCGAAGCCGAGCACGAACACCAGCGCGCCCAGCTTCACCAGCAGCGACACCAGCTGCGACACCCGGGTCTCCTCCTCGGGCGAGGCGTCCGGCCGGATGAAGGAGGTGTAGACGTTGCGGGTGAACAGGTTGGACGCGGCGATCGACATGATCGCGGCGGGCACCAGCGCGCCGACCCCGATCGCGGCGAACGCGACGCCGGCGAACCAGTCGGGGAAGACCTGGTCGAACAGCTCCGGGACCGCCAGCTGCGGGTTGCCGGCGTGCTTCACGGCGGCGACCACGCCGGGGTGGGCGAGCGCCATGTAGCCGAGCAGCGCGAGCAGCCCGAGCAGCAGCGAGTACGCGGGCAGCAGCGCCGCGTTCCGGCGGATCACGTCGCGGCGCCCGGCGGCGAGCGCGCCGGTCACGCTGTGCGGGTAGATGAACAGCGCGAGCGACGAGCCGAGCGCCAGCGTCCCGTACGCCCAGTGCGTCATGTCATTGGTGAACAGCGAGCCGGCGGGCTTGCCCGTCGCCGGGTTCGGCTTGGCGAGCGCGGCGGCGGACTTGTCGAAGATGCCGTCCCAGCCGCCGAGCCTGGTCGGGATGTAGACGATCGCGACGATGATGACGAGGTAGATCAGCGCGTCCTTGACGAACGAGATCAGCGCCGGCGCCCGCAGCCCCGAGGTGTAGGTGTAGGCGGCCAGCAGCGCGAACGCGATGAACAGCGGCAGGTCCTTCGCCCAGCCGGACCCGGACACGCCCATCACCGTCAGGACGGCCTGGATGCCGACGAGCTGGAGCGCGATGTACGGCATCATCGCCAGGATCCCGGTGAGCGCGATGGCGAGCCCCAGCGACCGGGAGCCGTACCGGCCGCGGACGAAGTCGGCCGCGGTCACGTAGCCGTGCCGCTGCGCGACCGACCACAGCCGCGGGCCGATCAGGAACACGATCGGGTAGGCGATCGCGCCGTAGGGCACCGACCAGAAGCCCATCGCGCCGCCCGCGAACACCGCCGACGGCACGGCGATGAACGTGTAGGCGCTGTAGAGGTCGCCGCCGAGCAGGAACCAGGTGACGAACGTGCCGAAGCTGCGGCCGCCGAGGCCCCACTCGTCCAGGTGCATGATGGTCTGGCCGCGCCGCCAGCGCGCGGCCGCGAAGCCGACCACCGTCACCACCGCGAAGAAGACGATGAAGATGGTCAGTTCGACGCCGTTGACGTCCTTCACTTCGCCTCACCCCGCTTGCGGGTGAGCAGGTGCGCGCTTCCGATGCAGACGGCCGTGAGCACCACCCACAGCAGCTGCCACCAGTAGAAGAACGGGAAGCCGGCCACGTGCGGGCCGTCCTTGGCGTAGGTCGGCACGGCGAGGTAGACGGCGAAGGGGACGACCAGCAGGACGCCCGCCACCGCCTTCCGTGCGAGGGACGGGCTGGGAGGGGGTGAAGAGGCGGGGGACGTATCACTCACGGATGACCTCCATGGGCCGGGGGAACGAGCGGCCGGGGCGATTCTCGCCCCCGCAATATTGCGATCTTCGAACCGCCGGCACCAGTCCCGGGGCCATTTGTTGACCAAGTCGAGCCCTGTGTCGTTTTCCCGCCAGCGGAACGGTCCACGCGCACGGCATCCTCGGCTCATGGACGAAGCCCGCAAGGACCGGACCAGCACCGGCCCGACCCGCCGCCCGTTCCGCTTCGGCGTGGTCGGCGAGTCGGTCCGCTCCGGCGCGGACCTGCTCGCGACGGCGCGGCGCGCGGAGGACCTCGGGTACTCCACCCTGATCCTGCGCGACCACTTCGTGGCCGAGCCGTTCGGCGACCAGCTCGCCCCGATGGTCGCGCTGGCGTCGGCCGCCGCCGCGACGAGCACGCTGCGGGTCGGCACGATGGTGCTCTGCAACGACTACCGGCACCCGGTGATGCTCGCGAAGGAGGCGGCGACGCTCGACCACCTGTCGGGCGGCCGCTTCGAGCTGGGCCTCGGCGCGGGCTGGCTCCGCGAGGAGTACGAGGCCGCCGGGATGCCGTTCGACGCCGCGGGCGTGCGGGTCGGTCGCATGGAGGAGTCGCTGCGGATCCTGCGAAGCCTGCTGTCGGGCGAGAAGACGAGCTTCACCGGCGAGCACTACCGGATCGACGGCCTGACGGTGTTCCCGCGCCCGGAGCGCCGCCCGCCGCTCGTGGTCGGCGCGGGCAGCCGGCGGATGCTCGGCATCGCGGGGCGGCTCGCCGACACCGTCGGGATCCTGCCCCGCGCCCTCCCGGACGGGACGATCTCCGAGGAGATCGGCGAACGGCTCCCGGAGACCATCGAGCGCAAGGTCGGCTGGATCCGGGAGGCCGCCGCCGGGCGCGACGTCGAGCTGAGCATGCTGGTCACGCCCACCTTCGGCCCCGATCCGCGCCGCGCCGCCGCGAAGGTCGCGGTCACCCGCGGCTGGGGCACCGCGTCCACCGACCTGGTGCTGGAGATGCCGTCGCAGTTCGTCGGGCCGCCCGAGCACATCGCCGAGCAGATGCTCGCCCGCCGCGACCGCTACGGCTTCACCTACTACCAGGTGTCCGACGAGGCGATGGACGCCTTCGCGCCCGTCATCGCGCACCTGTCCTGACGCACCCCCATGCGGGTGAACCTGGACGGCCCGCTCCTGGCCTCGCGCGCCCGCGCTCCCCCACCTGCGCGCGGGGGCGACCGTCGCGCGGACGACGGGCGCGGACGGCGGCTTCGGCCGCGTCCGGGAGCTGCAGGTGGTCCGGCGATCGAGGAGCCGCGCGACCTGCTGTCGACGCTGCTATACGTGGTCGACGAGGGCAGCGGGTTCCTCACCGGGCACACCATCAACGTCGACGGCGGCTCCGCGAAGCACCGACCGCCGGGGAGGCAGGACATGAGGCCGATCGAGGCGCTGCTGGAGATCGCCCGCGACGAGGGCGTCACGCGGATCTTCGGCAATCCCGGCACGACCGAGCTGCCGCTGATGGACGCGCTCGCGGCGGCGCCGGACCTGCGGTACGTGCTGGGGCTGCAGGAGGCGTCGGTGGTGGCGATGGCCGACGGGTACGCGCGGGCGGCGCGCCGTACCTCGATGGTCAGCCTGCACGTCGCGGCGGGCGTCGCGAACGGGCTGATCGGGATGCTGAACGCGCTGCGGTCGCGGACGCCGATGGTGGTCGTCGCGGGGCAGCAGGACCGGCGGCACCTCGTCCAGGACCCGATGCTGTCGGGCGACCTGGTGGGGCTGGCGTCGGCGGCGACCAAGAGCGCGGTCGAGGTGCAGCACGCCCGGGACCTTCCGGTACTGCTGCGGCGGGCGTTCGCGCTGGCGGCGCGTCCGCCGGCGGGACCGGTTCTGCTGTCGGTCCCGATGGACCTGCTGGAGGAGGACGGCGACGTCGCGGTCCCGGCGCGCTCCCCGGTGACCGGCCCGGGACCGGCGGACGTCGCGGACGCGGCGGCGCTGCTCGCGGCGGCCGAGCGTCCGGTCGTGATCGCCGGCGACGGGGTGGGGCGCGCGGGCGCCGTCGCGGACCTGGTCGCGGTCGCCGAACGGATCGGCGCGGTCGTGCACCACCAGCCGATGAACGACGGCGTCGACTTCCCCACCGGCCACCCGCTGTACGCGGGGATGCTGCCGCCGCGCAACGCGGTGATCCGGGAGACGCTCGCCGCGCACGACGCGGCACTGATCGCCGGGTGCCACGCGTTCATGCCGCACCACTACACACCGGGGCCGGCCGTCCCGGACGGGCTGGCGATCGTGCAGATCGACGAGGACCCGGCGGAGATCGGCCGCAACTTCGCGGTCCGGCACGGCCTGACCGGCGACCTTCCGGGGACGCTGGCCGCGCTCGCCGCCGCGCTGGACGGGCGGGTGCCGGCCGCGAAGGAGCGAACCGAGCGGCTCGGCGCGGCGCACGCCCGTGCCCGCGCGGAGACGGAGGAGCGGGCGCGCGCCGCCTATGGTCCGGCGCCGATGGACCCGGGCGCCGCCGCGCACGCGGTCGCGGCCGGGCTGCCGGACGGCGCGATCGTGGTCGAGGAGGCGATCACGACCGGGCTGAGGCTGCGCGCGGTGCTGCGGCAGGACCGGCCCGGCTCGTACGTGCACACGGTCGGCGGCGGGCTCGGCTGGGGCATCGGCGCCGCGATCGGCACCCGGATGGCCCGCGGCGACCGCCCGGTGGTCGCGGTCCTCGGCGACGGCTGCGCGATGTTCGGCGTGCAGGGGCTGTGGAGCGCCGCCCGCTACCGGGTTCCGGTCGCGTTCGTCGTGATGAACAACGGCGAGTACCGCACGCTCAAGGAGACCCTCGACGAGGGCGGCGGCGCGTCCGCCGAGCAGGGCCGCTACATCGGCATGGACCTCGCCCCTCCGGCGCTGGACTGGCAGGCCGCAGGGCGGTTGTTCGGCATCGCCGCGGTGCGCGCCGGGTCGGCGGCGGAGCTGGCCGAGGCGGTCGCGTCGGTGCGGGACCTGGACGCGCCGCTGCTGATCGAGGCCCCGATCACCGGGCACACCCCGTCGTCCGACACGGGGCCCCGGTGAGCGGCGAGCCGCGGCCCCTTGCCGGGGGCGCGCGATCACGGTGACGATCGGCGCATGGACATCCGCGCCGGGAGCGGGCCGCCGATCGCCCGGTACGCCGAGGTCGGTGCCGGCGCGCGGGCTCAGCCTGCTGAACCAGGAGTAGTCGGAGGCGGGGGTGTCCGCCGTCGCCGCGCCCGTCCTCGACCGCCGCGCTGTCGCTGTCGCGGGAGCTCGCCCGCGACGGCGCGAGCCCGCTGCCGTCGCGGTTAAGAAGCTCCTGAGCGGCGTCTAAGCGTCCTCTCACCCTCCGCTCATCATCGGTGGCCCACAGTGGTGCCCGGACCGACCGAGGGAGCGCGGATGACGGAGGCGGGCGCGGGCGCGCCGCGGATACTGGTGGCCGACGACGACCCGGCGGTGCGGTCGGCGCTGGAGCGCGTGCTGCGCTTCAACGGCTACGAGGTGGAGCTCGCGGCGGACGGGCTGGAGACGCTGGAGGCGATCGACCGGGCCGCCCCGGACGCGGTCGTACTGGACTGGATGATGCCGAACCTGGACGGGATCGGCACGTGCCGGATGCTGCGCGGCCGCGGCGACGACCTGCCGGTGCTGCTGCTGACCGCGCGTGACGAGCTGGACGACCGCGTCGCCGGGCTCGACGCGGGCGCCGACGACTACATCGCCAAGCCGTTCGAGCTGGAGGAGCTGACGGCGCGGCTGCGCGCGCTGCTGCGCCGCTCCCGCGGGTTCGGGGCGGAGCCCGGCGGCGACGAGGTGCTGCGGTTCGCGGACCTGGTGATGAACGTCGACACGCGGGAGGTCCGGCGCGGCGGGCGGCCGCTGCACCTGACCCGCACCGAGTTCGACCTGCTGGAGCTGCTGATGCGGCGGCCGCGGCGAGTGCTGGAGCGGGCCCGGATCCACGAGGAGGTGTGGGGGTTCGACTTCGGCCGCTCGTCGAACTCGCTGCACGTCTACATCGGCTACCTGCGCCGCAAGACCGAGGAGCACGGCGGGCCGCGGCTGATCCACACGGTGCGGGGCGTCGGCTACGCGCTGCGGGAGGGTCCGGTATGAGGGTCCGGTGGCGGTCGCGGTGGCAGGGGCCGTCGCTGCGGGCGCGGGTGGCGCTGCTGGCCGCCGGGACGGTCATCGCCGCGATCGTGGCGACGTCGGTGGTGTCGTTCACGATGTTCACCGGGCGGCTGCGCAAGGAGATCGACCAGAACCTCATCGGGCAGGCGCGGACGCTCGCCGACAACGTCAACGGCCGGCCCGGCGACCGGCACGACGGCGACCTGCTCGCGGCGCTGGACATGAGCGTCGCGACGGTCCGGGACGGCCGGGCGGTCTCGCCGCCGGGCACCCGGACGCCGCCGCCGGTCGACCAAGGCGCGGTGCGGAGGGTCTCCACGGCGGGCGGGCCGCCGTTCGTGCTGGCGGACGGCGAGTCGGGCGGCGTGCACATGCGGGTCATCACCGTCCGGGCGCAGGACGGGACCGTGATCGTGCTGGGCCGCTCGCTGACGATGGTCGACGAGACCGTCACCGGCTTCCAGTACATGACGATCATGGTCGGCGCGGGCGCGGCGGTGCTGGCGGCCGGCGCGGGCATCGCGGTCGCGGGCGCCGGGCTGCAGCCGGTGCGGCGGCTCACCCGCGCGGTCGCCGCGATCGCCCGCACCCAGGACCTGAACACCGAACCGATCCGGGTGTCGGGCGACGACGAGATCAGCCGGCTGGCGGGGAGCTTCAACGCGATGCTCGCCGCGCTGAACCGGTCCCGGGAGCGGCAGCGGCGGCTCGTCGCCGACGCCGGGCACGAGCTGCGCACCCCGCTGACCAGCCTGCGCACCAACATCGACCTGCTGATCCAGTCGCGCGCCCATCCCGAGCGGACGTTCCCCCACGGCAGCATGGACGCGCTCCTCGGGGACGTGAGGGCGCAGCTGCGGGAGCTGACGAACCTCGTCGGGGACCTGGTCGAGCTGGCCCGCGACGACGAGCAGGCCGCGGTGCGCACCGAGGTCCGGCTGGACCGGGTCGTCCCGCTCGCGGTCGAGCGGGTCCGGCTGCGGGCGCCGGCGGCGACGTTCGAGACGCTGCTGGAGCCGTGGCTGGTGCGCGGCTCGGAGCCGGCGCTCGTCCGCGCGGTGACGAACCTGCTGGACAACGCGGTGAAGTTCAGCCCGCCGGACGGCACCGTCCGGATCGTTCTGCGGGACGGGGAGCTGCTGGTCGCCGACGACGGGCCGGGGATCCCCGAGGCGACGCTCCCCTACGTCTTCGAGCGCTTCTACCGGGCGCCCGAGGCCCGCGCGCTGCCGGGCTCCGGGCTCGGGCTGGCGATCGTCCGGCACACCGCCGAGCAGCACGGCGGCGGCGTGTCGGCGTCCAACCGGCCCGAGGGCGGCGCGCTCATGCGCCTGCGCCTTCCTGGAACGCCGCAAGCGTCCGCGAACCCGCCGGGCCGATCGGCACGATCCGGTCCGCCGTCGGCGCCAGACGCAGGTCGTGGGTGATGAGGACGGTGGTCCGGCCGGCCATCAGCCGGCGCAGCGGGCCGAGGACGTTGCGGGCCGTCCGCGCGTCCAGGCCGGTGGTGGGCTCGTCGAGCACCAGGACCGGCGCGTCCCGCACCATCGCGCGGGCGATCCCGATCCGCTGCCGCTGGCCGCCCGACAGCAGCCGCCCCCGCTGCCCGATCTCGGTGTCGTAGCCGTCCGGCAGCGCGGTGACGAAGTCGTGGGCGTCGGCGGCGACCGCCGCGGCGACGATCTCCGCCTCCGTCGCGCCGGGCCGTCCGTAGGCGATGTTGTCGCGGACGGTGCCGGAGAACATCAGCGTCTCCTGCTGAAGCACGGTGACGGTGTCGCGGAGCGCGGCCAGCGACAGCTCCGGCAGCGGGACGCCGTCCAGCCGGATCCCGCCGGAGTCGGGGTCGTAGAAGCGCAGCAGCAGCTTGGTGACCGTCGACTTCCCGGCGCCGCTCGGCCCGGCCAGCAGCACCAGCTCGCCGGGACCGGCCTGGAAGGTGAGGTCCTCGATGGCGGGCCGGTCGGCGCCCGGGTAGCGGAACGTGACGTGGTCGAAGGCGACGCGCCCGCGCCGCGCGATCCGGGTGCGCGCCGCCGGAGGCTCGGCGACCGCGGGGCGGGTCCGCAGCACCTCCTGGACGCGGTCGGCGCCCGCCGCCGCCTCCGACGCGGTGAGCGCCAGCTCCCCGAGGCTCTGCACGTTCGGGTACAGGTAGCCGAGGTAGGCGGCGAAGGACAGCAGCCCGCCGAGCGTGACCCGGTGCTCCTGCAGTTCCCACGCGCCGACGCCCAGCACGACCAGCACGCAGACCGTCTCCACGACCTCGACCAGCGGCCCGTACAGGCTGGACAACCGGGCCTCGGCCATCTTCGCCGCCAGCCAGACGCGCCCCTCGTCGTGCAGCCGCCGCGCCTGCGCCTCCTGCCGGTTGTACGCCTGGACGAGCGGCTGGTTCGACAGGCTCTCCTCCACGGTGCCGGCCAGCGCGCCGTTGCTGAGCCGCTCCCGCCCGGCCGCCGCCCGGAACCGTCCGGAGAACCCCCGCGTCACCAGCAGGAAGACCGGGACGAGCGCGCACGCGACCAGCGCCAGGTCCCACCGGACGGCGAACGCGGCGGCCGCGAAGAACGCCGCGCTGACCACCGCCGTCGCCAGCCGGACCAGCCCGGACGCGACCAGCTCCTCGATCGCCTCGATGTCGTCGGTCAGCCGGGCCATCAGGTCCCCGAGCCGGCCCTGGTCGAAGAACTCCGGCGACAGCGTCTGGACGTGCGCGAACACCCGGTCGCGCAGCCGCAGCAGGAACCGCTCGCCCGCGAGCGTCGTCGCGTAGTCGCCGGCGAACGTCATCAGCGCGGCCGCCAGCGCGATGCCGAGCCACTCGGCGGCCGGCGTCCAGAAGGCGGCCAGGTCGCGGGCGGCCAGCGCCCGGTCGGTGATGACGCCGAACAGCCGGATCGCCGCGACCTCGCAGGCCGCCGCGGCGACGGCGAGCGCGCCGCCGAGCAGCAGCAGCCGCCGGTCGCCGCGCATCAGCGGCCAGAAATGCCGGAAAGTCGTGCGCACCGACACGACGGGCGCGGCCTCCGGCAAAGATGTACGGGCCACGTCCCCTCCTATCACTTTCGCGCGTTCCCGCGCAGGAAAAGGGACGGGAGCCGGCGGGGCGAGTCCGCTCTCTCCCCCGCCGGCTCCCGTCCGGCTCGACCGCCGGTTACTTGGCGTGCGGCCGCCGGACGGGCTTGCGGCGGTGCTTCTTCGGCGGGACCGGCTTGGCCGGGCGCTTGCGGGGCTTCGGAGTGATCTTCTTGAAGCTCATGCGGACTTCCCTTCATATTTCTCTCGCCGTTTCCACGGCCTTGCAGAAATGAACTTACCGGCCCGATCCGATGACAATTCATAGACCGGACTGAAACGCGGCGAAGAGAAATATAAGAGAATGCTAAGCGCCATTCCGGGACGGCGAAGGCCCCCGGCGCGAGCGCGCCGGGGGCCTTCGGGCCGCCGTCAGGCGTAGACGGCGTCGTGGAAGGCGATCTCCGCCTCCAGCATCCCGCCGAACCAGCGGACCAGCAGGTCGTCCGCCACGCTCCCGGGCAGGGCGTCGACCTGGCGGGCCAGCGCGTCCACACCCTCGCGGAACGCCGCGGTCGCGTGCAGCGCGACCCAGTCGGCGATCGGGCCGGACGGCGCGCCGCCCCCCGCGTGGGCGCGGGTGCACCAGGCGAGGTAGAGGCTCTCGGCGGCGAAGAGCACCGTCGTCACCGCCCCGTAGCCGCCCTCGCGGGCCGCGGCCAGGGCGAAATCGGACAGGATCCGGGCGCGCTCGACGGCGTCCGGCCGCGCCTCCACGGGCCAGGCCGCGCGGGCGGCGCGGAAGTAGTCCGCCTGCTCGGTGGTCAGCGCGTGGACGGCGCGCGCGTTGCGCTCCATCGCCGTCCAGTCCGGCGCGTCCCACACGGCGAGGCCGTGCAGCCGGGCGGCCGTCGCCACGAACGACGCCTCGATCTCCAGGTAGTCGGCGTACTCCTGGTCGCCGATGGCACCCGTCTCGACCTCCCGGACGAAGCGCATGGCGAGCGCCCGCTCCATCGTCGCGGAGCAGGCGTCGAGCAGCCGCCGGGAGCGGGTCACTGCGCGAGCCACTCGACGAGGCCGCCGAACACGCGGGCGTACCCGTCCCATTCCTCGCAGAACGGCTTGGGCGCCCAGTGCGGGGAGCAGTCGGAGGTGAACACCCCGGACCGCCCCTTCCCGTACCCGGCGACGGCCACCAGCGGATCGCCGTTCAGCGTGGCGAGGACGTCGGTGCCCTGCCGGGCGCGGACCCGGTTGTAGCCGAGCAGCGCGGGCCACTCGCCCTCCACCCCGCCGAGCGCGGCGTGGCCGGCGGCGGTGACCTCGGCGTTCGCGCCCCCGGGCAGCTCGACGCGGTCGTCCTCGGGGAGCAGCTCGACCGGCAGCGCCTCGTGCAGCGCCGTGTTGCGGAAGGCGGCCTTGCCCTCGAAGCCGGTGAACGACAGGTACCCGCCGACCATCAGCAGCCCGCCGCCGTCCGCGACCCACGCGCGCAGCGCGCCGAGCCGGTCCGTGCCCGGCACGGCCTGCTCGAACACCTGCGGGGCGAGCTGGATGGAGTTCGCGCCGATGTCGGACAGCACGACCACGTCGTAGCGCCCGAGCGCGTCCGCGTCCCCGGGGAAGTCGGCCGGCACCAGGTGGGCGGGCATGTGCTCGACCTCGTGGCCCCGGCTCTCCAGGGCCCGGCGCAGCGGCTCGACACCGGTCACGTAGGAGCTGGTGGTGAAGGAGTCCACCCCCTTGATGTGGGTGGACTGGGAGACCCAGCTCTCGCCGGCGATCAGGACGCGGCTCACTATCGATCCTCTCTCTCGGATGGGAAAACGTGGGGGGACGGAGCGCCGGCGGCCGGTCAGGCCGCGGACTCGAACAGCCGGGCGGGGTTGCCGCGCAGCAGGCCGTCGACGGTCTCCGGGGCGACGCCGAGCGCGGCCAGCCGCCGCGCGAACAGCAGCGGCACGTACTGGAAGCCGTTGCCCCCGTAGGTGGTGAGCATGCTCTTGAGGAACACGTCGTGGCTGAGCAGCAGCCGCCCGCCGTGCCCGCGCGCGATCAGCCCGGCGACGGCGCGGGCGGTCTCGTCCGGGGCGGGCGACTGCCCCTCGCCCGGATACAGGAACGGCATGCCGATCATGTCGAACTCGAGCCACACGCCCCGGTCGGCGACCGACAGCTGGTAGCCGACGTCGCCGCCGGACGGGTCCATGTGGCACAGCACCACCGCGCCCGGCGGCACGCCGTACCCGTCCAGGACGATGTCGAGCACCTCGTGGGCGCGGCGCTGCCAGCCCGGCAGATGGACGTACAGGGGGACGCCGGTCTCCCGCTGCGCGCGGGCGGCGGCCCGCAGCGCGACCTGCTCGGCCGGGGTGAAGTCGGGCGACACCCCGATCTCGCCGATCACGCCGGGCCGGATACCGGTGCCGTCCGCGCCGCCGGCGAACTCGGCGACCAGCTCGGCCGCCATCCGCTCCTCCCCCGCGTCCGCGAGGTGGGCGGGGTGGTACTGCTCCAGGTACCAGCCGGAGCCCATGACGATCCGCAGGCCGCTGCGCTCGGCGAGCGAGCGCAGCGCCTCCGGGTCGCGGCCGAGGCCGCCGGGCGTGACGTCCACGACCGTGCCGCCGCCCGTCGCGGCGAACGCGCGCAGGTCGGACAGCATCGCCGCGTCGTCGTCGAGCGTGCAGTGATCCAGGCAGTCGTACGGACGTTCGCGCAGCAGCCACGCCAGGCCCGGCGTCGTCCGGGCGTCGCGCAGGAACGCGAGCGCCGGGTCGGTGGCCGGCTTCACCGCCTTGCGGACGTCGTTGCGCAGGTGCTCATGGGTCAGGGTGAGCCCGAGCCCGTCGCTCGCGACGGGCCCGGCCACCGTCATCACCGGCACCGCGCCCGGCGAGCCTCCCGGCGGAGCGCCCGGCCCGGGGTACGGCACGGTCATGTCCGTCCCAGCAGCTTGGCGCCCAGCTCGGACAGCGTGCGGCCGCGCAGGTTCAGCCAGATCGCGGCGAGCAGCACCAGCCCGGTGACGATCGGGGTGAGGAACGGGCTCACGCCGAGCAGCGTCAGCCCGTTGGCGATCACCCCGGTGATCACGGCGCCGATGATGCTGCCGATCATGGTGCCGCGGCCGCCGAACAGGTCGGTGCCGCCGAGCACGACCGCGGCGATCACGGTGAGCTCGAAGCCCTGCCCGGAGTTGGCCGAGCCGGAGCCGAGCCGCGCCGCGGTGAGCAGCCCGGCGACGCCCGCCGCGAGCCCGGCCAGCATCAGCGTGACCATCTTGATCCGGGCGGTGTTCACGCCCGCGCGGCGCACCGACTCCTCCTGCGAGCCGATGCCGTTGACGTAGTTGCCGAACCGCGTCCTGGCCAGCAGGATCCCGCCGACCACCACGGTGGCCAGCGCGATCCACGCCAGCGCGGAGAAGCCGAGGAACTTCGCCTCGCCGATCTTCGCGACGTACAGCCGCCGGTCGATCGGCACCGAGAACCCCTTGGTCCACAGCTGCGCGAGCCCGCGGATCACCGACATCGTCGCCAGCGTGACGATGAACGGCGGGATCTTCTGGTAGGCGGCGAGCCAGCCGTTGACCGCGCCCCAGAACAGCCCGGCCGCGAGGGCCGCGACGATCACGAGGGAGGAGTCCCAGCCGGCCTTCAGCATCTCGGCCGTGCCGACCGCGACGAACGCGACCGTGGAGCCCACCGACAGGTCGATCTGCCCGGTGGTGATCACGAAGGTCATCGCGACCGCGACGATCAGCGTGATCGCCACCTGGGTGGCGAGGTTCGACATGTTGTCGAAGCTCAGGAAGTTGTCCGCGCCGATGCCGAAGCCGACGAACAGCGCGACGGTGACGCCGAGCATCGCCAGCGTCGCCTTGTTGGCGCGCTCCCAGCGGCTCGGGGTCTTCGCCAGGACGGTCGGGGCGGGCGGGGCCTGCACGCTCATCAGGCCACCTCCTCGGTGTGCTCGCTGCCGGAACGGGTGATCATGGCGACGAGCCGCTCGATGTCCAGCGCGGACACCGGCTCGTCCTCGACGCTGCGGCCCTCGTACATGACGGTGATGCGGTCGCAGACCTCGAACAGGTCCTGCAGCCGGTGGGTGATCAGGATGACCCCGACGCCCTGCGCCGCCACGTCCTTGATCATGGCGAGCACCTGGCGGACCTCGGCGACCGCCAGCGCGGCGGTCGGCTCGTCCAGGATCAGCACCCGCGGCTTGAACGACACGGCGCGGGCGATCGCCACGGCCTGCCGCTGCCCGCCGGACAGGTGCCCGATCTCCTGGTAGGTCGACTTGACCCGGACGTGCAGGTCCGACAGCGTCTCGGCGGCCTTGTCGTGCATGGCGCGCCGGTCGATGAACGGGCCCTTGCGCGGTTCGCGGCCGAGGAACAGGTTGCTCGCGACGTCGAGGGTGTCGCACAGCGCGAGGTCCTGGTAGACGATGCCGATCCGCTCGCGGCGCGCGTCCGCCGGGCTGGCGAACCGCACCTCCCGGCCGTCGATCGTGATCTGGCCGGCGTCGTGCTGGACCGCGCCGGCCAGCACCTTCATCAAGGTGGACTTGCCGGCGCCGTTGTCGCCGACGAGGCCGAGCACCTCGCCGGGCGCGAGGGTCAGGTCGACGCCGCGCAGCGACTGCACCGCGCCGAACGACTTGGTGATGCCCTTCAGCGTGACCAGCGGTTGATCGCCCATGATCACTTCTCCAGGTAGTACAGGTAGTCCCCGACGTTGGCGGGGGTGACGATCTGGGTCGGGACGGGGACGTCCTTCGGCGCGGACCGCTTGCACGCCAGGTCGATCGCGGCGTTCATCGCGTCGTAGCCGAACTGGAAGGTGTTCTGCTGGACGACTCCCTTGATCCAGCCGGCCTTCAGCCCGTCGACCGCCTGGCTGGACAGGTCCCAGCCGACGACCTGGAGGTCCTTGGTGCGCTGCTGGCTGACCACGGCGGCGGCCAGGCCGATGAGCGCGGGCTCTCCGGTGGCGTAGGCGTAGGGCAGGTCCGGGTTGCCGGTCAGCAGGTTCTCCGCGGCGGTCTGCGCGTTCTCCTGGATGTTGCGGCCGTCCACGACGTTCTTGATCTTCATGCCGTGCGCGGTGACCTCGTCGGAGAAGCCCTTCTGCCGCTCGTTCTGGATCGTGCTGTTGAGGGCGCCGACCACGCCGATGTCGCCCTTGCCGCCGGAGATCTTCAGCAGCGCGTCGGCGAGCTGCTTGCCGCCTTCGGCGTTGGCGGTGCCGACCTGGGTGGACACCGCCGGGTCGTCGACGGTGGCGTCCACCGCGACGACCGGGATGCCGGCGTCCTTGGCGCGCCGGATCGCCGGCTTGATGCCCTCGGTGTCCACCGCGTCCACGATGATCGCGTCGTAGTGGCCCGCGACCATGTCGTCGATGGCGTTGGCCTGCGTGGTGGAGTCGTCGTTGCCGTTGACGACCTGCACCTGCGCGCCGGCCTTGCCCGCGACGGTCTTGGCGCCCGTGTTGATCTGGTTGAAGAACAGCGCCTGGAGGTTGATCGGGACGAGCCCGATCTTCGGGGCGCGCCCCTGCACCTTGCAGGCCTGCGCGATCCGCTGGGGCGGGGGCGGGCCCTGCTCGGTCGCCTTCTTCTCGGCCGCGATCTCCTTGCGGGCCTGGACGTCGCAGGCGGTCGTCGCCGTCAGCAGCAGGCCGAGCGCGACCGCGGCCGTCACCGTGCGTCGCATCATGTCTCCTCTCCATGGCGCCGCGCGAGCGCGGGGGACGCGTCCGGACCGGTTCCGGGACGAACCGTGTCCGTGGGGGCCGTATGTGCTTGAGCTGTGCTCGCCTCGGCGGGGTGCGCTCCGGCGGAGTCGATATAGGCGAGGACGTCCTCGCGATGCGGCAGTCCCGCGCGCGCCCCGGGCCGGGTGCAGGACAGGCCCGCGGCGACCGCGGCCACCCGCGCCGCCTCCAGCGGGCCGGCGCCCCGGTCCAGTTCCGCGCAGTAGGAGCCGGCGAAGCAGTCCCCGGCGCCGGTGGCGTCCACGGCGGTCACCTCGATCGCCGCGCCGGCGTGCCGGCCGCCGTCCGGAGTGAACAGCGTCCAGCCCCGGGAACCGTCCGTGACCACCAGGTTTACCCGATGTTCGGTAGCGGTCGAGGCGAGCGCGTCGTCGTCGCCGAGGAACACGGCGGCCTGCGCGCGGCCGACGACCGCGTGGTCGGCCGCGGCGAGCGCGGCGCGGGCCGCCGCGGCGCCGTCGCAGCCGTCGAGGTCGACGACGACCCCGGGCGGCCCGTCGCCGAGCACGCCGGCCGCCGCGGGGAAGCGGTAGCCGTCGAGGTAGAGCCAGTCCGCGCCCGCCGCGCGGGCCTGCGCGGCGACGGCGGCGACGTGCTCGGTGGTGACCTGGTCGTCCTGGCTGATGATGGAACGTTCCCCGTCGGGGGTGAGCAGGACGACCGCGGTCGTGAGGACGCCGGTCCGGGACGTCCACTCGGTGCCGACGCCGTCGGCGGCGAGCGCGTCGAGGAACGCGGTGCTCGCCGCGTCCGGCCCGACGACGCCCGCGAAGCGCGCGTCGGCGCCCATCCGCGCGGCCGCCACCGCCGCGTTCGCCCCCATCCCGCCCTCGCCGCGGCGCACCGCGGTGGCCTGGACGCGGGCGGCGGGCCCCGGCAGCACGGGGACGGCGACCGTGAGGTCGACGTTGGCGTAGCCGCAGAACACGATCATGGGAGGACCACGCCCGCCTTCGCGGCGGCGGCGGTCAGCTCCCGCACCTTGGCGGCGTCGACCCGGCCCCACCAGCGGCCGTTGTCCTTGACCGAGGACGCGACGATCACGCCGTCGCAGGCCGGCAGCAGCTCCCCGACGTTGCCCGCGCTGATCCCCGAGCCGATGACGACCGGCAGGGTGGTGTGCGCGGCGATGCCCTCGACCTCGTCCAGCGCGGCCGCGTCGCCGGTCCGCGAGCCGGTGGCGATCAGCACGTCGGCGCCGAAGAACTCGGCGTCCTCGGTCTGCTCGGCGAGGGTGCGGTCGGCGACGATCGCGTGCGCGCCGTGCTTGACGTGCACGTCCGCGAAGATCTTGACGGGGTTCGCGCCGATCCGGCTGCGGTAGCGGGTGGCGTGCGCGGCCTGGCCCTCGATGATCCCCTCGTTGGCGACGTAGGCGTTGGCCCACTGGTTGACGCGGACGAAGCCGGCGCCGCCCGACCAGGCGGAGGCGATCGAGCACTCGGCGGCGTTCGACAGGATGCTGACGCCGACCCGCCCGGAGGTCGCGTGCCGGACCCGGTCGGTCACCACGGCCATGGCGGCGGCGGTCTCGTAGCCGTGCTCGCCCGGCTTGAGGAACGGGATGTCCCAGTGGTTCTCGACGATCACGCCGTGCGCGCCGCCGTCCAGGTAGGCCCGCGCCTCCTCGATCGCGAACGTGCAGATCTCGTCGAGCGGCACGCCCTCGTAGTGCGGGCTGCCCGGCAGCGGCGGCAGGTGCACGGCGCCGATGACGACCTTGGGGGTGCCGAACAGCTCCTCGACGGCGTTCGGCTTGGGCGGGAACACGCCCAGTGCCCGCTCGCTCCCCGTCGCCCTCACCATGTCGCCTCCTGTGTAATCGATTGCAGTCGTGTTGTCCTGCACCGTAGATACGGATCCCGCAGGCCGTCAAGGGGGTATGATCGGGTCGACTGTTGTTGATCTGCCCAGCATCCGGGCTTTCGCCAAGCTGGAGAGGTAAACGATTGCAGCGGGTCACGATCGCCCAGGTCGCCGAGCGCGCCGGGGTCTCCACCGCCACGGTGTCGCGCGTGCTGTCGGGCCGCGGGCCCGTGTCGGCGGCCGTCCAGCGCAAGGTCAGGAAGGCCGCCGACGACCTCGGATACCAGGTCAACTCCATCGCCCGGGCGCTGCGCAACAGCCGCACCGACACCGTCGGCATGGTCGTGCCGAGCATCTCCAACCCGTTCTTCACCTCGCTGGTGGAGAGCGTCGAGCACGCCCTCGGCCGCGAGGGCAAGGAGCTGCTGCTCTGCGACGCGCGGTCCGACCCCGAGGTCGAGGCGCGGCGGCTGGCCACCCTCGTCGCCCGCAACGTCGACGGCATCATCGTCAGCCCGAGCCACGGCACGCTCAGCGGCGCCGCCGTCCAGGAGACCGCCGGGCGGCTCCCCCTGGTCCAGCTCGACCGGTTCGTCGGCGGCACCAGCACCGACTGGGTCGGCGTCGACGACGTCGCCGCGATGCGCCAGGTCATGGACCACCTGCACGCGGGCGGGGCGCGGTCGGCGGCGTTCGCCGGCTCGCTGCTGACCAACTCCTCCACCGAGCAGCGCTTCGCCGGGTTCCGCCGCCGGTCCGAGGACCTCGGCATCGCCGTGCACCCGGACCAGATCCTGCTCGGCGACTACAGCGTGGAATGGGGCGAGACGGCCGCCGCGCGGCTGATCGCCGCCGGCGACCTGCCCGACGCCATCGTGTGCGCCGACGACCTGATCGCGCTCGGCGTGACCCGGGCCTGCCGGGCGCACGGCGTGGACGTCCCGGGCCGGGTCCAGGTCACGGGATACGACAACATCGAGTTCTCGCGGCTCAGCGAGCCCGCGCTCACCACCGTCGACCAGCCGCGCGACCGGATCGCGACCGAGGCGGTGCGGCTGCTGGCCGCGGCCGCCGGCGAGGCCGACGGCGACCGCGGGCCGTCGGCGCACATCGCGCTCGTCCCCACCCTGGTGGTCAGGGAGAGCACGCGGGCACGGGCCTGAGACGTCCCGGCCGCCCGGCCGGGCCCGGAGAGGGAGGTCAGGAGATGGGCGACGCGCTCGAGCTCGCGCGCCGGCTGGTGCGGATCGACACCCGGGGCGGCGGTGAGCGGCGGGCCGCCGACCTCGTCGCGGACGTGCTGGACGGCGCGGGATTCGCCGTCCGGGTGGACGAGCCCGCCGAGGGGCGGGCGAACGTCGTGGCCCGGTACGGGCCCGAGGCGCCGCGCGTCCCGGTCACGTTCACCGGGCACCTCGACACCGTGCCCGCCGACGCGTCCGGCTGGTCGTTCGACCCGCTGTCCGGCGACGTCCGGGACGGGCGCCTGCTCGGGCGGGGAAGCAGCGACATGAAGGCGGGCGTCGCCTGCCAGGTCGAGGCGGCCGTCCGGGCGGTCCGCGACGGGCTGCCCGCGCCCCAGCTGGTGTTCACCTTCGGCGAGGAGACCGGGTGCGACGGCGCGGCGGTCCTGGACCCGGCCGCCGTCGCCGCCACGGACCTGCTGATCGTCGCCGAGCCGACGGGGAACCGGACGGTCCTCGGCCACAAGGGCACGCTCTGGCTGAAGGCCACGGCGCGGGGCGTGTCCGCGCACGGCTCCCGGCCCGAACTCGGCCGCAACGCCCTCGCCGCGCTGGCCGCCGCGGCGGTCCGCGTGCACGCGCACGCGGACTGGCCGGTGAGCCCGACGCACGGGCCCGCGACGGTCAACGTGGGCACCTTCCGTTCCGGGGTGCAGCCGAACCTGGTGCCCGACCACGCCGAGATGCGGCTGGACGTCCGCACGGTCCCCGGCTTCGGCGCGGACGAGGCGGTCGCGGTGATCTCCGGGTTGTGCGGCGAGGAGGTCGAGCTCGAACGGCTCGTGGACCTTCCCGGCGTCGCAACCGACCCGGCGGCCCCGGGCATGCCGGAGGTCCTGGACCTGCTCGCCCCCGGCTCCTCCGGGGCCGTCCCGGAGTACGCGACGTACTTCACCGACGCGTCCGTCCTCGCGGGCCTGCTCGGCGGGCCGGACGTGGTGATCTACGGGCCGGGCGATCCCGAGCAGGCGCATGTGACCGACGAGACGTGCTCGGTCGCGCGCGTCGGCGCCGCCGCGGAGGCGCTGTACCGCCTGCTGGCCGCACGCCGGCCGGACGGCGCCGCCTGAACCGGCGCCGCCTGAACCGGCGCCGCCTGAGACCGGCGCCGCCTGAGACCGGCGCCGCTCATGCAGCAGAACGCCCCGGCGATCGTTCGACTCGCCGGGGCGTTCCCGTTCCATGCGTTCCGGCGGTCGCGCCGGAGAGGGTCGTGCGGCGCGGCTCACGAACCGTCGCTGAGAAGTGGCCCGTGAATCCGCTCGCGAACGGTCAGCCCAGAGGCTGCGGCTCGCCCTTGGTGCCCGCGCCCGAGCCCCACGACAGGACCTCCCACTTGACGCCCTGGAGGTGTCCCTCGCCGGTGCCGGCGTCGTACTTGCTGTCGGGCTTGCCGCCGTCCAGCAGGTACCGGAAGGTGTAGGTGTCGAGGTCGAGCATGACGCCGTCGTGCGAGGGCGCGCCGGGGCCGCGGTCGCCGATGAAGCCGGTGATGCTGCGGCCCTTGTAGGTGACCTTGACCTTGGTGTTCATGGGCCAGCTCGGGCTGGCGAACAGGCCCTTCTGCATCGGCTTGCCGCTCGCGGGCGCGCCGGTGTCGCCGTTGATGCCGGAACCGTCGTCCCAGAAGTAGGACGCGGTGGTGGTGCCACTGAGGATCGCCTTCGGGCCCTTGTCGGCCTTCTTCCTGGCGTCCTTGGAGGTGGAGGCCTTGGCGTCCGGCTTCTTGGCGTCCGGCTTCTTGGAGGCGGACTTCGAGCTGGACTCGGCCAGGGTCTCGGAGGAGGTGTTCTTCTCGGGGGCCTTCTGCTTCAGCGCGGCCATGTCCTGCTGCTGCGCCAGAAGCCTGTCGGGCTTGGGAGCGGAGTCGTCGTGGCTGGCGGCCGCCACGCCGCCCACCAGCATCCCGGCAAGAGCCGCGCCGGTGACACCGGTCAACACGCGATTGATCGTCCGCTGCTGCATGAAAATCCTTAGTTCGGCGTACAGGACAGCCGTTCCGGCGCCGGAGCACAGGGGATCCGGGCATGCGGAACGGGGTTCCGAGACTCGGGACTCGGAAATGCCGCCGCGGAAAGGACCCCGCATGGGCGGCCCGCGGACATGACGGGCCGAGCTCGCGTCCGTCCGCGCTGCCGATCTGCGGGCATGCGCGCGACGCGGGCTTCGATGAAGCGGGAGAGGATGCCGACCGGGGGCTCACTGGGCCCTGCGCGGTCACGGCCGGTGCATGGTGCGGCCGTGGTTCGGCTGAGGGTTCCCGCCTGGCGGGCGGGAGGCGACGGCTATGCGATTGGCCAGGTCAACGGTGCTTTGACCTTGACCTGGCGTTGACTATATCCCTCATTGCCACACTTGGGCCAAATGGGCGATTTCTTTACCTTTGGCCACATAGATCGTTTTCTCGGCCGGTCTGCGGGATCGCCTTTCCCGCAGGGGATCCGGGCGGACGCGCAGGTCGGCACCCTGATCGGAAAGATCTTAAAGAACGATCTTTATGTCCAGGGAAATGATCTTTTATGCGGCCGGGCGGCCGGCCGGCGCGGCCCGGAACTGAAGATCGACATCGGCTCGGCGAGCCCGTGAGACCGATACGCGGAAGGAGCGCGCGCACAAGAAAACCCGGCCGGACGTACCGGCCGGGTGGATACCGGAGGCGGCCGCCGGGCGGCCGTGAACCGCGAGACGGCCCGGCGGCGGCCATGACGGCGGCGCCGGGCCGCGGGGCGGCCCCGGGGGGGCGGGCGGGGGGGGCGGGGGGGGGGGGGGGGGGGGGGGGGCCGGGGGCCCCCGGGGGGGGGGCCCGCCCCCCCGCCCACCCCCCGGGCCTCGTCCCGGCCGGGGGGCGCCCCCGCCGGCGCCGCGGGGCCGCGGACCGCGCGCGGCGGTCCGAGGGAGGAGGGACCTGGGTCAGTGCGTCGGGTAGACCGACGGCACCAGCGGGGTCGGGCCCGTCCCGCCGGCGAACACCGGGTTGACCGCCGGCGCCTCGGCGAAGGGGGCCTGCGCGTAGGCGGGCTCCGGGAACGGCGCGGCCGCGACGATCGGCTGGTACGGCGCGGGAGCCGCCTGGGGGGCGCCCGGCGGCGGCACGGGCGGCGGGACGTGGGAGCCGTCGGCCCGGCGCGGTTCCGGCAGCGGAGGAGCCGTCCGATCCGTGCGGCGCTCGGCCAGGACGGCCATCAGCGCGCGGGCGGTGTCGGCGTCCATCCGGAGCAGGACGCTGGGCGTCCCTCCCTGGTCGACGAACGGGGAGACCGAGGGCGCGGAGGGGAGCTGGGGCAGCGCCGCCCGCATCTCCTCGCGGAGATCCTGGGCCAGCCGCAGCGCCTGTCGGTCACTGTCGCTCAAGTGTGCGGTCATCGCGATCTCCGGCGAGTTCACGTGCGGGGGTCCGGGGCAATCCTGCTAGGAATGGCGTGCAGGTGCAAGGGCTGATGCACGTGCATTTTGCGAAATATCGGCCCGTAACCCCCGCCTCCAACGCTCGTTGGCGATCAGTCCATCCCCCGCCTGCCGGGCGTCCAGTAGGGCTTGACCTGCACGGATCTGCGCGGCCAGCTCCGCTCCCGGACCAGATGGGCGCGCACGGCCTGTACGGTGCGTGCTTCCCCGGCCACGTACGCGAACCCCGGCTCGCCGGGAAGATCGAGCCGGCGGACCGCGTCGACGAGGATCTCCGACGACGCCGCCGAGGCGGCACCGCGACGGCACCACGCGAGCTCCTCGCTCCGCGGCAGCGGCAACCGGTCCTCCGGCTCGGCGACCTCCACCGCGCCGTACACGGGTTCGTCCGGCCCGGCGGCGCGCAGCATCGCGCCGAACGTGACGGAGGCCGTCTCCTCGCCCGCGAACAGGTGGTACGGAGCGGGGCGCAGCACGAACGAGCCCTCCGGCTTGTTGAAGACGACCTCCTCCCCCGGCCGGACGGAACGGGCCCAGCGCGCCCCCGGCCCGGCGCCCTCGTGGTTCATGACGCACAGCTCCAGCACGCCGGAGGCGGCGTCGTAGTCCCACACGGAGTAGGTGCGCAGCGCGTCGCGCACCTTGCCGCTGACCCACGTCCGCGCGGACGTGACGTCCGCCATGTGCACGCGGACGTGCTGCCCGGGCGTCCAGTCCAGGCCGGGAACGCCGCCGATGGCGATCCACCGCATGCGGCCCGGCCCGGGCCGGACGTCCTCGACGCGTCCCCGGACGAACATCCGGTCCAGCAGCCTGCCGCGGACACCGCGCGGGCTCTCCGCCACGCCCATCGCCGCCCTCCTGGTCATCGAGTTATATCTCATATTCAGAAGGACACGATATATCTCATTGATCGGAGCGACCAGCCCTCGTCGCCCGGTCGGCCCGGGAAAGGCCGGGAGCGACCAGCAGCGCCGCCGCGCAGGCGATCAGCGCGACCACGCGGAAGCCCGCCGACATCGCGTCGGTGAAGGCCGAGACGACCTGGGCGTGCGTCCCCGCGCCGGCGCCGGAGGCGTTCGCCGCGGCGATCGCCTCGCCCGCCGAGCGGGCGTGGTCCGCCAGGGCCGGCGGCAGGGCGCCGGTGAAACGGCCGGTGAGCACCGTCCCGAGGACCGCGACGCCCAGCGCGCTGCCGATCTCGCGGGCCGCGCTGTTCAGCCCGGACCCCAGCCCGGCGCGCCCGGGCGGGAGCGCGGACATGACGCCGACCGACAGCGGCGGCACGCACAGTCCCATGCCGACCGACATGACCAGCAGATCCACCGCGTAGAGCGGGTAGGGCGTGGCCGCGTCGGCGAGCGAGAGCAGCCCGAGCCCGCAGGCGAGGACGAGCAGCCCCGAGGTGATGACCGCGCGGTTCCCGAACCTGCGGGCCAGGCCGACGCTCCGCCGGGAGACCACGATCATCCCGACCACGACCGGAGCGACCGCCACGCCGGTGACCAGCGGCGAGTACCCCTTGGCGTACTGCAGGTACTGGGCGTTGACGAAGAACAGCGCGAACAGGCAGAAGAAGGCCGCCCCGATGCCCAGCACGCCGCTGCGCAGCGTGGCGCGGGCGAACAGCCGCGGGTCGAGCAGCGGGTGCGCGGCGCGCGTCGCGTGGACGGCGAACACCGCCAGCAGGACGGCGGCGCCCGCGAACCCGCCCAGCACCGGTGCGGACGTCCAGCCGCGCTCGGATCCCTCGATGATCCCGAAGAGCAGCGCGAACAGGGCCGCCGTGAGCAGCGCGGCGCCCGGCGCGTCCAGGTCCGCGCGGTGCCGCTCGCCCGCGGGGGCCAGCCAGGCCGTCAGCGCGGCCAGCGCACCGGCGGCGAGCGCGCCGGCCAGGAACAGGCACTGCCAGGGCAGCCACTCCAGCACCGCTCCCCCGGCGAGGTTGCCCACGGCGCCCGCGACGCCGGTCGCGGCCGTCCAGGCCGCGATCGCCTGCGGGCGCCGCGCCGGCTCGGTGACCTGCATCAGCAGCGACAGCGTCGCGGGCATGATGAGCGCCGCGCCGACCCCGGTGACCAGCCGGCCCGCCAGCAGCACGGCGACCGCGGGCGCCGCCGCCGACAGCAGGCAGCCGGCGGCGAAGACGCCGAGGCCGGCCAGCAGGGCGCCCTTGCGCCCGAACCGGTCGCCCGCGGCGCCGGCCGGGATGAGCAGGCAGCCGAACACCAGGACGTAGGAGTCGACGATCCACAGCAGGCCGGTGGCGGACGGGTGCAGGCCGCTCGCCGACAGCTTGGGGATCGAGAGGTTGATCGCCGCGACCATCGCCACGACCAGGACCACGCACGCCGACATCAGCGGCGGCACGGCGCGCCGGGCGGCGCGTCCCCGGTCCGGAGGCGCGGCGGCGCGGACGGCATCGATCGTCATGAGGGTTCCTCGAAGTCACTCGCGGGCGTGCCTCGGGCACGCCGGAAAGGGCTGAGCCGACAGGTGGGGCGGGGATCCGGCCGCGCGCGCCGCCTCCGCGATCTCCAACGTAGGCTTGCGGTGACTTGCTTTCAAATGCATCTTTTGCACGTGAGGAGTGCGTCCGGTGCAATCCACGCTGGATCTCAATCTGCTCGTCGCGCTCGACGTCCTGCTGGACGAGGGCAGCGTCGCCGGGGCGGCCGAGCGCCTGCATCTGTCGAGCCCCGCGATGAGCCGCACCCTCGGCCGGATCCGCAAGGCCCTCGGCGACCCCGTGCTCGTGCGCTCGGGCCGCGGCATGGTGCCGACCCCGCGCGCGCTCGCGATGCGCGCTGAGGTGCATGAGCTCGTCCAGCGCGCCTACACGCTGTTCTCCGCGGACGACGCCTTCTCCCCGCACACGCTGGAGGGCACCTTCACCCTGCAGGCGGAGGAGGGCACGATCGCCGTCCTGTCCGGTCCACTCCTGGCGCGGATGGCACGCGACGCCCCGGGCGTCACGCTGCGCTTCCTCGGCGAGGGGCCGCGCGACACCCATCTCCTGCGGCGCGCCTCCGTCGACCTGGAGATCGGCATCATCACGGCCGAGGCGACCGACACCCGGGTCGAGCCGGTCCTGGAGGACCGGTTCTCCTCCGTCGTCCGCCCCGGGCACCCGCTCGCGGGCCGGGAGGTGACGCTCGACGAATGGTGCGCGACCACGCAGCTGACCAACACGCGGCGCGGCCGCCTGGCCGGGCCCATCGACGAACTCCTCGCCGGGATGGGACGGTCCAGGCGCGTGGCCGGGACCGTCCCGACGGTCAGCACCGCGCTGCTCGTCGTCCGGGAGACCGACCTGATGGGGTTCGCGGCGGAACGGCTGCACAGGCCCCTGGTGGAGCGGCTGGGCCTGGTGCGGATCCCGATCCCCCTGCCCATGCCGCCCCTGCGGCTGTCATTGGCCTGGCACGCGCGCTACGACGCCGACCCCGCGCACGCGTGGCTGCGAGGCTGCGTCCGCGAAACGATCGCGGAAGTGGCGGGCGTGGCCGACGTGGCGGGCATGGCCGACGTGGCCGACGTGGGCGACGTGGCCGACGTGCAGGGAGCGTCTTAGGGCCTGGGTAGTGTCGGCATCCCTGACCATCCCCGCCGCACCGTCCGGGTGCCGCCGGGGCCGGCGAGAAGGCGGACACGATGGCGGACACTCTCAGCGTCCGGGCCCTCAACAGGGCGACGCTGGCCCGGCAACTGCTTCTGGCGCGCGAGCGCGTACCGGTCACCGACGCCGTGGGCCGCTTGTTCGGGATCCAGGCGCAGGAGCCCAGACCGCCGTTCGTCGGGCTGTGGTCGCGGCTGGAGGGCTTCCAGGCGTCCAGCCTGCACGCGGCCCTTCACGACCGGACGCTCGTCCGCGCGACCATGATGCGCGCGACCCTGCACCTGATGACCGCGTCCGACTACCTCGCGTTCCGCACGTCGATGCAGCCGATGCTGGACGCGGCGATGCGCGTCCTCGGGGACCGCGCCAAGGGCCTCGACCTCGAACAGGTCGTCCCCGCCGCCCGTTCCCTCCTCGACGAGCGCCCGCGCACGTTCAACGAGGTGCGGGCCCTTCTGCAGGAACGGTTCCCGGACGTCAACGACCGCGCGCTCGGCTACGCCGTCCGGATGTGCGTGCCGCTGGTCATGGTCCCGACCGACGACAGGTGGGGCTTTCCCCGCTCCGCCGAGTTCGCGTCGGCCGACAGTTGGCTGGGCGCCGCCCCGTCCGCCGGCGCCGCCGAGGACGATCTCGTCCTGCGCTACCTGGAGGCGTTCGGGCCTGCGTCCGCGGCCGACGCGCAGACCTGGTCGGGACTGCGCTCGGCGGGCGAGACCCTGGAACGGCTGCGGCCGCGCCTGGCCGTCTTCGCCGACGACAAGGGCCGGGAGCTGTTCGACCTGCCCGGCGCGCCCCGCCCGGGCGAGGACGTCCCGGCCCCCGCGCGGTTCCTGCCGGAGTTCGACAGCCTGGTCCTCGCGCACGCCGACCGCCGCCGGATCATCGCCGACGCGCATCGGCCGTCGCTCACCACGAAGAACCTCCGGGTCCGCGCCGTGTTCGTCTGGGACGGGTTCGCACGCGGCGTCTGGGAGACCGAGTACAAGCGCAAGGTCGCCACCCTTCGGCTGCGCCCCTTCGAACCCCTCCCGCAGGCCGCCCTCGACGACCTCACCGCCGAGGGCGAGGCCCTCCTGCGCTTCATCGAGCCCGACGCCAAGGACACCGTCGTCACCGTCGCCGAGGACTGACGCCCCGGCGGTGGTCAGGCGGGTCAGGCAGGGAGGGGTCAGGCGATCGTCCGGCCGAGGCCCTCCCAGTACGGCGCCCGCAGGTCCTTCTTGAGGATCTTGCCGCTGGGGTTGCGCGGCAGCGCGTCCACGAAGTCGACCGAGCGCGGGCGCTTGAACCCGGCCAGCCGCTCGCGGGCGTAGGCGATGACCTCGCCCTCGGTGAGGTCCGCGCCGGGCGCGGGGACGACGACGGCCTTGACGGTCTCGCCCCACCGCTCGTCGGGCACGCCGATGACCGCGACGTCGGCGATCCCGGGATGCGCCGCGAGGACCTCCTCGACCTCGATCGGGTACACGTTCTCCGCACCCGTGACGATCATGTCCTTGATCCGGTCGGTGAGGAACAGGTAGCCCTCGGCGTCGACGTACCCGGCGTCGCCGGTGCGCAGCCAGCCGTCCCCGGCCAGCAGCCGGGCCGTCTCCTCCGGCCGGTTCCAGTAGCCGGGGGTGTTCTGCGTGGACCGCACCAGCACCTCGCCGACCTCGCCCGGCGCGCGCTCCGCGCCCTCTCCCGGCTCGACGATCTTCACCTCGACCCAGGCGTAGGGCCGCCCGGCCGAGCGCATCAGGTGCGCGCGCGGGCCGTCCGGGTCGTGGTCCTCGGGCTCCAGCTGGACGATGGCTCCGGTCGTCTCGGTCATCCCGTACAGCTGGAACAGCGGGGCCTTGAAGGTCTCCAGCGAGCGCCGCAGCACCTCGCTCGTGATCGGCGACGCCCCGTAGGTGATCGCCCGCAGCGCCGAGTAGTCGCGCTCTGCGGCGCCCGGCACCTGGCACATGAACTGCAGGACCGCCGGGACGATGAACGCGTTGGTGATCCGCTCGCGCTCGAAGGTGTCGACCAGCGCCGCCGGGTCGATGTCGCGGACCAGCACCTGGCGGCAGCCGGCGTACAGGCCGGCCAGCGCCCAGCCGGTCCCGCCGATGTGGAACAGCGGCATCGGCACGAGGCTCACCGACGACCCGTCCAGCCGCCAGCGCCGCGCCATCCGCTCGCCGACCTCGAAGTTGGCGTTGCTGAGCTGCACGCCCTTCGGCACGCCGGTCGTGCCGGAGGTGTAGAGCTGCACGACGACGTCGCCGGGCTCGCCGACGAATCCGGGGTCGTCGGCCGGATGCTCCGCCAGCCATGCCTCGAACTCCTGGCCGGTCGGCACCGCCCGGCCGGGGAGCGTCCCGGCGAGCGCGGCGAACTCGGCGTCCACCACGGTCACCGGCGCCTGCGCGTCCGCGACGATCGCGGCGATCTCGGCGGGGGTCAGCCGCCAGTTCACCGGCGCGGCCACCGCGCCGATCTTCGCGGCGCCGAACAGCAGGTCGAAGAACTCGGGCGCGTTCTTGCCCACGTAGGCGACCCGCGACCCGGCGCCGAGCCCGGCGGCCAGGAGCGCGCGGGCGGCCCGGCTGGAGCGCTCGTCCAGCTCGGCGTAGCTGATCGTCCGGCCGTCGCCCGTGATGGCGGGGGCGTCGCCCCGGTCCCGGGCGTGGTCGCGGACGATGGACACGACGCGGTAGTCCACTCCGGCCCCTTCCGAATCAGATTCGGTTCTGCGCCTCCGACCTTACCGACCGGATTCACGAAGACGAAAGCACACACTTGCCTCACGTGGGAACATGACGCTATGCCCGTGCACGGCTCCGAATAGTGATCAATCCGAGACCTGTACTGATTGAAAGATCCATCAAATCAGCGCAAGCTGTCTCCGATGCCTGGAATGCCCCGCCCGTTCCTTCCCACCCACCGCCGACAGGACGCGACCATGTTCGAGATCTGGGAGACGAGTGAGCCGGCACGGCTCATCAGCGACGCGGGCAGCCTGAAAGTCGCGCTGGAGAAGGTCGACACCATGTGCCGGCTCCGTCATGACCAAGCGGTGGCGCACGTCGGCGACGTCGCCGAGGGCTACCACTTCGAGATCAGGGACCACGACGGCAAGGCCCTCGCACGGCTCAGCTACGTCCCGGACACCACCCGCGCCTACCAGAGCGTGGTGGTCGAGGAGATGCGCGGCCAGGACCTGAGCCGGTAACCCGTACCGTCGCGGTGCACCGACGGTGAAATCTCCGTTTCGCACGGATGTCCATGCCCGGGCACCCGTCCGTGCGTGGCAGTATGCCTCGTGGTCAGGTGACGGAGCCTCGGACGACGACGGGAGTACCGGTGCGGAAGGCGTGGTGGCGGCCACGGCAGGCTGAGTCCTCTTCCGATGCGGGGCCCTGCGGCCCCGGGCCGTCCCCGCTGGACGAGGCCGAGGCGCTGACGTCCGAGGCCGTCCGCGCGCTGGCCCGGGGCGACGACGACGCGTTCGGCGTCCTCGTGGCCGCGCTGGCCGACCGTCCGGACGTGCCGGGCTGGCCCCTCGTCACCGCGCGGTGCCTCGCCGCCCGGCTGGAGCGCGGCGTCGCCCTCGCCTGGGAGCGCGGCTGGCAGCCCGCCGACGTCGTCCGGTACGCGGCCCGCCGCCGCACCGCCAGGCACGCCCGCCTCGCCACCGACGCGATCGCCGCCGAGATGCGCGCGTACTCCGCCGCCACCGTCGCCGCGCAGTGGCGCGAGCAGCTCGCCCTCATCGGCGCCGAGGTCTGGTGGGAGGACGACGACGAGCACCCGGACGCCTGGTGCGAGCGCGAAGGGACCGACCGGTCCGAGTTCGTCGCCTGCGGCGCCGAACTCGTCCACCTGCTGGAATGCCTGCCGAAGCTGGCGAGCATCGGCCCGCCTCCGGGGACGCCGTTGCGGGAGACGCCCGTCCGGGACGGGTTCGAGGGCGTCGACCAGCGCATGCTCGGCAAGGTCCGCGCCCTGCTCGCGAAGGCGGAGTCGACCGAGTTCCCCGAGGAGGCCGAGGCGCTCAGCGCGCGCGCCCAGGAGCTCATAGCGCGGCACAGCATCGACCACGCGTTGCTCGCCGCCGAGACCGGCGACCTCGGAGGCCCCGCAGGGCGGCGCGTCGCGGTGGACAATCCCTACGACGCGCCCAAGGCGGTACTCCTCACCGTGGTGGCGGACGCCAACCGCTGCCGTGCCGTCTGGCACAGGGAACTGGGTTTCTCCACAGTGCTCGGGTTCCCCGCCGATCTCGCGGCGGTGGAGATGCTCTTCACATCGCTGCTCGTGCAGGCGACGGCGGCGATGGTGCACGCCGGGCCTCGCCGCGACGCGCGCGGGCGGTCACGGACGCGGTCGTTCCGCCACGCGTTCCTCAACGCCTACGCGGCGCGCATCGGGGAGCGCCTCCGGGACGCGGCCGGTGAGGCGGCGAACCGGGCGGCCGCGGAAGCCGGCGGGAAGGATCTGCTTCCCGTCCTGGCCGCGCGGGACATGGCCGTCGAGAAGGCCGTCGACGCGATGTTCCCCAACCTGGCCAAGGGCCGGGCGGGTTCGGTGTCCAACTACGAGGGCTGGGTCGCCGGCCGCGCGGCGGCCGATCTCGCGAGCCTGAACGGGCGCTCCGAGGTCTCCGGGGCGTCCCGCCGGTCCTAGCGCGCGGGGTCCCCCCGGGGGGCGAGGGGGACGTCCGGCCATGTTCTGCTCTTTCTGCTCGTGCTCGGCTGTGTCCGCTTAGGGAGCTGGGTCAGTCCTTCTTGCGCCGGGTGTTGCCGCCGCGGCCGCGCAGCGGGACGCCGGCCTCCTTCAGGACGTTGTAGATGAACCCGTACGACCGGCCCGTCTCGGCGGCCAGGTCGCGGATGCTCTCGCCGCCCGCGTAGCGGGGCGCGAGCTCGGCCGCGAGCTGCGTGCGTTCGGCACCGGTGACGCGGGTGCCCCTCGACAGCGTTCGGGTCACGGGGACCTCCTGTTCCCAGAGCTGGGCGGCGGGGCCGTCCCCGCAGCTCACAGCAGTGTTGATCTACCTAACGTACACATTCCCCCCGAATCCGCCCCTGATGCGACACTATTCCGCGCGAAATCGGCCGAAGCTGGTCTTTTCCGTGGTCAACGGCGTGTCGGAACTAGACAGACGGGCCCCGGACCGCCTTCGCCTCGGCGTTCCGCAGGATCAGCGACGCGAGCGGGCCGCGGACCGGAACCGCCTGCGCGCCGGCGCCCGCCGTCGCGCCCCGGAGCGAGGCGATCTTCACGCCCGGAACGGGCTCCTCGGCGACGGCCGTCTGCTGCGACGCGGCCTCCCGCGCCGACAGGTCGGCACGGCGCAGCGGATGCCTGGGCGGCGCGAACGGGAACAGCGAGGTCTCGGTCAACCCGTCCACGACGAGCAGCTCACCGGGCTCCAGCAGCCGCCACCCCGGCTGGTCGTCCATCGGCTCGCTGGCGATCACCACGGCCGGCACCGCCGCGCCGTCGCGTCCGCTCGACCCGCCCTTGTCCGGCGACAGCACCCAGAGCTCGTTGCTCTCCGGGTAGCGCAGCGCCCACAGCCGCCCGGCCTCGGCGATCAGCAGGTTGACGGCGAACACCGGCAGCTCGGCCCCGATCCGCCGCACCGCCTCGATGATCCCGGTCGTCGTGTCGCCGTGCCGCCGGATCTCCGCGGTCACGAGGGCGAACACCAGCTCCGAGTCGGTCTCGCCCGCGACGTGCGCGCGCTCGACGTCGCTCAACCAGGTCCGGAGCGTGTCGAGCCCCTTCACCACTCCGTTGTGGGCGAACAGGCGGTCGTTCATGACGAACGGGTGGCAGTTGTGCACGGTGAGGCCGCCTACCGACGCGTCGCGGACGTGGGAGACGAACGTGTGCGACGGGACGTTGCGGGCGTGCAGGTCGAAGTCCGCGTTCTCGAAGGCGGCCAGCGGCGCCCGGTCGCGGACGGGCTCACCGCCGAGCGAGAACCAGCCGAGACCCGCGCCGTGCGGCATCCGGTGGCTCTGCGCCCGCAGGCTGGACGGCGCGTCCAGCAGCCAGTGAGCCGCCCTGACGCGGGGCCCGCCCGTGCTCATCCCGAACAGTCGGCACATGCCGTTCGCCTTTCGATATCTAGGGTGATCCCGCGCTCCGGGTCCCCGTTCGGCGGCGCGAGAGGAAGATCATAACTGCGAGTGATGGTGATTTTACCCAACGTTGCATCGGGCGTCCGGCGATTCCGGCCAGACGATCGGGGATCCCGCTCCATCGCGGCGGTCCGGCCGGCAGGGGCCTTGTCAGGCGCACCCGGCCGCGGCACTCCACCGGATCACGATCGGGCAGCCGACGATGGCTGCCGCGAACCGATTTTACGTCGCACTGCCCATGCGTTGACCTGGTTATCCACAGAACGCTGTTCGGGTGCCGTCTGTTCCGCCGGGACCGCAGGCTGGTCGGCGTCGGTCCCCCCAGCAAGGAGAAACCATGATCGCCTTCTCTGTCCCCGCCACCACGACCACCCGGTTCGCCGTGGCCGCCGAACGCGTCCCGCACGACCTCGCCGACCTGCTCCGCGACGCGAGCGGCCCCTACGCCGCGCACATCGCCGGCCGTCTCGGATCACCCCAACTGGAGGTGGTCCGCGAGGACGTCACCTGCCTCCGCTGGGACCCGCGCGGCATCAAGGCGCCCCGCCCCGAGGATCGCCACCGCGAACGCGCGTTCCAGGACGCTCCCGAGTTCGCCGTCGTCACCGCCTGCGCCCCGATCACCGACCAGCCCCGCGCCGTCCAGGTGGCGCGCACCGCCGCCTTCCACCTGTCCGCCGCCCTCGGCGGCGTCCCCGCCGACCTCGTCACCGGCCACGTCCTGACCCCGCCCGCCCAGGAACGGACCCGTTTCGTCCTGGCCGACCAATGGCTCGGCGACGTGCTGCCCCCCTTCCGCGCCAACGGCCGCTGCACCGGCCCCGACCCCGACCGCGACCCCGAGGGCGTCAACGGCTGCGCCTGCGTCCGCCTGCGCACCCGCGGCCTGCGCCGCTTCGGCCTGCCCGAACTCCAGATCACCGACGTCGCCTGCCCGCACGACCTGGCCGCCCTGAACGTCCTGCGCACCACCGCCCGCAGCCTCCTCACGGACCACTGGTCCTGGCTGTCCACCGGCCCCGCCGACCGCACCCGCGAGATCGACACCGACCTCCCGCTCGCCGAGTCCGACTTCAGCGCCTTCTGGGGCACCGGCCGCCGCGTCCACCTCACTCCCCCGAACCCCTTCCGGGTCCGCCTCACCCTCCTCACCCAGCGCCTCCTCGCCGTGGCCCCACCCGACGACTTCACCGGCACCGTCAACGACTGGCTCTACGGCGACACACTCCCCCTGGGCATGTACGACGTCATCCACTCCCCCGCCACCCCCCAAGCCGCCTAACCACCCCCAGCCCACGCAAGGCCCGTTCGGCTGCCCCGCTCACCCTCCACGCGCGGCAACAAAGACCTGCGGCGCCGCCCCGCGCAGCGCCGCAGCTACGCCCACCCGCCGCCAAAGACACACGCCCCCAGCACACTCACTCCCAACACCCAGACCCAAGACACGCAACCCCGAGCACACCAACAACACCAACCCACGCAACACCAAGCACGCGCCCAAGCACGCGCGGCACAAGCACGCGCGGCACAAGCACGCGCGGCACAAGCACGCGCGGCACCAAGCACACATGACCCAAACCCTGGCGACACCCAGCGCATGCGGGGCTACCCACAGGCGGTAGCGCCCCACGGCGTGCCGCGCTGCCCAGGCGGCGCTGCATGCGATTCAAGACATGCCATCTCACGCCACTGGGGCGATCCACTTCGACCTCGTCAAGCACGTACGGTGCTTCGCGACATGGCAGGCAACACGCTCGGCGCCCGCACAACACGCGCGATGCCCAGGCAACACCCGCGACACCATTAGGCACGTTGTGCTTACGCTTCCGCGCGACGCCAGAAACCGACGGCTTGCCAACCCCCACACGAGACACCCAGCAGAACGCGCACCGAGCAGCAACCTGGGCACACTCAGGCAGCATGGGGCCACCCAGCAACACGTGCGGCGCCCACGCAACGCCGTGATGCCTAGGCAGCACCCGCGATGCCCAGTAACAGGCCACGACGCCAGCAACACACCCACTGCCCAGGCAGCAGGCGCGACGCCCGGCAGCAGGCGCGACGCCCGGCAACACACGCGCCGCCCGGAGGCGCGACACCCGCATGGGCGACGCTCAGCATCCGGGACGACATCATGCATGCGCGACACCGGCACACGCAGAGCACAGCACTGACGGCGCCCGGCATATGCTGCGCCAACGGCGCGGTGGCCGCTCGCTGCACCGACGCGCAGCATCACCCGAAGCGCAGCATTGCATGCGCTTCCAGGTAGCCCGGAAGACTGGCTCGGGGCCGCCGATCACGTAAGGCGCCCCTCGACAGGTCGAGCACACTCGCGCCACAAGCCGCATTCAGATTCCGCTTCCGCGACTAGCGGCGGATGCCCCGGGGCGCTGAACCTTGCACGCGCTGAACCTTGCACGCCTTGGACCTTCGTTGCACCGACGCGGGTTGCGTACATGCGATGCACTGCAGGCGATCTCCAATTGCACGGAAGTACACCGCATGTCCCGTTTGGTTTCCCCGCGCGGCACTGGAGGCTGGCGGCGCGGCCAGCCCTGGCCTCGCCACACCCAGCAATGCGCGCCGCTCGGGCTCTCGACAGCCAGCACGCAGGCCGCCAAGCGATGCGCGGTGTTCGCTCGCTTGCACTGGCAGGCACCACCCCGAGGGTGGCCCTCCATTGTCTCGAGGCCCTTGGGCGCGCTTGGACGCCGGCCGAGTTGCCCGCATGGCGTTGGAGCGTGGGTGGGGTGTGGTGTTGGAGCGTGGGCGAGGTGGTGAGGGCGGCTCCGGACGTTCTGGCCCGCTGTCCTTCGGCGTGCTGACCCTTCGGGTTGGGTCCCCGTTGTGTAGGGGCTGCAGGGACTTGTGCGGGCGCGGGTGGCGAGGTGTGCCTGCGTACGGTCCGATGGCGAGTCTTCCCGGAGTGCTGCGATCTCCTGGATCGCCAGGCGGGGCGACACTTGTGGGGGTTTGTCGGTATTGAAGGCGATTCGATGAGCTTGGCGGCTACATGTTCATTTATTGGTGTTTTGGGATGGATGTGTTGCGTCGAGATCGAGGGACCTTACTTTACGGTTCGCATGGGTGAACCTTCGCGTTGGTCAAGTGTGGCTGTCCTCAGGCCGCCCGATGACGATGGTTATATCCGGACGATTAAGGATGTGCAGCACATTTCACCGGAGTGGTGACCGGATAATCGGTGGGTCGAGTGCGAGCAATGGTCAACGCTCCGTAGCCGGATTGACTACGATCGGCATTCCGACGGTGACCAACGCGATCCCCCGGGGCGAAGATGACCCGTTTCCTGGCAGATCCCAGGATGACAGACATATTCGGCGAGATCGTCCGCTGTACCTGCGGGCTGCTCGGCTGTACCGCGGTGGCGGGCGTGATCTCCTTCAGCGCGGCGCCCGCCGATGCGGCGTCCGGACCTCGGCCGGAGCCGCGAAGATCTCTGCCGGCCCCCTGCCGGCAGAGCCTCGACCGTGACTGGTACACCTCGCAACTGTGCAGGGCGGCTTGGCTGGCGATGTTCGACGGCTCACGGAGGAGGGCGCCGGGCCTCGGGGGCGACGCGGCCCGCAGGCGGGGACGGCCCGAGAAGGAACCGAAGGCCGGGCGTCGGCGGCCCACGCCGCCGAAACCGCTCGACAAGCCGGATCCCCGTCCCGCATCGCAGGCTCCGGACGGCGTTCCTCAGGCGCCGGTTCCGACACCGGTCCCGACGGTGACTCAGTGGGGCGGGGGAGGCGGCCAGGCCCCCGTGCGCCTGCGAGAACAGGCCGATGATGAGCCGCGGGTGCGTCCGTTGCAACCGGTTCTTCTGCTCGGCCTCCTCCTCCCGGCTGCCGTCGCGATCTGCTACCCGTTCCGGCACCGGATCCTCGCGGCGGCGACCGCGGGAATGCCGGTGCTCTCCGCGTCCACCGGCGGATCCGACTCGCGGCCCGTACCGTTCACCTACCGGCCCTCCCTCGACCCGTTCGCGGTGCCCGCGCTGGCGCTCGCGGGAAGCGGTGCGGTCGACAGCGCGCGGGTGTTCGCCCTGTCCGCGCTCGACGAGCACGGAGACAGTTCCCTGGTGGTGATCCCGCGGCCCGATGCCGGCAGGCTGTTCGGGCTCGCCGAGGACGAACTGCTCGACGAGAACGCCCCGGGTCTGTTCATCCCGGGCAACCTCGATGCCGCGCTGGCCTATCTGGAGACCGAACTCGCGATCCGGCGGACCACCGGGACGGCCGCCACCCGGCGGCTTCTCCTGGTGGCCGACTGCGCGGAGGAGGCGGGTCGGATCGCCGCGCTCATCGACCGCCACCCGGGCGAGCTGTCCGCCGTGCTTCTCGGTCCATGGCCGGGCGCTCAGGCCGTCGTGGACGGCGACGGCCTGGTCGACGCTCCCTCCGCGCTGGCGGCCCATCTCCCCCAGCGCCTCCCGGCGATGTCCCGGACCGAAGCCCGCGACCGGCTCCACGCCGCGATCGCCCGCCAGAGCGATGAGGGGAGGCGCCCGCCGGGGCGGCGCCACAACTCGCGGCGGACGTGACCTCACGCCGGTCGCCGGACAGGCGAGGCGCCGATCTTGCGCCGCCGTCGAAGGCTGCGAGCCGCCGATCCACGTTTCACATCGAGAGGGCCTCACAACGCCTCTCGTTCGTATCTGGCGCTCTCGGCCCTGGTCCCGACCAGGTTGCGGATCGCGCGACCCAGGACGGCGGGGTCCGGGGGCTGGTCGGCGTCGCGGTCGAGGTAGGCGGTGCAGCGCAGCATCCATCCGCGCACGACGTCCTCGATGTCGGTCTCGGCCCGTCTCGCCCTGGCCAGGGCCCGCCGGAGTTTCTCCTCACGGACCTCCGCCGCGAGCGTCTCGTCGGCGGCGAGAGCGTGAATGTCGGCGAGCGCGTAGCGGCCGAAGCGGTCGGTTTCCAGGTTCCGCTCGCCGGCGATCCGGTCGAAGGTCTTCCGTGGCCAGCCGAGGATCGTCACCGCCCCACCGGGGTCGACGCTGTCGAACAGCGGCCCCTTCCGGGCGGAGACGACCTCGCGGACCGCGGCGGGATCGAGGGCGTCGAGGTCGCGCAGGAGGTAGAGCGGATGTCCGCGGAAGCTGCTGACGACATCGAGATCGTCCCGGGCCACCAGCACCTCGACGTCGCGGCGTTCGACGTCGAGGCCCGTGCGCACGGCCAGCCGCGCGGCGGCGCGGATCGCTCCGACCGGAGGGTCCTCGCCGAACCGTGCGACCACCTGGCCGGACCGGTTCGCGCATTCGTCGACGAGCCGGGCCGACCACCGTTCGCCTTCGAGATCGGGTTCGGGGAGCAGTCCGTGCTCCCGGCCGAGGCGCAGCTGCCATCGGGTCAGTCCGAGCCGGGCGGCGAACTGGTTCGGTCCGAAGTCTCGGCCTGTGGTCTGTGCGGGCATGGTCGCGCCTTCCGTGTTCGGGATGTGACGCGGAACAGCCTCGCCCACGGTGGCCCGCCGCAATAGTGGAACGCCATTCTGTGGACAAGCCGAAGAAACTCGTGGCTAATGTCCTGGTTTGCGACCTTCAGAAGGCGCAGGGAAGGGCTTTGATCCCGTTGATGAAGCTCGTGCGCTGCCGTACGGGGGCGGAGGTGGCGTGCAGGTCGGGAAGGCGCGTGTAGAGCTCCCGCAGCAGCACCGTGACCTCGCGGCGAGCGAGATGGGCGCCGAGACAGAAATGCGGCCCAGGCGCCCCGAATCCGACGTGGGGATTGGGCGAGCGCGTGATGTCGAACGCGTGCGGGTCGTGGAACACGGCGCCGTCGCGGTTGGCCGAGTTGTAGTACAGCACCACCCTTTCGCCGGCCTTGTACAGGTAGCCGCACAGCTCGTAGTCCTGCGAAAGCGTGCGCCGCATCCACGTCACCGGTGTCGCATAGCGAACGACCTCCTCCACCGCTCCGGGAAGGCGGCCCTCCACGTCGGCGACGAGCAGCGCGCGCTGCTCCGGATGCTCGGTGAGGAGGGCGAGCGCATGCGACAGCGCGTTGCGGGTCGTCTCGTTCCCCGCGACGACCAGGAGAGTGAAGAAGCGGGCCAGTTCCACGGTCGTGAGCGACTCCCCGTCCACGTTCGCGTGGGTCAGCGCAGTGACGAGGTCGTCCGCCGGCTCTTCGCTGCGCAGCCGCCCCAGTTCGCCCATGAGCTCGTGCAGGTGGGCGAACTTGTCGCGCAGCGTCGTGATGCGGTCCTCGCCGGCCGGGCCGACGTAGTCGGGGTCGCCGATCGCCAGGATCATGTTGGTGGCGTCGATGACCCCGCCGTACTCCGAGTCGGGGATGCCCATCATGGAGCAGATGATCCGCAGGGGCATCGGCATCGCGACGTGCTCGACGAAGTCGCAGGGGCCGCGCTCGGCGAGTTCGTCGACGATCCGGCGGGCGAGGACGGTGACGTCCCCGGCGAATCGCTCGACCATGCGCGGGGTGAACGAGCGGGAGACGATCCGGCGGAGCCGCGCGTGCCGGGGGTCGTCCATGCTGATCATCGAGCCGGAGTACTCGGCGATCGCCTCCGGTGGGTCGACGAGGCTGACCGCCGTGGGTTGCGAGCTGAACACCTCGGGACGGCGGCTGGCCTCGGCGACCTGCTCGTACCGGGTCAGGGCGTAGAAGCCGGGCTCGTCCTGCAAGGGGCAGTAGACGGGATCCTTCGCGGATCTCAGGCCGGCGAACACCTCGTCGCGTTCGGCCTGGGGCGCCGCCCAGAAGTCCAGGCTGGACAGTCGCGTCTCGACAAGGGAGGGCATCGACCGGGCCGCCTTCCGCCGGGGGAATCGCCGTCCACAGGCTAACGCGGAGGTCTCCGGAATGCGATCAGTCGAACGCCCTGCGCTACAAGGAAGGAAGGGACGTGTATCGGAAGCGCGCGCGGGCGGGCTGCGAGCCCGCCCGCTGCGCACTATGTCGTCACTTGGGACGATGCAGCCGACTGGCGGGGAGCGAAGACTCCCCCTCACGGGCCGGTGATGTGGCCGAGGCCGGTCAGCGCGCGGACGGGTCCACGTAGTGGCGCTCGCCCGGTCCCACGTACACCTGCCGGGGACGGCCGATCTTCGTCGTGGTGTCGTTCATCATCTCGCGCCACTGGGCGATCCAGCCGGGGAGCCGGCCGAGCGCGAACAGCACGGTGAAGGCGTTCGTGGGGAAGCCCATCGCCTTGTAGATGACGCCGGTGTAGAAGTCCACGTTCGGGTAGAGCTTCCGCTCGACGAAGTAGTCGTCGCTGAGGGCGACCTCCTCGAGGCGCATGGCGAGGTCGAGGAGCGGGTCGGACTTGCCGAGCGCCCCGAGCACCTTGCTGGTGGCCTTCTTCACGACCGCGGCGCGCGGGTCGTAGTTGCGGTACACGCGGTGCCCGAAGCCCATGAGCTTGACGCCGGGCTCCTTCTTCTTGACCCGCTCCACGAACGACTCGATGTTGTCACCGTTCTCGTGGATGCGCTCCAGCATCTCCAGGACGGCCTGGTTGGCGCCGCCGTGGAGCGGCCCGAACAGGGCGTCGACGCCTGCGGAGACGGACGAGAACAGGTTGGCCTGGCTGGAGCCCACCAGCCGCACCGTGGAGGTGGAGCAGTTCTGCTCGTGGTCGGCGTGCAGGACGAAGAGCATGTCCAGCACCCGCACGATCTCGGGGTCGATCTCGTACGGCTCCGTGGGCAGCCCGAACGTCATGCGGAGGAAGTTCTCCACGTACCCGAGCGAGTTGTCGGGGTACAGCAGCGGCTGCCCGTTGGAGGTCTTGTACGCGTAGGCCGCGATGGTGGGGAGCTTGGCGATGAGCCGGATGCTGGACTGGTCGACCTGCTCGGGGTCGAACGGGTCCAGGCTGTCCTGGTAGAAGGTCGACAGCGCGCTGACCGCCGACGACAGGACCGCCATCGGGTGGGCGCGGCGCGGGAAGGCGGAGAAGAAGGCGCGGAACTTCTCGTCGAGCAGCGTGTGCTTGCGGACGCTGTCGGTGAACTCGTCCAGCTGGTCGGTGGTCGGCAGCTCACCGTAGATCAGCAGGTAGGCCACCTCGAGGAAGGACGATTTCTCCGCCAGCTCCTCAATGGGATAACCCCGGTAGCGGAGGATGCCCGCCTCACCGTCGATATAGGTGATCGCCGATGTGGTGGACGCGGTGTTGGTGAAACCGGGGTCGAGTGTGACGTGCCCCGTCTCCTTCATGAGGCTTCCCACCCGCAGGCCCGAAGGGCCCTCCGTCGACTCCGTTACCTCGAGGGGCATCCGGCCGCCCGCGTGGTTGAGTTCGAAATCCGACATATGCGCTCGCTCCCAACTCCGTCCACACCTGCGTAGACGTTCCAGTTCTTCATCGTATCGAGGTGATCATATGGCCTGATCGGCGGCCATCTCGTTGACGCCGCGACCGTGCGGATGTTGCGCTGAGTGCATGACCGACAACAGTGCCGCGGGGCTGGTCGCCCGAGCGCGCGCGGACATCGCGGCGAAGGCGGCCGGCAACCGCTTCCTGGACCTGCTCGAAACAGGCGACCTGCCCCGGGAACGCCTGGTCCGGCTGGCCGCCGAGGAGTATCGGATCGTCGGTAGCGATCAGCGCAGCTTCGCGCTGCTGGCGGCGCGTTTCCCGGTACCGCCGGCGGGTGGGTTGTTCCTTGGGCTGGCGCAGGGCGAGGCGGAGGCGCTCCGGCTGCTCGGTCGTTTCGCCACCGCCCTCGGCGAAAGTGAGAAGAATCTCAGGGCCCATGAGCCTCTTCCACTCGCGCAGGCGTATCCCGCCTACGTTGCGCAGCGCGCCGCCTTCGGCACGTCCACGGAAGTGGCCTTGGCCATGCTGGCCAACCTGGAGGAGTGGGGCGCCTACTGCGCCCGTACCGCCACGGCGCTTCGCGAGCGCTATGGATTCGATGAGGAGGCCGTGGGGTTCTTCTCGTTCTTCGCCGAGTCGCCGCCGGGCTTCGAGGAGCAGGCGCTCGAAGTGATGGCCGCAGGATTGGCCTCCGGTGACGACCCCGTGGAGGCATCCCGCGCGGCCCGCCTCCTGCACGCGTACGAGACCGCCTTCTGGGATGCGCTGGTGGACGATCTGCCCTGACCGGCCTTCTATATCGGCGGCATGACGCCGCTCAAGGCGCGGCCGAGGAGTCATGCCTGCTCGGGTGGTTCGACCAGGGTGGGCTGCTCCGCGGTCACTTCGATCAACGTCCGTTCCTGAACGTCGATGAGGTCCCCTATGCCGTCCGTCAGTTCGTCCTCTCCGTAGACGGCGTCGAGGAGCGTGGACAGTGCGGTGAGGACCTGCTCGGGTGAGGGCCGTTCCTCCGGGTCCTTGACCAGGCAGCGTGTCACGAGCCCGCGCATGGGGTCGGGCAGGCGGTCGAGGTCGGGACGGCCGTACACGATGCGTCCCCGCACCTTGTGGCCGGTGCCGAACGGCGCGGAACCGGTCGCCGCGTAGACGAGCGTGGCGCCGAGCGAGAAGACGTCGCTCTTGGAGGTGACGGGCTCGCCGAGCGCCTGTTCGGGCGACATGTAGGCGGGCGTGCCCAGGATCTCCGAACGCGCCAGCGGCAGTGCATCCAGCGGCCGGGCGATGCCGAAGTCGATGACGCGCGGACCGTCCGACGCCAGCAGGACGTTCGAGGGTTTCAGATCCCGGTGGACGATCCCCGCACGGTGGATCGCGATCAGCGCCTCCCCCAAGCCGGCTCCCAGTCTGCATGCCGCCTGCTCAGGTAGCGGTCCCTTCTCCCGGACGACATCGGCCAGGCTCACACCGCGGATGTACTGCGTCGCGAGCCACGGCCTCTCCGCGTCGGGGTCCGCGTCGACGACCGCCGCGGTGTAGAAGCCGCTGACCGCCTGGGCGGAGACGACCTCGCGGCGAAACCTCGCCCGCCAGCGCGGATCGCCCAGCAGTTCCTCTCTGATGACCTTCACGGCGACGAGCCGCCGGCTCGGTGAGGTGCCGAGGAAGACCTCACCCATCCCGCCCGAGCCGAGCCGTGCGACCACACGGTAGGGGCCGATCATCCGGGGTGCTTCAGGCTGCATGGGCGATGAATCCGATCATGGTGGGCGCGGCTTCATCGTGCCACGGGCGGCCCCCTTCCAGCCGGTCAGTCCCAGGGCAGCTCGCTCCGTTCCCGCCAGTAGCGATCCGGCGCGATGCTCAGGCGGGCCAGCACGTCCGCCTCCTGCTCACTCAGGGACACCCGCGTCGCCGCCAGGTTGGTCTCCAACTGGCCTGGGCTGACGGCTCCGATCAGGACGGTGTCCGCCCAAGGGCGGCTCAGCGCGGCGGCCAAGGCCAGCGCGTCGGCGGTGGTGTCCTTCTCGGACGCCATGGCGGCCAACGCGCTCGGCGGCCGTACGGCGAGGCGGCCGTTCGCGAGCACCTCCTTGAGCAGGACGTGCAGACCGGCCGTATGAGCCTCTTCTAGCGCCGCTTCGGCGGACGTCTCCAGGAGATTCCAGGTCGATTGCACGGTGCTGAACAGCCGCTTGCCGGAGACCTCGAGCTCCAAGGCACGGCGGATGGTGTCGGCCTGTCCAGGACCGGAGGTCGAGAACCCGACCCGAACGCCCTGGGCGGTCGCTTCGGCCAAGGTCTCCTGAAGCCCCGCGTCGTCGAAGAGCGGGCTCTCCTGCGTGAGCGAATGGACCTGATAGACCGAAAGGCGGTCCCCTAGAAGCGCGCGCGTCTCCGCGTACTGGGCACGATAACGATCGGCGCTGTGCTCCTTGACCTCGTGCACGGGGGCGTCGATCCTCCAGTCCCCCACGTACGTGTAGCCCCACTTACTGGAGATGGTCAGATCGTCCGGCATACGGGCGGCTAGCCATTCCCCTAGGAACTCCTCAGCGCGCCCGTACGACCGCGCGGTGTCCACCCACCTGATCCCTGCCGCGTACGCACTGTCCAGAAGGCTCCAGGTAGCGTGGCGCATCTGCTCGACACCACGGTCCTCGGGCAGCTCTTGCGTCCTGCCCACGTTGATATAGGCCGGACGACCCACCGCCGCCAAGCCGATCCCCAGACGTCCTGTCGCATTCATGCTTTCAGCCTCCCACGCCAGGGCGAGACGTGCGGCGGCGGCCGCGATGAGCGCCTCGAAGGGCCTGCTCGTCGGACATTTCTCCAGCTTTCGGCGGCAAATGGCGGCCCTTATCCACAGAACCATGTTCAGGTCCCGTTTCGGCCGCGTCCCCCCGAGGCTTGACGACGTCACGAGAACCCGTCATGGCCCGAAGGGGGCTTCCTTTGTCCATCACCGTCACCGTTCCCGAGGAGACCATCACCCGGTTCGTCGTCGCCGCCGACCGGACTCCCGACGACGTCGCCACCGCACTCCGGCAAGGCCTGCCGGGCAGACTCGGCGCCGCGACGCTCCAACGGCTCGGCACGCCCGCCCTGATGGTCGCCGCGCACAAAGCCGAGGTGTCGCCGTGGGATCTGCGGTCGGTGGCGAGCACCGATCCGGAGGATGCCGAACGAGCCCGCCGCAGCGATTGGCACGTCGGAGTGACCTCGGTACTGCAGGTCGCCGATCTCCCGGCCGGCCCGCACATCAGCCGCACCGCGGCCGAGGTGCTGGCCGAATCGCTGGGCGGCGTCCCCGTCGACGTCGACATGAACCAGGCCGTGCACCCGCTGCCCGTCCCCCGCCAGGAGCAGTTCGTGCTCGCGGACGACTGGACCGGCGCCGTGCTCCCGCCCTACCGGAACGCCGGCCGGTGCACGGCCGACGAGGACGAGATCGACGGCTGCTCCTGCGTGGGGATCACCACTCGGGGCCTGCGCCGCTTCGGTCTCCCCGAACTGGAGATCACCGGCGTGGCCTGCCCCCATGACCTCGCCGCGCTGAACGTCCTCCGGACGACCGCCCAGAGGCTGCTGCCCCTCGGCAGGCACCGAGGCGAACACGTCCTCCATTCGGAACTCGTGCTGACGAGCGCCGATTTCTCGGCGTTCTGGGGCAGCCGGGAGCAGGTCTGGGATGACGGCCCGATTCCCGTGCGTCTCGTGCAGACCGGGCCTCGCCGTCTCTCGATCCAGGCACCGGAGGACTTCCCGGGCTCTCTCAACGAGTGGCTCTGGGACGAACTGCCGCCCGTTCTCCATCACTATCTGAGCTGTGAGCCGGACAACGCCGATCCGGATTGAGCGGCCGGGCGCCGTCACCGCCGGGCCGCTGCACGGCCGCGGCACGCCGGTTAACGTCGTTCGGCATGCGGAACCAACAGGAGCCGGGCTCCCTGCTCGCGGACATCGCTGCGGAACGCGCCGCCCAGGACCGGATGTGGGGCGTCCAGGAGTTTCCGGACGGCAGCGGCCCGGCGTTCGCCGGAGAGGCCGACAAGGCCAAGGACGACTGCGCCGACGCCTGGTCGCGCGGCGAGCTGACATGGCGGCACGTGCTCGCCGAAGAGTTCCACGAGGCGCTCGCCGAAACCGAACCCGCGCCGCTGCGGAACGGACTGGTGCAGACGGCCGCCGTGGCCGTGAAATGGATCCAGTCGCTGGACCGCCGGAACGGTGCGACCGAGCATCGTCCCAAGGAGGGCGGCGGGCGCACCGAGAAGCTGGTCCGCGACCGCATCCCCGACCTCGTTCGGAGCACCGGCCGGCGGCCGGAGACCCGGGTCGCCGACCCCGGGGAGTACGCGTCGCTCCTGCGCGCCAAGCTCTACGAGGAGGCCGGCGAGTACGTGGCGAGCGGCGATCCCGCAGAACTCGCCGATCTCCTGGAGGTCGTCCACGCGCTCGCCGCGCTCCACGGCATGAGTCCCGCCGACCTGGAGGCGAGCCGCTCCGCGAAGCACACCGAAAGAGGGGGCTTCTCCCGGCGCATCGTGCTGCGGCTACAACCGTAGCCGCGACCTCCGCCGCCGCGGGCTGCCGCAATGACCCAGCGCAGGACGGCGCGATGGCCGTGGTAGGTACTGGCGTAGTCGCCTTGGCACGTACTGACGCGAGGCTGTCTGCGCAGGCCGGCGCAAAGGCCTAGCGCGAAGGCGCAGTGGCCTTGGCACGAGCTGACGCGGTGGCCACGGCTCGGACTGACACGCTGGCCCCGGCGCGGAGGCGCAAGGGCCTTGGCGCGGGCCGGCGCAGGACCCCGGCTCGGGCTGACGCGCTGGCCCTGGCACGTACTGGCGCGGTCGCCCTGGCGCAGACCCACGCAAAGGCCCTGGCGAAGGCCGGCGCGATAGCCCCGGCTCGGACTGGCGCGCTGCCCCTAGCGCAGGCCAGCACAAGGGCCCTGGCGCAAGCCAGCGCAAAGGCCACGGCTCGCACTGACGCGCTGACCCTGGCGCAGGCCAGCGCAATGGCCTTGGCGCGGGCTGGCGCGGCGGCCACGGCTCGGACTGGCGCGATGGCCCCAGCGCAGGCTGGCGCAATGGCCTTGGCGCGGGCCCCGGCTTGGGCTTACGCGATGGCCCTGGCACGTACTCGCGGTCGCCCTGGCATGTACTGGCGCGCTGGCCTTGGTGTGGGCTCGCGATGGCCCGCGTGCTGGCGCCTCGGCCCGGCGTGGGGTGGTGTGGTGGCGTGGGGTGGGCTGGTGCGCTGGTCCGGTGAGGGAGGGGTTCAGGGCCAGATTCGGCGGAGGGTCCAGGGACCGGCGCCGCCGGCGGCGGGTCCGACCACCTCGGCGATCGCCGGACCGTCCGGCGTCGTGACCTGGAGCCGGTAGAAACGGGCCTCGCCGGGTTCCTGCCACTGCTCCAGCACCCGGCGCACCTGGAAGCAGCCGCGCGCACCGGTGATCTGGGAAGGATGGCCCGCCGGGGTGGTCTCCGCGGAGACGGGTTCGTCGATCAGCACGAGACCAGACCCTAGCCCGAACATGTGTTCGAGCAAAGCCGGGCCGACCGTCCGTGTCACTGCGAAGCGTCTGCGGGGGCGGCGGGTTGCGGCTCAGAGAAGCAAGCCAGGAAACGAACGGCCAGGTCGGGGGCTCCTTGCAGGAAGGGAGGGTTCGCAGGCAGGGAGGACCGGCCGAACACGAGGGACCTCAGAGTGGCGACGTCGGCGTCGAAGGTGGCGTCCGCGCGGACGGGTTCGTCCGCCCGGGCTACGTGGAGGTGGCCGGAGCGGATCTCGGCCACGAACAGATGGTCGTCGAAGCGGAGCGCGACGCGAACGTCCAGCCCCTGGGCCGCAGTCAGGTCGAAGGTCGTTCTGAGGGCGAGCATCATCGCATCGACGCTCATCTCGGTGTCGTGGGCACCGAGAGGGCTCTTGCGGCCCCACTCCGCGAGGGCGAGCAGGACCGGTTCGAGTTCGCGGCCGCGCGGGGTCAGTTCGTAGACGCGGGTGCTGGCGGGCGGGCCCAAGGTGCGGCGGCGAACGATCCCGCCCTCCTCCAAATCGCGCAGCCGCTGAGAGAGGACGTTCTGGCTCATGCCCGGGAGGCCCCGGCTCAGTGCCGCGAACCGCTTGGGACCGAACAGGAGTTCGCGGACGACGAGCAGCGCCCACCGCTCCCCCACGGCGTCCAGCGCCCGGGCGATGCCGCACGGATCGTCATACCGCCTTCGTCCTGTCATGCCGGAATGGTAGGTGAAGCTCCTAATTCAGGAGTTCGTGCTGCTGGTTTGTCAGTGGCCGCCGATAGCGTCGGCCGGGCGGCCACGAGAAGAGGAGCACGAGAATGGCAACGTACGTCCTCGTTCCGGGGGCGGGTGGAGGCGCCTGGTACTGGCACCTCCTCGTCCCCGAACTCCAGGCCCGCGGGCATGAGGCGATCGCCGTCGACCTGCCCGCGGCCGATGAATCGGCCGGGCTCACGGAGTACGCGGACACCGTGGTCGAGGCGATCGGCGATCGCACCGGGGTCATCCTGGTAGCCCAGTCGATGGGCGGCCTCACCGCACCGCTCGTGTGCACGCGTGTACCGGTGGCGCTGCTCGTCCTGCTCAACGCGATGGTCCCTGCGCCGGGCGAGACCGGAGGTGAATGGTGGACCAACACCGGTCAGGCGGAGGCCATGGCCGAACAGGCGGCTCGTGAGGGGCGGCCGATGCCGGCCGAGTTCGACCCGGAGGTCACCTTCTTCCACGACGTCCCACCAGAGGTGACCAGCGAAATGTTGGGGCGGGGCGAGCAGCCGCAGTCGCAGAAACCCTTCGAGGAGCCCTGGCCCCTGGACTCGTGGCCGGACACGCCGACCGTGTTCCTCCAGGGCCGGGACGACCGGCTCTTCCCCCTGCCCTTCCAGCGCAGGGTCGTGCGCGAGCGCCTGAACATCCCGGTCGACGAGCTGCCGGGCGGTCACCTCGTCGCGCTCAGCCGACCCAAAGAGCTCGCCGACCGGCTGGAGGAGCACCGGATCCGGAACATCGGCTCGAACGTTTCGTAACACTGCCACCGGACCCGCCGAGCCCGTCGAGCCTGCCGAAAGCGACCGAGCCGGCGCACCCAGTGATAGCGGCCCGATCGGCCCGGGAGGCGGCCCCGGCCGCTTGGGCGGGCTGGTGCGGCCGATGGAGGGCGGGGATGCCGGCTTGGCGGTGGGCGGAACGGGTGGTGGTCAGTCGGCGCCGATGTTGTGGGCGAGGGCGGGAGGGAGGGGATAGAGGCGTTCCTTGGGCAGCAGGGCCTTGGCCTGCGCGGTCCGGCCCGCCTGGAGGAGTCCGTGAATCTTGCGGACCAGCGGCGTCCGGTCATCGATGGCGAGGATCCAGTCGTCGACGTAGCGGTCCACGATATGGCGGCTCAGGCCGACCTGGATGCTCCGCACTTCCCGCTTGCTGCCGTTGATCGAGCGCTCGGGGTCCCACTGGACGTGGACGTGCGCGTGCGCGAAGCGGCGGCGCCATTCGTCGGAACTGCGGAAGACACGGCGGTCCGGGTCGGTCGGGACGGCTTGGGCGAGGGCCTCCTCCCAGCCCGCGCGGGTGATCCGGACGGCGAGGACGGTCTCCTGGCCGGGCTTGCGGGCCCAGTTGCTGCGGGCCATCAGCCACAGGAACGACGGCTTGATCCAGGTCATCCGGGTGCGCGAGAACGGAGGGACGAAGGTGCCGTGCCGCGCCGCCGGGCCGCCGATGTCCGGGCCGTATGCCTGGTAGACGGTGATCGACTCGCGGTCATGGACGGCGCGGATCTCACGTGTGCGCATGGTGCCGCCACGGTGCCGCAGGGCGCGCGTCCGGTTCAACCGGATTTCGCGGCCGCGGACCTGCGGCGGTGGGCCTTCTGCCGGCAGGCGGCGCCGCAGAACCGCGCCGGGCGGCCGGTACGTGCGGCCGCCAGCGGGGTACCGCAGACCTCGCAACGGCTTTCGTTACGTGACATCGTCGGACTTTCGTCACGAAGTTTCGTTACGGCGGCGGGGCGGAGCGCGTCGCAGGCGAGTGCGGTCATGCGGCCGGGCGGCCCGTCGGCGCGCCGCATCCGCTCGGTGACCACGCACCCGGCCATCAGGGCTCGCACATCGCGCAGGTCGATGTCGGCGCGCACGTCACCGGCCGCTTGGGCCCGCTGGAGCAGCGCGCCGAGGGCGGCGTTGAACTCCTCCTCGACGCCGGCCGCGAACGCCTTGATGCCTTCCTCCAGCGCCAGCGCCTCGCAGATGGCGTGATTGAACATCGCGCGCTCGACGACCCACATCAGGAACCCGTAGAACCGCTCGCCCGGATCGTCCGCGTCGGCCAGTGACCTCGCCTCCTCGATGATGCTCTCGAAACGCTCGGTGATGACGGCCGTGAACAGGGCCTCCTTGGTCGGGAAGTTGCGGTAGACCGTTCCGGCGCCGACGCCGGCGCGGCGGGCGATGTCGTCGAGCGGGACGAGCCGCCCTTCGGCGGCGAACGCCTCCAGGGCGGCCTCGAGGATCCGGGTCCGATTCCGGCGCGCGTCCGCGCGGCGCGGCTCGGCCGCGGTACGGCGGCGCGACACCGCCTCAGCGCGGCGGCGCAACTCAGTCTCGGCGCTAGGGGGCGGCTTGGCCGCCTCCGCGCGGCGCGACTCCACTTCAGTGCGGCCGCGCGGCTCGGTCTCGGCGCTAGGGGGCGGCTTGGCCGCGGCCGCGCCGCGCTGCTCCGCCTCGGTGCCGCGGCGCGGCTCTGCCTTGGTGCGGCTGCGCTGCGCGGGCTTGGCGCGGCGGGGCGGGTCGTCGGGCACGGGCGGCTCCTCCTTTGACAAACGGGGCGGTCGTTCCGGTAATGTCCTAAGCGGGTTGGCAGTTCCGATTGTACGGCCGAAGGAGACGGCATGGGCGAGGACGCGGTGCGCGAGGCGAGGCGGAGGCTGGGGCGGATCGGGGCGGCGCTGGTGACACCGCTCGCGCCGGCGGACGAGTGGCGGCGGGCGGCCCGCCGGGTGGAGGACGCCGGCTACGGATCGATCTGGGTGAACGAGGCGATCGGCGGCCGGGAGGTGTTCACGCAGCTCGGCGTGATGCTCGCGGCCACCGAGCGGGTCGTGCTCGGGTCGGCGATCGCGAACCTGTGGGCGCGGCATCCGGCGACGATGCAGGGGGCCGCGTCGGTGCTGGCCGACGCCTACCCCGGACGGCTCGCGCTCGGCATCGGCGTCAGCATTGGCGCGGTCGTCGAGCGGAGCGGCCAGACGTGGAGCAGCCCGATCGCCCGCATGCGCGATTACCTCGACGGGATGGACGCCGCCGTGCCGGAGGCACCTGCACCGGGGGTCCCGTTCCCTCGGCTGCTCGCGGCGCTGGGGCCGAAGATGCAGGGACTGGCCGCCGAACGGGCGGACGGGATGCTGCCCGCGATGATGCCCGTCGAGCACACGCGCCGCGCGCGGGAACTGCTCGGCCCGGACAAGCTGCTGATCGCCATGCAGCCGGTGATCCTCGAGACCGATCCGGAGAAGGCGCGCGGCATCGCCCGCCAGGCCGGGGCGTTCTCGCTCCCGGGGTCCCCTTACATCGGGGCGCTCAAGAAGCTCGGCTTCTCGGACGCGGACCTCGCCGACGGCGGCTCCGACGAGCTCATCGACGCCTGCTTCATCTGGGGGGACGAAGCCGCGGTGGCCAAGGACGTCAGTGCCTATCTGGAGGCGGGGGCCGACCACGTGTGCGTGACGGTGTTCCAGCCGGACCTCGCCTCGTCCGCCGACCAGTTCGAGCGCCTGGCCCCGCACCTGTTGAACGACTGACCCCGCGGCCCGCGTCCGGGCGGAGCGCCGGTGAGCCGTCAGCGGGGGCGGACCAGGCCGGTCTCGTAGGCGGCGATCACCAGCTGGGCCCGGTCGCGGGCCTGGAGTTTGGCCAGGAGACGGCCGATGTGGGTCTTCACCGTCGCGGGGCTGAGGTGCAGGTGCTCGGCGAGTTCGGTGTTGGACAGGCCGCGGGCGATGAGGGCGAGGACCTCGCGCTCGCGGTCGGTCAGGGCGCCGAGGCCGGCGGGCGGCGGTCCCGCGGGGGCGGGCCGGCGGACGAACTCGGCGATCAGCCGGCGGGTGACGGTCGGGGCGAGCAGCGACTCGCCGGAGGCCACCACGCGGATCGCCGACAGCAGGTCGGCGGGCGGGGTGTCCTTGAGCAGGAAGCCGCTGGCGCCGGCCCGCAGCGCCGCGTAGACGTAGGAGTCCAGGTCGAACGTCGTGAGGATGAGGACGCGGACGTCCGGCCGGTCGCGGCTGATGCGCCGGGTCGCCTCGATGCCGTCCATCTCGGGCATCCGGACGTCCATGAGGACGACGTCGGGCAGCTCGCGCTCGGCGAGTTCGACGGCCTCCGCGCCGGTGCCGGCCTCGCCGACGGCGCGCAGCCCCGGCGCGGTGTCGATCAGGACGCGGAAGCTGCCGCGTACCAGGGTCTGGTCGTCGGCGACGAGGACGCGCAGTTCCAACGCACTCCTAGGCTTCGTAGGGGAAGGCGGCGGCGACGGCGAAGCCGCCTTCCGGGCGGGGGCCGGCGGTGAAGTCGCCGCCGTACATCATGACGCGCTCGCGCATCCCGATGAGACCGTGGCCTGGGGCGCCGGGAAGGACGCGGACGCCGGGGCCGTCGTCGTCCACCTCGATGCGGACGCGTCCGCCGCCTGCCTCGACCAGGACCCGGCAGCGGGCGGGCGCGGCGTGCTTGACGACGTTGGTGACGGCCTCCTGGACGATCCGGTAGGCCGCGAGCGCCACGCTCTCCGGCAGGTCGCCCGCGCGGACGTCGAGGTCGACGTGGACCCCGGCCATGGCGGCGCGTTCGGCCAGCCCCGGCAGGGAGCCGAGGCCGGGTGAGGGGGCGAGCCCGGGCTCGTCGGCGCGCAGGACGCCGAGGAGGTGGCGCATCTCGCCGAGCGTGCCGCGGCTGGTGGACTCGATGACGCGCAGCGCGTCGAGGGCCTCCTGCGGCCGGGCCTCGGCGACGTGGACGGCGACGCCGGCCTTGACGGCGATGAGGCTCATGCTGTGCGCGACGATGTCGTGCAGTTCGCGGGCGATGCGGAGGCGTTCCTCGCCGACGGCGGTCTCCGCGAGGCGGCGGGCGGCCTGGGCGGTGTAGGCGCGGCGGTCGCGGACGGCGCGGCCGAGGGCCCAGGACGCGCCGAGGACGGCGATGCCGAGGAGCACGCGGCCGAGTTGCTCGGCCTGCCAGTTCTTCGGCCCGATGAGGGCGCCGCCGAAGATGACGATCGCGCTCAGCACGCCGATCGCCCGTGTCGGGACGAAGCGCACGCGGGGCAGTTCCAGCGCGAGCGGGTAGAGCGCGTACGCCGCCCCGATGTAGAAGTCCCATGGCAGGTCGAGGACCAGGGCCAGGGTGGACGCGGCGAGGACGGCGCCGAAGACCGGGACGGGCCGGATCCGCCGGGCGCCGAGCGGCAGTCCCATCGCGGCGGCGACGGGCACGGCGAGCAGCGCCGACGTCTCGTGCCCGCCGGAGAACAGCAGCAGGAACAGCGTGTAGAGGACCGCGACCGCGATGTCCAGGCGGATCGGCCGCCGCGGGCCGGTCCGCCGGGCGTGCGGGGAGGCCGGCTCGGATTCGTGCACGTCACGACGGTAGCCGGACGGTGCGGCCGGGCGCGTCGTGCCGGCGGACGTCAGACCTGGGTCCGATGCGGCGGCGCGGTCTCGGAGCACGGTCGGACGGGCGGGTCCCGACCGGGTTCCGATGTGCCGGGGCGGCGTCCGGCGGGAGCGTTGACGGCATGATCGAAGTGAGGGAGCTGACCAAGCGCTACGGCGGGACCGTCGCCGTGGACCGCCTGTCGTTCCAGGTGCGGCCGGGGGCGGTGACGGGGTTCCTCGGGCCGAACGGCGCCGGGAAGTCGACGACGATGCGCGTGCTGCTGGGGCTGGACGCGCCGTCGTCGGGCGCGGCGCTGGTGAACGGCGGCCCGTACACGGCGCTGCGGCGGCCGTTGCGCGAGGTGGGGGCGCTGCTGGACGCGGGGGCGGTGCACGGCGGCCGCCGCGCGTTCGACCATCTCGGCTGGCTGGCGCGCAGCAACGGGATCGGGACGCGGCGGGTGGCGGAGGTCCTGGAGCAGGTCGGCCTGGCGGGCGTCGCGCGCAAGCGGGTGGGCGGGTTCTCGCTCGGGATGCGGCAGCGGCTCGGGATCGCGGCGGCGCTGCTCGGCGACCCGGGCGTGCTGTTGTTCGACGAGCCGGTGAACGGGCTGGACCCGGACGGGGTGCGGTGGATCCGCGAGCTGATGCGGGCGCTGGCCGCCGAGGGCCGGACGGTGCTGGTGTCCAGCCATCTGATGAGCGAGATGGAGCTGACCGCGGACCGGCTGGTCGTCATCGGGCGCGGCCGGCTGATCGCGGACACCTCGGTGCGGGAGCTGGCGGACCGGTTCGCGCGCGGGGTGCTGGTCCGGTCGCCGCGTCCGGAGGAGCTGGTCGGGGTGCTGGCGGCGGCGGGCGGCACGGTCGAGGCCGCGCCGGGCGGCGCCCTGTCGGTCGCGGGGCTGGACGTGACGGAGATCGGTGACCGCGCCGCCGCGCACGGGATCCCGCTGTACGAGGTGACGCCGCGGAGCGCGTCGCTGGAGGAGGCCTACATGGAGCTGACGGCGGGCAGCACCGAGTTCGGGGCGGTGAGGTCGTGATCGACGCGCTGGCGGCGGAGTGGTGGAAGCTGCGCTCGGTGCGCTCGACGTTCGCCGTGCTCGGCACGGTCGCGGCGTTCGCGCTCCTGTGCGTCGTGTGGTCGCTGTACGCGGCGCACTACTGGGACGGTCTGTCGCAGGCACGGCGCGCGGCGTTCGAGTCCGCGCCGCCGGAGCAGCCGCTCGCGATCGCTCTGCCGGTCTGCGCGGTGCTGCTCGGGGCGCTGCCGGTGACGTCGGAGTACGCGTCCGGAATGATCCGGACGAGCCTGGCCGCGACCCCGCGCCGTCGGGTGCTGTTCTGCGCGAAGGCGGCGGTTCCGGGCGCGGCGATGTTCACGGCCGCACTTGCGAGCTTGGCCGTCGGGGTCGTGGCGGGGAAGGCCGCCGCGAACGGCCGTCCGATGCGCGGGTTCGACGCCTCGTTCCTCGACCACGTCCCGTACGTGCTGGCCATGGCGGTGACGACCGCGGCGATCGCGCTCATGACGACCGGCCTGGCGGCGGTGCTCCGCTCCACCGCGGGGACGATCACGGCCGGGATGGCGGTGCTGTTCGTGGTGCCGCCCGTCGCGAACCTGCTGCCGGATCCGTGGGGCGAGCGGGTCTGGGCGGTGCTCCCCGAGAGCCTCGCGGGGCGGATGGCCTCGCCGCCGGGCGCCTCCCCCGCGCGGGACGGCCTCCCGCCGGCGGCCTCCGCCCTGCTCCTGGCCGCGTACGTGGTGGTCGCCCTGGGCGTCGGCGCCCGCGTGTTCGGACGGCGGGACGCGTGATGCTCGACGCCGTCGCCGCCGAATGGTGGAAGCTGCGTTCCGTCCGGTCGACCTACGTGATCGTCGCGGTCGCGGCCGGGTTCGCCCTGCTCGTCGTGCTGCTGGCCGTCCAGCAGGCGCACGTCTGGGACGGCTTGGACCCCGCCCGGCGCGCGCGCTTCTACCTGCGGCCGCTGCAGGAACTGGGCGGCTGGGTCGCCCAGTTGTGCCTCGGAGTCCTCGGCGTGCTCGCGGTGACGTCGGAGTACCGCACGGGGATGGTGCGGACGAGCCTGGTCGCGGTGCCTTCGCGGCCACGGTTCCTGGCCGCGAAGGCCGTGGTGGTGGCGCTCACCGGGCTCGCCGTGGGCGAGGCGGTCACCATCGGGTGCTTCCTCGGCGCCCGGCTCGCCGCGGGCGGCCGGCCGTTCCCCGACCAGCGCGCGTCCGTCTGGCACGACCTGCCGGGATTCGCGGTCTCGGGCGTCGCGGTGGCGGTGTTCGCCCTGCTCGGCCTGGCCCTCGGCGTGCTGCTGCGGTCGGCGGCCGGTGCGATCGTCGCCGTCGTCGTGGTCTGGCATGTCGTCCCGCTGCTGGTCTACCACCTGCCGCAGCCGTGGAACGGGCGGCTCGGATCGGTGATGCTCTCGGGCCTGCCCACCGAGATCGCGGGCTGGAGCGCGGGGCACTCCATCTACGGCGACCTGCTGTCGCCACCGGCGGCGGCTGCGGTCCTGCTGGCCTACGCGCTCGTCCCGCTCGCGTTCGCCGGCCTGGTCCTCAGCCGCCGGGACGCCTGAGACGACCGACCCGCACGCCGGGCCGGTGGCGTGTCATGACGCGTCGGCTCATGACGCGTCGGCGTCGGCGGCCGGGGCCTCTCGGGACGTGGGTGGGCGGCGGCGCCCGCTGGGGACGCGGGTGGGCGGCGGCGCCCGGTAGGGGCGCCGCCGCTCGTTCGCGCGGTCAGCGCGGGTCGGCCGCCCGTCCGGAGGACGGCCGGTCAGCCCGCCCGGCGGTCGGACGCGCGGACCGCGAGCCGGTGCCGGAGCAGGCCGATGGCCTCCTCCAGCGTCGGCGCGGCGGCCTGCGCGCGGAGTTGCCGCCCGTCCAGCTCGGCGACGGCCCTGGCGAGGGCCGGCCTGGGCAGCGCCGGGTCGGCCACGATGCTCAGCGTGACCTGCACGGACGCGGCCCCGGTGCCGTCCAGCGCCGCGCGGACGGCACGCTCGGCCTCCGTGCGCTGGGCGTCCGTGACCTCGCCCGAGGTGAGAAACCGGACCTCCGGTCGCTCGAGGGTCGCGTTCATGGTTCCCCCAAGAGTGGATCTCGGTGATGTTCCGGGAAGTGCCGGGGCGCCGCGGGCGTCACCGCGGTGCGCGGCGCCCTCCCGACAAGTGAACGCCGTCCCGGACCCGAAGATCGCCCGAAGGGGACGAGAGCTTGGTCACCCGCCGGCGCTGTAGAGGACCTGATCAGGGGTGATGCGGACGGTGAGGCGCACCTCACCCTCCTGGACGGGATAGGTGGCGTTCCCGGTGTACTTTTCGGAGAGCCCGTTGATGACGTCCACGGCGCCCTCCGTCTCCAGCCTGCCCTCGCCCGAGACGCTGACCCAGTGGAACGCGTCGTCGGGGTCGAGGACGCTGACCGACACGCGCGCGTCCTTGCTGAGGTGCCGCTCCTTGGCGCGCCCGACGGCGGTGTTGATGAGGACGTCGTCGCTGTCGAGGCCCACCCACACGACGGTGTTGTGCAGGGAGCCGTCAGGGCGGACGGTCGTGGCCCACCCCGGCAGCGGGCGGTTCAGCAGTGCCTTGGCCTCGTCGGACAGCTTGCTCATGGATCCTCCTCATGGGACGGCTTCAACGGGTGCCTTCCACGCTCGACGGTCGCCAACCCCGGCACCGCGCCGTCTGTTCCCGTCCCGCCGATATTCACCGAACGAGATGACCGCCGTCATTCGCGCGTCATACGACCGCCTCGGAATACCGGTGCCGATTGGCGTGCACAAGAGCGCGAAACGCCAGGCAATTCGTGGGCCGGCAGTGACTTCGCCGCTATGAAAATGACCTCCTGGTCAACGAGATCGTCACCCGTTCGCCACGTTCCGCGTTCGACCCGCCACCGACGGCACTGGTCACGGGCCGTGGTCACGCTCCAAAACGCCGATCGGGCCCGCCGGGCGCCGCCCCCGGTTCGATCCAGGGGCCCGGCGGGAGTATCCTCACCCGCGCCGATCGGCGCACGGAGCGTCCAGCTCGACCGTTCTCACACGGATGAGCCGTTATGCCGAAGACGCGCTTTTTCATACTTCCCAAAAACGTGCTTCGATCCTCTAACATAGGGCGGTGCCGTTCCGCCCCAGAACAGACCCGTCGACTGGCTGGTGACCCCTTGCCCCAGGATTCAGCCGCACCCACGCCTCCGGCCGAGGGCGACCAGCCCGGCAGGCTGATCGACTACCCGCGGCGTGGCGGGCCCACGGTCCTGCGCATCCTGCTCGGCGCCCAGCTGCGCCGCCTGCGGGAGGACCGCGGCATCTCCACCGAGCAGGCGGGCTACGAGATCCGCGGCTCGCACTCCAAGATCAGCCGGATGGAGCTGGGGCGCGTCGGGTTCAAGGAGCGCGACGTCTCCGACCTGCTCACCCTGTACGGGGTGAACGACCCCGCCGAGCGCGCGCCGCTGCTGGAGCTGGCCAAGGAGGCCAACACCCCCGGCTGGTGGCACCGCTACGGCGACGTCCTGCCGAGCTGGTTCGAGGTCTACCTCGGGCTGGAGGAGGCCGCGTCGCTGCTGCGCACCTACGAGCTGCAGTTCGTGCCTGGCCTGCTGCAGACCGAGGACTACGCGCACGCCGTGGTGCGCCTCGGCTACTCCGACGCCTCCGACGAGGAGGTCGAGCGGCGCGTCCAGCTCCGCACGACCCGGCAGCGGCGGTTCACCTCGCCCGGCGCTCCGACGCTGTGGGCCGTCCTGGACGAGGCGGTCGTGCGCCGCCCGCTCGGCGGTCGCGACGTGATGCGCCGGCAGCTGCAGCACCTCATCGCGATGTCGGAGCTGCCGAACGTCACGCTCCAGATCGTGCCGTTCGGAGCGGGCGGGCACGCGGCCGCCGGCGGCCCGTTCACCATCCTGCGTTTCGCCGAGCCGGGCCTGTCCGACGTGGTCTATCTGGAGCAGCTCACCAGCGCGCTGTACCTGGACAAGCCGACCGACGTCGACACGTACATGCGCGCGATGAACAACCTGTGCATCACCGCCGCGCGCCCCGACGACACCGGCCGGCTGCTCACCGGCATCCTGAAGGAGCTCTGACCGCGCGCTAGCGGGACGCCTCCGCGGCTCGTCCAGCGGGCGCCTCCGCTGGCCTTCCAGCGAGCGCATCCGCTGTCCCTCCAGCGAGTGCCTCCGTCGTCCTTCTAGCGGGGCGGCTCCGCCGCCTCGTCCAGGACGCTCTCCTTCCGGCTGCGGCTGCCGCCGCGGAACTCCGCGATGACGTCCCCGTCCGGGACGCGCCTGACCGTCACGTCGTAGACGCCGCTGCGCCCGTACCGGGTGCGTTCCACGGCCGTCGCCTCCAGCACGTCGCCCGCGCGCGCGGGCGCGACGAACACGACGTCGGCGGACGCGGCGACGGTGACGGCGCCGTGGGTGTTGCACGCGTAGGCGAACGCCGAGTCGGCGAGCAGGAACAGGTAGCCGCCGTGGGCGATCCCGTGGCCGTTCACCATCGCCGGGGAGAGCGTCATGCGCAGCACCGCCCGTCCCGGCGCGATCCCGGTGATCTCCATCCCGAGGTCCTGCGCGACCTTATCGTCCGCGTACATCGTCTCGGCGCATCGCCGCGCCAGCTCCACCGGGTCGCTCACCGTCCCCAGCGTAATGAGCGTCCGGGCTTTGGGCCCCCGTCACGGGGAAGGTCATGGGGGGCTCGCGGGTTCACACAGGTGGCCGCGGTACGGCCGAAACCGGATGGAGGAGGACTCGATGCTGTACGGCAAGGAGCACGTCGAGCGTTACCAGGAGACCGACGGCGCGGAGGGGCACGACTGGCAGGGGACGGTCACGCTGCTGCTCACGACGAAGGGACGGCGCAGCGGCAAGGAGTACACGACGCCGCTCATCTACCAGCCCGAGGGGGACGCCTACCTGGTCGTGGCGTCCAAGGGCGGCGCTGACGAGCCGCCGGAGTGGTTCCTGAACCTCGAGGCGAACCCCGAGGTGAAGGTCCAGGTGAAGGGCGACCGGTTCACCGCGCGGGCGCGCACCGCGACGGCGGAGGAGAAGCCGGCGTTCTGGAAGAAGATGGCGGCGACGTGGCCCGCCTACGACGAGTACCAGCAGAAGACGGACCGCGAGATCCCCGTGGTCGTCCTCGAGCGGGTCTGAGGTCGGGGGCGCGCCGGGCGCGGGCGCGAACCGCCCGGCCCGGCCGGTTCCCTTTCGCAGGAGCGCCGGGGCGTGTAGCGTCGGGTGGGAACATCCGTTCGACCGCCGTCCGTCCGAGGCCGCCGAGGTGCGAAGGTGCCGACGTCTCCCAGCGCTGATGAGCACGGCGCCGAAAAGCGCGGCGCCGCCATGCACGGCGCCGGCGCCCCCGCGACCGGCGAGAACGGCGCGGACGAGGGTCCGCCGCCCCGGCTGCTGAAGCGCTGGGGGTTCGACGCGGCGCTGGCGCCCGAGGCCCTGGACGGCGCGTCCGGCCGGCGGTGCTGGCGGGTCGGCGCGTCCGGCGGCCCGTTCCTCCTGAAGGAGTACGCCCCGGCCGAACGGAAGCGCGTCCTCTTCCAGCACGAGCTGACGGGTGCGCTCGACGCCGCGGGGCTCCCCGTGCTCGCGCCGCTGCCGGCGAAGTCCGGCCGCACGCTCGTCACCGCCTCGGGGCACGCCTACGCGCTGTACCCGTGGGTCGCCGGGCGGCGCCGCGGCGGCCTGGAGCTGACCTTCCGGCAGTGCGAGGAGCTCGGCGGGCTGCTCGGCCGGCTGCACGCCGAGATGGAGCGGATCACGCCGCCCGTCCAGCAGAGCCTGCTCGTGCCGACGCCGCGCGCCGCGGACGCGGCGGCCGCCGTCGACGCGATGCTGGCGGCCGTGCCGGAGGGCGGCGGCACCGACTTCGACGCGCTGACCGCGCGCCGGCTGCGGGAGCGGCGTGCTCTGCTCGCCGAGTTCGCCGGGCACCAGCCGCCGGAGATCGAGGTCAGCACGGTCGGGCACCTGCACGGCGCGTTCCACGCGGGGCATCTGCGGTACGCGGGCGCGGGCAACGTCACGGCGGTGCTCGGCTGGGACGCGCTGACCACGGGTCCCGTCGCGGGCGAGGTCGTGCGGGCGGCGGCGCGGCTGTTCGCCTGCGAGGACGAGCGCGGCCTCGACCTCGACCGGGTGCAGGCGTTCGTGCGCGGGCACCGCGCCGCGTTCCCGCTGGACGCGGGGCAGATCCAGTCCGCGGTGCACCGCGAGTGGTGGGAGCGGCTCTGCGACGTGGCGCCGCTGCGGCACCGCTACCTGGGCGAGGAGGGCGCGGGCGAGCGGGGCGCGGCCGGGCTCGTGTCCTGGTGGTCGGCGCAGTTGGAGCGCACGCTCGAGGTGTTCGCAGCGCCGTACACCGACGCCTTCGCCGAAGTGCCGGACGGCAGTCCCGCCTACGGCTGACCCCCTCCCCCGCCGCGCCCGCCGGGGCGGGCTCGCGCGAAAGAGCCGTGCGGCACCGCGATGGGCGGCCGCCGGCGGGTAAGGACCTTCCGGGATGCGCGACGCGCGGCCGTGTGCCAGGCTTGTCCCGCACCGTTATGTATCGATCAGTCCAAAAGGAGCCGGAGATGACGCAGATCGCACTGCTCGGCACCGGGATCATGGGCGCCGCGATGGCCCGGAACCTGCTGAAGAACGGCCACGGCGTCGCCGCCTGGAACCGCACCCGGGAGCGCGCCGAGCCGCTCGCCGCGGACGGCGCGACCGTCGTCGACTCGCCCGCCGAGGCCGTCGAGGGCGCCGACGTCGTCATGACCATGCTGAACGACGGCGACACCGCGCTGGCCGTGATGACCGACGCCGCGCCCGCGCTGCGGGACGGGCGGATCTGGGCGCAGATGGGCACGGTCGGCGTCGACGACGTCCCGCGGCTCGCCGCGTTCGCCGCCGAGCACGGCGCGACCTTCGTGGACTCCCCCGTGCAGGGCACGAAGCAGCCCGCCGAACAGGGCAAGCTGATGGTCCTGGCGGCCGGCCCGCAGGACGCGCGGACGGTCCTCGACCCGGTGTTCGGCGCGATCGGCAGCCGCACGCTCTGGCTCGACGAGGACGGCGCGAGCGGCGCCGGCACCCGGCTGAAACTCGCCGCGGTGAGCTACGCCATCTCCCTCACCTCCGTCATCGCCGAGTCCGTCGCGCTGACCAAGGGGCTCGGGCTCGACCCGGCGCTGCTCGGCGAGGTCCTCACCGGCGGCGCGCTCGACAGCGCCTACCTGCAGATCAAGATGAAGGCGATGCTCGCCGACGACTACGCGACGAGCTTCGCCGTCCGCAACGCCGAGAAGAACACCCGGCTGATCCACGACGCGGCCGCGTCGGCGGGCGTCCGCGTCGACGTCAACGACGCGGCGGGCGACCGGTTCCGCCGCGTGATCGAGCAGGGCCACGGCGACGAGGACATGGCCGCGACCTACCGGGCGAGCTTCGGCGGCTGATCCGCCCGGTCCCGTGGGCGTGGCGGGGCGCCGCGCAGGCGGGCGCGGGGCGAGGATGGGCGCATGGAGGTACTGAGCAGCCGCATCCTGCTGCGTCCGGCCGACCTCGACCGCAGCCGGCGGTTCTACCGCGACGTGCTGGGGCTGGCGGTGTACCGCGAGTTCGGGCCGCCGGACTCCCCCGGCGTCGTGTTCTTCCTCGGGCCCGGATTCCTGGAGGTGTCGGGGCACGGGCCGGGCGGCGCCGGCCCGTCCCCCATGATCTGGCTGCAGGTCCGCGACGTGCGGGCCGAGCACGACCGGCTCGCGGCGGCCGGGGCGCGCGTCGTCCGCGAGCCGCGCGAGGAGCCGTGGGGCCTGGTGGAGATGTGGATCGAGGACCCGGACGGCGTGAGGATCGTCCTCGTGGAGGTGCCGGAAGGGCACCCGCTGCGACGCGACCCGCGATCCTGAGCGAGGTGCCATGACCGAGACGCCCGCCGAGTACTGGAACCACAACACCCACTACCACCGCCTCGTCCTGCGCAACGTGCCGCGCGGCTGCGGCGAGGCGCTCGACGTCGGCAGCGGCGACGGGCTGCTCGCGCGCCGGCTCGCGCCGCGCGCCCGCCACGTCACCGGGCTCGACCGGTCGGCGGAGATGGTCGTCAAGGCGAAGAGGCTGAGCGAGGGCGTCGGGAACGTCGACTTCGTCGAGGCCGGGCTGCTGGAGTACGACCTCCCGGAGCGGTACTACGACTTCGTGTGCAGCGTCGCCACGATCCACCACATGGACTTCGCCGCGGGCATGGCGGCGATGCGCGACGCGGTCCGGCCGGGCGGCGCGCTGGTGGTGCTCGGCCTCGCCAACAACGCCGGGCCGAAAGACTTCCTGTACGGGGCGGCGGGCGTGCCCGGGCACGTCCTGCACCGCCGGCTCCTCAAGCGCGGGACCGCGGGCGAGCCCGGCGCGCCGCTCGCCGATCCCGACATGACCTGGAGCGAGGTGCGGGACGAGGCGCTGCGGCTCCTGCCCGGCGCTGTGTTCCGCCGGCATCTGCTCTGGCGGTACTCCGTCGTCTGGCACCGGCCGCGCTGATCGGATCGGCCGCCGCGAAAGCTGGAAAACGCTGGAACTGTCTGGAAGCTCCTGTACTGTCTGCCGCATGCCCCCGTCCCCCGGCGTCCCGGCCCCCGACGCGCTGGAGGCGCGCATCGCGGAGCTGCGCGCCGGCGTGCGCCGCGCGATGGCGACCGGCGACCGGCGGACGGCCCGCGCGCTGCGCGCCGACCTGCGCCGCGCCGAGCAGGAGTGGGACACCGCCGTCCTCGGCGACGCCGGCGAGCCGGAGGAGCCCGCGCCCGCCGGAAGCGACGGGCGCCGCGGGCTGCTGCCCGTCCGCGACCAGGTCCACCAGGCGCTGACGCTGCTCGGGGTGCCCGCCGCGCCCAAGCTGATCGGGTCGGTGTACGCGGCGTTCTTCCCCGGCGAGATCCCCGGGACGCGGCTGACGAGCCTGCGCCGCGACGAGGAGCGCTCGTTCCGGACCGCGCCGTACGCGCGGCCCTACTACCTGTGCGCCGCGCTGACCGCCGACCTGCTCGCCCCCGCGCGCGGCCTGCTCACGGTGAGCACCTGGCCGCTGGAGCAGCGGATCGTCGGGCCGCTCAGCCCGCGCACCGACTTCCTCGCCTCCGCGATCCGCCTCGCCGAGCACGCCGGGCGCACGCCGCCCTCGCCGGACGCGCAGCGGCTGCTGTGGCGGTTCGCCTCCAACATTCCCGGTGCGGTCACCGGTACGGTCGGTACAGTCGATCCGGCCGTGCTCGCCGAGGCCGCCCGGGCCGAGCTGGACGTGCACCGGGAGCCCGACCGGCGGCGCCGCGCGTCGGCCGCCGGGCGCGCCCGGGCCCAGCTCGACGACGCGGAACGGCTGTTCGGCAGCCGGCTGCGGGCCCTGCAGGATTCCGCACGGCGACGTGCCAGCTCTGGAGAAACGGACCGATGACCGAGACCGCGCCGGAATTGGACCGGCTGCGCGGAAGCGCTCCGCCGCGCAACCACGACGCCCGCACGATCGCGGCGCTGACCGCCAATCCCGGCTGCGCCCGCCGCGGGCTGATGGACGCGGCGGGCGTCGACAAGGACGCGGTGGCGCGCGCGCTCGGGTTCCCGTCCCCGTTCGGCCAGTCGCAGTTCGCGATCACGCGCGGCAACGCGTTCGAGGCGCAGGTGAAGGCCGACGGGTGCGCGGAGCTGCTGACGCTGCTGCGCGACCGGATGGGCCTGGCGGTGACCGAGGTCGCCTACGACGATCTGGAGGTCGTCGCGGGGAACGAGGGGCGGGAGCTGCGGCACACCCGCACCCGGCGGCTGCTCGCCCAGGCGCTCGACACCGGCGAGGGCACCCTGTTCGACCATCCGCTGCTGCGGCTGGAGATCGGCGGGCAGCTCGCCTACCTGGAGCCGGACGTCATCGCGTTCCAGATCGAGGGCCGGCTGCACGTCATCGAGATCAAGTCGTTCGCGGTGGTGGACGGGCAGGCCGAGCCCGAGCAGGTCGCGGCGGCGGCCCGGCAGTCGGCGGTGTACGTGCTGGCGCTGCGCCGGCTGGTCGCCGAGCTCGGGCACGACCCGGCGCGGGTGTCGCACGAGGTGTTCCTCGTGTGCCCGGAGAACTTCTCCAACCGGCCGTCGGCGACGCCGCTGGACGTCCGCCCGCAGCTGGCCGTGCTGGAACGGCAGCTCGCGCGCCTCACCCGCGTCGACCGGATCCTGGACGCGCTGCCCGGCGACCTGACGTTCGAGCCCGGCGAGCATCTCGCCGACTCCGTCCGCACGGTGGAGGCGCGCTACGCGCCCGAGTGCATGGCGGGCTGCGAGATGGCGTTCTTCTGCCGCGACGAGGCGCGCGCCTGCGGGGCGACGGGTGCGCTCGGCCGGGCCGTGCGCGACGACCTCGGCGGCGTCGACACGATCGGCACGGCGCTGGGCCTCGCGGACGGGTCGCTCCGCCCGTCCGACGACCTCGCGGAGACGGCCGAGCAGCTGCGCGCGGCGGCCCGGCTGCGCGCCGAGGCCCTCGGCACCGGCCGCGGGGACCTCGCGTGACGGCCCGATGAGCGCGCTGAGCTCGCTGGCGCGGCTGGAGGCGGTGCGGGCCGGGATCGCGCAGCCGCTGGCGACGGTCCGGCACGTCCACGTGTCGGACGCGCCGCTGGTGCTGATCCCGTTGAAGCTCGCGGGCGAGGCGGCGGCGCCGCTGGCGGTCATGCTCGGGTCGGCGGCGGACGACCCGTCGCTGCTGGTGGTGCCGCAGCCGCGCAACCGCGACCTGCGGTTCGCGTTCGCGGCGGAGCTGGCCAAGCTCGTGCTGAACCACATCGAGACGAGCCGCGGCGAGGTGGAGGAGCTGCCGCCCGGCAAGGAGGGCGACGAGCGGATCCGGTACGGCAACGCGCCGCAGCTGCTCGTACCGAACCGCGGCGGTGTCGCGTTCCTGCGGCTGCTGGGCCGGTCGACGCGGTTCCGCAGCACCGAGGGCCCGTACGCGGTCGACCCGGCGGTGCCGGTGCTCGGCCGCTGGCTGACGTGGTTCGCCGACCGGCACGACCATCCGGGGTCGTCGCTGCTGCGCGCGATGACGGAGGTGCTGCGGCTGCACTGGGCGACCGGGCAGAGCTCGGTGGAGGACGGCAACCTCGCCGCGCTGATGGGGTGGATCGACCCGCCGGACGGGCTGGACGGCCCCGCCGCCGCGGCGCGCGCCGAGGACCCGGTGACCTGCCCGCCCGCCGGGCCCGCGACCGACCCGACGTTCGACAACGAGGTGCTCGCCCCGGCGATCGCCGCCTACGACCGGTCCGGCGGCGACCCGCGCGCCGGCGACCGGCTCCGCGCGCTCATCGGCGGGCAGCTCGCCCCGACATGGGACCTGATGTGGCGGGCGGTCGGCCTGCTGCGGGCGATGCCGGAGGGCGCGAGCGTCCCGCGCCGCTGGGAGCGCGACCGGGACGCCTTCACCTATTACCACCAGACGTTCGGCGAGGCGTATCCTCAGGCGCGCCGCGACCCGCCCGTCCGGGCGGCGCGGCGGCTGCACGATCTCGAACGCGCCCAGGACGCCTACGAGGCGCAGCGCGCGTTCGACGACCCCCTGGTCATGGCCGAGCACCGGCTGGCCGGGCAGGCGTTCGGCGGGCCGGTCACCGAGTGCGACCCGGCCCGGCTGGACGAGACGGGCAAACGGCCGAAGCTGCGTCCGCTGCTGCGGGTCCGCACCGAGGACCCCGTGCGGCTCGACATCGGGTCGACCGTGTGCAACGCGGCGCGCCCGGCGCTGAAGGGGAGGATCGTGGAGATCGGCGACGGCGGCGTGCTGCTGGAGCTGACCGGCGGGATGGGCCGCAAGCTCACCCCGGAGCCCGGCGCCGTCCCCGCGGTCGGCGACCGGGTGTGCTTCACCTCGCTGACGGAGGGCTCGTTCGGGGCCGCGAAGTTCCCCGACCGGGAGGACACGCCGTGGACCCACGGCGGGCCGCCCGAGGAGTACGTGCCGACCGACGAGGACGCCGAAGAGGACTGGTCATGACCGAACGCCGTCTGGTCGCGCTGGCCGGGCCGGAGCCGTCCCCCGGCCTCGATCCCGGTGAGGCCGCGACGCGGGCCGTCGACGGGGTGCTCGCCGACCTCGGCGGCGGGCACCGCGGCGTGGTGGTCGACTCGCCGCCCGGGGCGGGCAAGTCGACGCTGGTGGTCCGCGCGGCCGCGCACCTCGCCGAGGCGGGCGAGCGGCTGATGATCGTGGCGCAGACCAACGAGCAGGTCGACGACCTCATCGAGCGGATCGCGACGAAGCACCCGCAACTGACGCTGGGCCGGCTGTCGGCGTCGGGGTACCTGCCGTCCGAGCGGGTGCTGGCGCATCCGTCGGTGCGGGTCGCGCAGAAGGCCGACGACCTCGCCGAGCACACCATCGTCATCGCCACCGCCGCGAAGTGGGCGACGCTGTCCGACGGGTCGTGGCCGTGGGCGATCGTCGACGAGGCGTACCAGATGCGCTCGGACATGCTGCTGCGCATCGCCGGCCGGTTCGAGCGCGCCCTGTTCGTGGGCGACCCCGGCCAGCTCGACCCGTTCTCCACCGTCGAGGTCGAGCGCTGGGCCGGCCTGTCCTGGGACCCGATGCGCAGCGCCGTCTCGGTCCTGCTCGCGCACAATCCCGGCCTGCCCGTCCACCGGCTGCCGGTGTCGTGGCGGCTCCCCGCGTCCGCGGCACCGGTCGTGTCCGACGCGTTCTACCCCTTCACTGGCTTCCGCGCCGGGACGGACAAGGGCGACCGGCGGCTGGAGTACGGGGCGCGCGGCATGGGCACCAGCTACGACCACGCCCTGGAGGAGGCCGCCGCGACCGGCTGGGCGCTGTACGAGCTGCCCGCCCGCCACACGCTGCGCACCGACGCCGAGGCCGTCCGCGCGACCGCGACGCTCGCCGTCCGGCTGCTGCAGCGCGGCCCGGTCGCGCACTCCGAACTCGGCTCCAAGCCGGTGGACGCGACCCGCGTCGCGATCGGCGCCGCCCACCGCGACCAGGTCACCGCGATCCGCGCGGCGCTCGGCGAGCACGGCACGGGCATCACCGTCGACACCGCCAACCGGCTGCAGGGCCGCGAGTACGACGTGACGGTCATGCTGCACCCGCTGTCGGGCCGCCGCGACGCCACCGCGTTCCACCTGGAGTCGGGACGGCTGTGCGTCCTGACGTCGCGGCACCGGCACGCGTGCGTCGTGGTGGCGCGGGCGGGCATCCCCGAGCTGCTGGACGCCCACCCGTCCACCGAGCCCGTCCACCTCGGCGTGCCGGTCAAGTTCCCGGACGGGTGGGAGGCGAACCAGTCGATCCTCGCCCACCTGGCCCGGCACCGGGTCGCCGCGGACTGAGGACCCGGCGGCTACGCGGGCCCGGCGGTGGCGGCCCAGCGGCCCTTGTGCCGGGTGATCGTGATCGGGTGGTCGAAGCACGCGCTGACCAGCTCGGTCGTCAGCACCTCGGCCGCCGGCCCCGAGGCCAGGACCCGGCCCTCGCGCAGCAGCAGCGCGTGGCTGGTGCTGGTCGGCAGCTCCTCCAGGTGGTGCGTGACCAGGACGGTCGTCAGGTCCGGGCGCTCGCCCCGCAGCTGGTCGATGCTCGCGAGCAGCCGCTCGCGAGCCGCGACGTCCAGGCCCGTGGCGGGCTCGTCGAGCAGCAGCAGCGGCGGGTCGGGCATCAGCGCCCGCGCGATCAGCGCCCGGCCCCGCTCCCCCTGCGACAGGTTCGGCCAGCGGGCGTCGGTGCGCGCCGTCAGCCCCATCAGCGCGATCAGCTCGTCGGCGCGGCGCAGGTCGTCCTCGGTCGGCGTCCAGCGCGGGACGAGCTCGATGGTGCCCGTCACGCCGGTCAGCACGATCTCCCGGACGGTCCGCGCCGACTCCAGCGGGTGCCGCGGGTTGACCTGGCCGATCAGCTTCCGCAGCTCCTGCACGTCCACCCGGCCGAGCCGGCGGCCGAGGATCTCGGCGGCGCCGCGCGTCGGGTGGGTGTAGGCGCCGAGGATGCCGAGCAGCGTGCTCTTGCCGGCGCCGTTCGGCCCGATCAGCGCCCAGTGCTCGCCGCGCAGCACCGTCATGGTGACCTGGTCGAGCAGCGGCCGCCGGTCCCGGACGAGGTCGATCTTGTCGGCGTTGAGCACGATGTCGGTCGGGGCGGGAAGGGACAAGGGGACCTCCCTTTGGAGGGCTCGGTGGGACGGGCTCGCGGAAGGAGCACCGGGACATGCGGGGAGGCGCGCGGGGTATGCGTCCGGAACACCGGGCCGGGATCGCCGGAGCGGCGGAAGATCTTCAACGTACCCGAACGATCGCGCCGCCGGGTACGAGGGAGCCTCCCGGCCGGATACTGTGAGAGCCGTGCCTCAGCGATCAGGGAGGGACATGGAGGAGATCGGCTTCATGTGCGCCCGCTGCGGCGGCGAGGTGCACGACGTCACCCACAACCGCGAGGGCTCGCTGGACGGGGTGGGATACCGGCACAACCGCCGGGTGGAGCCGTGGGACCACGAGCTGGAACTCGCCGTCGGCGAAGCGTCGCCGGGCGAGCCCGCGTGCGACTTCTGCGGCGCCGACGGGCCGACGTGGCTGTACTACCCCACGCTCGACCCCGAGGACACCGACATGTTCGAGGTCGAGCTCGACACCACGCACCTGTCCGACGACGACACCGCCGTCGCCGTGCTGAACATGCTCTACCCCTGGTACGCCTGCGACACCTGCTCGGTCCTGGTCGCCGACCGCAAGGTCGACGTGCTCATCTCCCGCGCCCTGGAGCGCACCCCCGTCCCCGAGGACGTCGACGTCGACGAGGACACCGTCCGGGCCCGCCTGCGCGGCTCCCTCTCGGTGTTCTTCACCACCCGCCCGGGCCGCCCCCAGCCGTCGCGCGCGCTCTAGAGCAGGGGCGACGGCCCGGCATGTCGGTGCCGCTCATTATGATCGGTGCCGTTTTCGTGCGGCGGATGTGATTGCGGGGGACCCAGTGATCATCGATAGGCGGTTCCACGGCCCGGACGGGTCGGGCAACGGGGGGTACACGGCGGGGCTGCTGGCGGGGCGGGTGCCGATCGACACGGTGACGGTGACGCTGCGGCAGCCGCCACCGCTGGAGACCGAGCTGACGGTCACCGTGGAGGACGAGCGCGGGCACAGCGTGCGGATGTGGGACGGGGAGACGCTCGTCGCGGAGGCCCTCGCGGGGGCGATCGTGGTGCCGCCGGTACCGCCGGTCCCGTTCGTGGACGCGCTGCGGGCGGCGGAGAAGTTCCGGGCGATCGAGAACCATCCGTTCCCGCGCTGCTTCGTGTGCGGGCCGGAGCGCGAGCCCGGCGACGGGCTCCGGCTGGAGCCCGGGCAGGTCGGCGACGGCACCGTCGCGGCGCCGTGGGTGCCCGACCGGGTGCCGGAGCGGACGCTGGTGTGGGCGGCGCTGGACTGCCCCGGCGGCTGGTCGTTCGACGTGGCGGGCCGCCCGGCCGTCCTCGGCACGATGACCGCGCAGGTCACCGACGTGCCCGAGGCCGGTGAGGAGTGCGTGGTGATGGGGCTGGCGCGCAGCCGGGAGGGCCGCAAGATGCACGCGGCGACCGCGCTGTACGGCGCCGACGGGCGGCTGCTCGGCCGCGCCGAGCAGATCTGGATCGAGATCGACCCGGAGCGGTTCGGCCGGTGACCCGCCGGGGGCGGCGGACCGGTGCTCCGGAACCGCCGCCCGCCAGACCGTCTCCACCCGACCGCGGGAAATATGTCACGCGACATGGTCCGGCACCGCCGTTCCGCTGTTCAATCTGACTTTCCGCGACTGGAGGCGGGTCAGATGGGCGGAACGGTCTTCCTTCTCCTCGGGGTGGCGGCGCTCGCGGTGTACACCGGCAGGCACTGGGAGCGGGCCCGCCGCGCCGCGTCCGACATGCGGCTGAGCCGCCGGCGGGTCGCCGGCCTGCGGCGGACGGCGGTGCGCGAGCGCGGCCAGGCCACCATGATCGTCGCGGGGGCGGTCGTCGTCCTCGTGATCGTCGTCAAGTACGGCTGAGCCGCCGGCGCCCGGCCGTCAGGGGCCGGTGAACAGCGGGTCCTCCCGGTCGGCTCCTTTCAGCTGCCGGCGCGGCAGCGGCGGCTCGCCCGCCGGGGGGCCGCCCGCGGGCGACGGGGGGCCGCCGGCGGCGGGCGGCGGCAGCGTGTGCCCGCCCGACTGGGACGATCCGGGCGGCGGTCCGCCGTGCGTTCCGTTCGGTCCGTGCGTCCCGTTCGGTCCGTGCGTCCCGTTCGGTCCGTGCGTCCCAGGCGGGACGGGCGCGCCGAGCGGGAAGCCGGAGCCGCCGGCGGGGCCGGTCGACGCCAGCGGCGGCTGCGCGCCGCCGGGGGCGTTCGCGAAGCCCGGCGGCGGGACGGGGCTCCCGCCGGACAGCCGGCCGCCCGGCGGGACGTTGGACGACAGGGTGTTGTGGGTGAGCTGGTCTATCTGGCGGCGCGCGCGGTCGGCCTCGGCGCGGGCGGCGTCGCGCTCCTCGGCGAGGGCGGACAGCGCGGCCTGCTGCTCGGCGACCGACTGGGACAGCTGGCGCAACTGCACCGCCTGGTCGTTGATCTTGGCGGTCAGCTCGTCGCGCTCGCCGGTGGCGGCCTCGGCCTGCGCCCGCGCGGCGTCGCGCTCCTTGGCGGCGTCCTCGGCGCGGGCGTTGGCGCGGACCACCTCCGCCTCGGCCTCGGACTGCGCGCGCAGCGCGGCGGCGCGCTCCGCCTCGGCCTTGCTGGCGGCCTGCATGGCGCGCTGGCGCTGCGCCTCGGTGTCGCGCATGGCGTTGCGCAGGTCCTCGGCGCCCTGCTTGGCGACCGCGGCCTCGACCCGCTGCGACTCGGCGGCGCCCTCGGCCTCGGCGAGCTTGGCGTGCAGCCCGACCAGCTCGGCGCGGGCGGCCTCCAGCGCGGCGAGCAGCTCGGTCTCGCGGGCGGCGACGCGGTCGCGCTCGCTCTCGGCGGCGAGCTTCGCCGTCATCGACTGCTGCGCGATCTGGTGCGCCTCCTCCCACGCCTGCTGCGCGGCGTCGCGCTTGGCGGTCGCGAGGCGGGCCTCCTCGCGGGCCTCGGCGGCGTCCTTCTCGGCCTTGTCGGCGCGGCCCCGGGCGGACGACGCCTCGTGCCACGCCTCCTCCGCCTTGCGCTGCGAGGCGTCCCGCTCGCTCTGCGCGATGGCCAGCTCGCGGGCGGCCTCGGCCCGCACCTCGGCGACCCGGCGCTCGACACCGGCGACGCTCAGCTCGGAGGTCAGCGAGTCGGCGAGCAGGTCCGCAGCCTTCTCCAGCCGCTCGACCATCTCCCAGGCGGAGGCGACCTGCCCGGTGAGGCCGGGCGCGTCCCGGCCCCGCTCGCGGCGGTCGCGGGCCTCGCGGGCGCAGGCGCCGTCGTTGTCCTGGCAGTACCGGACGGTGCGGACGGCCCCGACCGGCTGCGGGACCGGCCGCCCGCAGTTCGCGCACGGCCAGACCGTCACGGGGTCGCCCATCCGCGCGACCGCCGTCTCGGCGCCGGCGGCGCCGGCGATGTCGTCGCGCGCCTCCGGCGCGGACTGCTGCGGCATGCCCTGCCGCGGGGCCCCCTGCTGCCCTGGCGAGCCCTGCCCGCCGACCGCGTCGCCCTCCGCGGACGCGGCGCCCTGCGGACGCCCGTCCTCGGAGACCGCGCCCTGGGGAGCCGCGGCCGTCCCCTCGGGGCCGCTATTGTCGCGCTCTTCGCTGTTAGGCATGGAATGAACCATACGCACTAGTACACGGTACTGCAGTGACTTGCGAGGTAGATGTGGGACCACGCACGTCGCACCGAAGTGAGTAGAACCGCCCGGGCGTCACCGCACGGCGAACCGGTCCGTCGCCTCGATGAGCCGGTCCAAGGTGCCCGGTTCGGCGCCGCCGTGCCCCGCGTCCTCGACGATGTGGAACTCCGCCTCGGGCCAGGCGAGGTGCAGGTCCCACGCCTGGTCCGGCGGGGTCTTCATGTCGTAGCGGCCGTTGACGATCACGGCGGGGACGTGCCGGATCCGGTCGACGCCCGCGAGCAGGCCGCCGTCGGGCAGGAATCCGCCGGCGGCGATGTAATGGTGCGTGATACGGGCGAACGCGAGGACGGCCGGGTCGTCGAGGTCGGGCGCCGCGACGGGCAGCAGCGTGTTGGCGCACAGCTCCCACCCCATCCACGCCCGCGCCGCGGGCAGGTGGACGGCCGGGTCCGGGTCCTCGATACGGCGGCCGTAGGCGGCGACCATGTCGTCCCGCTCGTCCGGCGGGATCGCGTCGCGGAACGCGGCCCACTCGGCCGGGAACAGGTGGGCGGCGCCGGTCGGCGTGAACCCCCACGCCTCGTCGGACGGCCGGACGAGGTAGACGCCGCGCAGCACCATCTCCGTGACCCGCTCGGGATGGGCCTGCGCGTAGGCGAGCGCGAGGGTGCTCCCCCAACTGCCGCCGAACACCAGCCAGCGGTCGATCGACAGGTGCTCGCGCAGCCGCTCGATGTCGGCGACGAGGTGCGGTGTGGTGTTGTGCTCGAGGGAGACGCCGGGGTCTCCGGCGTGCGGGCGGCTCCGGCCGCAGTTGCGCTGGTCGAACAGGACGATCCGGTACGCGGCGGGGTCGAAGAAGCGCCGGAAGGCGGGGACCACGCCGCCGCCGGGCCCGCCGTGCAGGAACACCGCGGGCTTGCCGTCCGGGTTCCCGCAGACCTCCCAGTGGACGCGGTTCCCGTCGCCGACGTCCAGCAGGCCGGAGTCGTAGGGCTCGATCGGCGGGTAGAACTCCCTCAAGGCCATACCCCCAGTCATATCCGACAATTGATCATGTTCGCACCGCGTTAGCATCCCGCGAATGGAGATGACGTGCACGCAGTGCGGGGGCGGCGACTTCGAGCCCGGCTTCATCGAGGACGCCGGGCAGGCCAGCCGGGGGTACGCGCGCTGGATCGAGGGCGCGCTCGAGCTGGGCCTGTTCGGCGGTGCGAAGCGCATAGGCCGGCCCCGCCGGCAGATCGAGGCGTGGCGGTGCCGGCGGTGCGCGCATCTGGAGCTGTTCGCACGCGACCCCGCCTGAGCTACAGCTGGGCCATGGCCTTGCGGATGCGCTTGTCGGACACGGGGAACCGGGTGCCGAGCTGCTGGGCGAACAGGCTGACCCGCAGCTCCTCCAGCATCCAGCGGATCTGCCGGGCGGGCTCCTCGTCGCGGCGGGACGGGTGCAGCCGGCGGAGCGCCTGCTCGTACTCCTGCCCCAGCACGTCGACCTGGTGCGCGAGCATCCGGTCGCGTCCCGGGTTCTCGGGGAGCTTGTCGAGGCGGATCTGCAGCGCGCGCAGGTAGCGGGGCAGGTCGGCGAGCCGCGCCCAGCCCGTCTCGGTGACGAACCCCGGGTGGATCAGGCCCGCCAGCCGCCCGCGGATGTCGGTCAGCGCCGGGACGAGCGTGAGGCTGGCGGTGCCGCGCAGCCGCCGGTCCAGCTCGTGGGACTCGGCGAGGATCCGCTCGACCAGCCCGACGACCTGCGCGGTGGCGTCGTGCAGGTCGGCGCGGACCCGGTCGTACAGCGCGCGGAAGCCGGCCTCGTCCCACGCGGGCCCGCCCGCCTCGGCGATGAGCCGGTCGGCGGCGGCGGTGACGCAGTCGTCGAACAGCGCCGCGACGGACCCGTGCGGGTTGTGGCTGAGCGCCAGCTTGCCCTTGTTGGTCAGGCGGCCCTGGATGAGCTTCACCGGGGACGGCGCGTTCAGCAGGATGAGGCGGCGCGTGCCGAGCCACATGGCGCGGCGCTGCTCGGCCTCCGTCTCGTACATGCGGACGGCGACGCTGTCGCCCTCGTCGGTCAGCGCCGGGTACGCCTTCACGTCGTAGCCGGCCTGCCGCCGCTCGTAGGTGCGGGGCAGCTCGCCGATCGTCCACTCGGTGAGGCCGGACCGCTCCACGTTCGACGCGGCCTTCGCCAGCGTCCCGCGCACCTTGCCCGCGAGCCCGCGTTTCAGCTCGTCGAGGTCGGTGCCCTCGCCGAGGGTGCGCTTGCGGTCGTCGACGACGCGGAAGGTGATGCGCAGGTGCGCGGGCAGCCGCGAGGGGTCCCACGCCTCCCGCGCGACGGCGACGCCCGTCATCGCGGTCAGCTCGCGCTCCAGCGCGTCCAGCAGCGGCTCGGTGCGCGGCGCGACGCGGTCGAGGACCTTGCGGGCGTAGTCGGGCGCCGGGACGAAGTTGACGCGCAGCTGCTTCGGCAGCGACCGGATCAGCTCGGTGACCAGCTCGGTGCGCAGGCCGGGGACCTGCCATTCGAACCCGTCCGGGCGGACCTGGTTGAGGACCTGGACGGGGATGTGGACGGTGACGCCGTCGGCGTCGGTGCCCGGCTCGAACTGGTAGGTCAGCCGCAGCCGCAGCGGCCCCTGCTTCCACACGTCAGGGTAGTCGGCCTCGCTGACGCCGCCCGCGGTCTCGTTGATGAGCATCGACTTCTCGAACCCGAGCAGGTCGGGGTCCGAGCGCCGCGCCCGCTTCCACCACGCGTCGAAGTGCCGCCCGGAGACGACGTCCTCGGGGATCCGCGCGTCGTAGAAGTCGAAGAGCGTCTCGTCGTCCACGAGGATGTCGCGGCGGCGGGCGCGGTGCTCCAGTTCCTCGACCTCCTCGAGCAGCGCGCGGTTGTCGTGGAAGAACTCGTGGTGGGTCTCCCAGTCGCCCTCGACGAGCGCGTGCCGGATGAACAGCTCGCGGGACAGCGCCGGGTCGATGGAGCCGTAGTTGACGCGCCGGTCGGCGACGATCGGCACCCCGTACAGGGTGACCTTCTCGTGCGCCATGACGGCGGCCTGCTTCTTCGACCAGTGCGGCTCGCTGTAGTTGCGCTTGACGAGGTGCTCCGCCAGCGGCTCGATCCAGTCCGGCTCGATCTTGGCGTTGATGCGCCCCCAGAGCCGGGACGTCTCGACCAGCTCCGCCGACATCACCCAGCGCGGCGGCTTCTTGAACAGCGCCGACCCCGGGAACACGGCGAACTTCGCGCCGCGCGCGCCGAGGTACTCCTGCCCGCGCCGCGGCTTGTCCTTCTCCTTCTTGTCGGAGTCGATGAGCCCGATGTGCGAGAGGAGGCCGGCGAGCAGGGAGACGTGGATGCGGTCGGGCGGGGCGTCGGCGGTGTTGAGCGTGACGCCCAGCGACTTGGCGACCTGCTTGAGCTGGCCGTGCAGGTCCTGCCACTCGCGGACGCGCAGGAAGTGCAGGAACTCGTTCTTGCACATGCGGCGGAACGCGCTGCCCGACAGCTCCTTCTGCCGCTCGCGCAGGTAGTTCCACAGGTTCAGGTACGCCAGGAAGTCGGACGTGGGGTCGGCGAACCGGCGGTGCATCTCGTCGGCGGCCTGCTGGTGCTCGGCGGGGCGCTCGCGCGGGTCCTGGATCGACAGCGCGGCGGCGATGACGAGGACCTCGCGGACGCACCCGTTGCGGTCGGCCTCCAGCACCATGCGGGCGAGCCGCGGGTCCACGGGCAGCTGCGCGAGCCGGCGGCCGAGCGGGGTGAGCCGCTTGCGCGGGTCCTTCTCGGCCGGGTCGATGGCGCCGAGCTCGTGCAGCAGGTCGACGCCCGCCTTGACGTTGCGGCGGTCCGGCGGCTCCACGAACGGGAACGCGGCGATGTCGCCGAGGCCGAGCGCCGTCATCTGCAGGATGACCGACGCGAGGTTCGTGCGCAGGATCTCCGGGTCGGTGAACTCGGGCCGGGACTCGAAGTCCTCCTCGGAGTACAGCCGGATGCACACGCCCTCGGACACGCGGCCGCAGCGCCCCTTGCGCTGGTTCGCCGACGCCTGCGAGACCGGCTCGATCGGGAGCCGCTGCACCTTCAGCCGGTGGCTGTAGCGGGAGATGCGGGCGGTGCCCGGGTCGACGACGTACTTGATGCCGGGGACGGTCAGCGACGTCTCGGCGACGTTCGTCGCGAGGACGACGCGCCGCCCGCGATGCGCCTGGAACACCCGGTGCTGCTCGGCGGCCGACAGCCGCGCGTACAGCGGCAGCACCTCGGTCGCCGTCCTCTGGCGGGTGAAGTGCTTGGTGAGCGCGTCGGCGGTGTCGCGGATCTCCCGTTCGCCGCTGAGGAAGACCAGGACGTCGCCGGGCGCCTCGCGGCCCAGCTCGTCGACCGCGTCGATGATCGCCTGGATCTGGTCGCGGTCGGGGTCGGCGGACGGGTCGTCGGGGTCGGCGACCGGCCGGTACCGCACCTCCACCGGGTACGTCCGGCCGGAGACCTCGACGATCGGGGCGTCGCCGAAGTGCCGGGAGAACCGCTCGGGGTCGATCGTCGCCGAGGTGATGATCACCTTGAGGTCGGGACGCCGCGGCAGGATCTCCTTGACGTAGCCGAGCAGGAAGTCGATGTTCAGGCTGCGCTCGTGCGCCTCGTCGATGATCAGCGTGTCGTACTGGCGCAGCAGCCGGTCGGTCTGGATCTCGGCGAGCAGGATGCCGTCGGTCATCAGCTTCACGAGCGTGTCGTCGCCGGCCCTGTCGGTGAAGCGGACCTTGTAGCCGACGGTGTCGCCGAGCTCGGTGCCGAGCTCCTCGGCGATCCGGTCGGCGACGGTGCGGGCGGCGAGCCGGCGCGGCTGGGTGTGGCCGATCGAGCCGAGCACGCCGCGGCCGAGCTCCAGGCAGATCTTCGGGATCTGGGTGGTCTTGCCGGACCCGGTCTCGCCCGCGACGATCACGACCTGGTGGTCGCGGACCGCGGCGAGGATGTCGTCCTTCTTCTGCGCGACCGGCAGCTCCGCCGGGTAGGTGATCTCGGGCACGGCGAGGCGCCGCCGCTCGACCCGCCGTCCGGCGGCCTCGACGTCGGCGGCGATCTCCTCGGCGACCTTCGCGCGCCGCGCCGCGTCCCGCATCTTCTGGGCGCCGTCGATGCGGCGGCGGAGCCGGTGCTGGTCGCGCAGCATCAGCTCGGGCAGGCGCGCGCGCAGGTCGGCGAGCGGCGATCTCACAGGCGTCCTCATAACCATCGACAAGGATAGGGTTCCAGGCCGGCAGGCCCCGCTCACCCTCAAACCTTCGCACCGTAGCCGGAATCGCCCGCGCCGGGCGATCCATTTTCCGTCGGCGCGCCGATTACAACGCCCGCCGCCCCACCGGGCATTCCTGCGCCGCTAGGAGGCCCGGCCCGCCTTCTCGTGGGGCGTGCGCGGGACGAGGCGCAGGGCGAGGCCGGGGCAGATCGCGACGGCGCGCCGCGCGTCGGCCTCCAGCCGCGCCGGGATGGGCTCGGACGGGATCACCGGGTAGTTGTACTCGTCCATCCGGACGGTGCCGCGCAGCACGTCGGCGCACAGGCCGTGCCCGTCGCAGCGGCTCCAGTCGACCTCCAGCCGCAGCTCGGCCGCCTCCGCCTCGGCGGGCAGCACCCCGAGGACGGGCCGCCCGCAGCCGCCGTCGGAGGCGTGCCGGGCGAGGTCGTCGGCGAAGACCTCCAGTGCGGACAGCACGAACCGGGCGGTGCCGTCGGGGTGGGAGCACGCGCCGCGGCCGACGACCATCCCGACGGCGCGGCGGACGGCCTCGCAGGCCGCCGCGACGCCCCGGCCGGCGGCGATGTCGGCGAGCGCGCCGGCGACGTCGGGCAACCCGAGGCGGCACGGCCCGCACTGCCCGGCCGACTCGGCGGCCAGGTACCCGGCGACGCGCGCGGCCTCGCCGAGCGGGCAGGTGCCGCGCCCGACCGGCATGACGATCCCGGCGCCGAGCGCGCCGCCCGCCGCCGCGAGCCCGGCGCGCGACACCGCGGTCCGGGTCGCGACCTCGCCCTTCAGCCAGGCGCCGTGGTACCCGCCGACCAGCACTCCCTCGCCCGCCCGCGCGCCGCACAGGTCGAGCAGGTGGCCGAGCGGCGCCCCGGCGGGCGTCTCCACCACGGCCGGGAAGCGGGCCGAGCCGGTCACGGTCAGCAGCACCGTGCCGGGCTCGTCGGGCGTCCCGACCTTCCGGTACCCGGCGGGGCCGAGCCCGGCGAGCACGGCCAGCTGGGCGTAGGTCTCGGCGTTGGACAGCAGCGTGGGCAGGCCGTCCACGCCGCGGGTCGAGGCGCGGCCCTTGCGGCCGGGCGGGATCGGGCGCTTGCCGTTGATGCCGCGCACCAGCGCCCCGCTCTCGCCGGTGACGAACCGCTCCGGCAGCAGCGCCACGCGGGCCCGGCCGCCGAGGTCGCGCTCGGCGATCGCGTCCCGCACCGACGCGGCCGCCGTCCCGTCCGTCACGGCGACGATGATCTCCAGCGAGCCGAGCGCGGTCGCGGCGAGCGCGGCGCCGTCCAGGATCAGGTGCGGCGCGCCGCGCAGCAGCGCCTTGTCCTTGGCGCTGCCGGGCTCGCCCTCGGTGCCGTTGACGACCACGATCGTCCGCTTGCCGCGCCGCACGGCGCTGTCGGCGGTCGCACGCAGCTTGCGCGCGAACGGGAACGCGGCGCCTCCCCGCCCGTGCAGCCGCCCCTCCTCGCACAGCGCGACGAGCTGGTCGGTGGTGAGGGGGCGCGGGTGCGGATGCAGGGCGCGGTGGGCGTCCCAGTCGAGGCGTCCCCCGTCGGCGACCCCCTTGGTGAGGCGCGGCGGGCCGACGTGCCGGACGGCGAGCGCGCTCACGGCGTCCTCCTCTCCCGGGGCCGCAGGACGGGGCGGGCGGCGAGCGCGAGCACGACTCCGGCCACGCACAGCAGGTAGCCCGCCGTCACCCACACGGCGGGGGCGCGGCCGGAGGTCAGGCCGTGCCAGATCCCGAGCGGCCACGCCGCGTACGCGGTGAGGTGCGTGGCCCGCCAGATCCACGGACGCCGGGTGGCGGCGAAGCGGCCGCGCGCGATGCCCCCGGCCACCGCGATGATCAGGAGGTAGAAGGCGATGACGCCGATGTCGTAGTCGGCGGCGTGCCGGCCGGGCAGCGGCAGGAACGCCCCGGCGATCCCGACCCGGTGCTCGGCGAGCTGCGAGTCGATGTGGACGGCCAGCATCGCCACGGCGAGGAACGCGGTGGCCCGGTGCACGGCCTGGGCCCGCAGCCGGTGCCGGGAGGCGAGGATCGCGCGGTCGGTGGCCAGCAGCCCGATCATGACCGTCAGCGACAGCGCGACCAGCGCGAAGACCCCGCAGTAGAAGTCGAGGAACCGGCCGACCGGGCGCAGCGGGGACGGCGACCCGCCGGACTCGGCGCCGAGGCCGAGGAGGGCGCCCGCCACGACGGCCGCGACCGCCCCCGCGGCGACGCGGCCCCGGCGTCCGCCGATCCGTCCCCGCCGCGCCGGCGCGACCGCGGGAGCCGCCACGGGCCGGGGGCGGCCGCCGGGCCCGGCGAGGAACGCGCCGGTCATCTCGTGGGCGGGGCCGCGGCGCGGCACGTCCCCTGGCGGCGGACCCTCAACAGGAGCCATGGCGGCACCCCCTGCCTCTCACGTCGTCCGGGGACATTCCCCGGCAACTACGACGCGTGGTCGCCACGATCCGGTTCGGTGACACGACCATCCCCCATCCCCCGCCGATATCCGGAATGGTGGCAGGTCAGGGCGGTTCCACGGAGGTTCGCGACCGGAACCGGCCGCGCCCGGCATGCGCCGGGCGCGGACGAGGGGCGCGGGCGGGGGGCGAATCAGCCCGCGCCGTACACCGGCTCGGGCTCCGGGGCCTCGGCGAGGAGGCCCGCGACGACCTCGCCGACCTCGGCGGGGTCCCAGCGGGCGCCCTTGTCGGCCGCGGGGCCGTGCCGGAACGCGTCCATCACGCAGATCTTGCCGCCCTCGGCCTCGAAGACCCGGCCGGTGACGCCCTTGGACTGCGCGGACCCGAGCCAGACGACCAGCGGCGACACGTTCTCCGGCGCCATCGCGTCGAACTCGCCCTCGGCCGGCGCGGCCATCGTCTGCGCGAAGACCTCCTCGGTCATCCGGGTGCGGGCGGCGGGCGCGATCGCGTTGACGTTCACCCCGTACCGGCCGAGCTCGGCGGAGGCGACGAGGGTGAGCCCGACGATGCCGGCCTTCGCGGCCGAGTAGTTGCCCTGGCCGACGCTGCCGAGCAGGCCCGCGCCGGACGAGGTGTTGATCACGCGGGCGTCCACGGCGCGGCCCGCCTTGCTCTCGGCCCGCCAGTACCGCCCGGCGTGCTTGAGCGGCAGGAAGTGCCCCTTGAGGTGGACGCGCATCACCGCGTCCCACTCGTCCTCGGAGAGGTTGATCAGCATCCGGTCGCGCAGGAAACCGGCGTTGTTGACGAGGGTGTCGAGGCGGCCGAAGGTGTCCACGGTGGTGGCGACGAGCGCGGCGGCGCCCGCGTCGGTGGCGATGTCGTCGGTGCTGGCCACGGCCCGCCCGCCGAGCGCCTCGATCTCCTTGACGACGTCCTGGGCGGGGCCGCCGGAGGCGTCGCCGCTGCCGTCGCGGGCCACGCCCAGGTCGTTGACGACGACGAGGGCGCCCTGCCGGGCGAACTCCAGCGCGTGCGCGCGGCCGAGCCCGCGCCCGGCCCCGGTGATGGCGACCACGCGGTCCTTGCAGATCATCGCGACTCCTCCTTGTTCACGGTGGCGGCGTCCAGGAACGCGGGGCGCTCTCCCCCGCCGTGCAGCAGCATCTGCGACCCGGTGACGTAGGACGCCAGGTCCGAGGCCAGGTAGACGCAGGCCGCGCCGACCTCGAACGGGTCGCCGAGGCGGCCCATCGGGACGGTGCGGCCGACGGCCTCGACGCCCGCCTCGTCCCCGTAGTGCAGGTGCGCCAGCTCGGTGCGGATCATGCCGAGGACCAGGGTGTTGACCCGCACCCGCGGCGCCCACTCGACGGCCAGCGACTGGGTGAGGCTGTGCAGCCCGGCCTTGGCGGCGCCGTACGCGGCGGTGCCCGGCGACGGCCGGACCCCGCTGACGCTGCCGATGTTGATCACCGAGGAGCCGTCCGGCATCAGCGGGCGCAGCGTCCGCGCCATGATCAGCGGTCCGGTCAGGTTCAGCTCGATGATCTTGAGGTGGGTGCGCAGCGGCCCGTCGGTGAGCGGCCGGAACGGCGCGCCGCCCGCGTTGTTGACCAGGACGTCGACCCGGTCGAGCCCGGCGGCGAACGCCTCGGCGGCGTCGGCGTCCCGGACGTCCAGCGAGACGAACGCCGCCTCGCGGCCGCCGCCCCGGGGCAGCGCGTCCGGCTCCCGCCGGGCCACCGCGATCACGTCGGCGCCCGCCTCCAGGAAGGCGCGGCTGATCCCCGCACCGACCCCGCGCGCGCCTCCGGTGACCACGACGGTCTTCCCCGCCAGGTCCAGCGTCAGTGACATCCCGCCTCCTCCGAGCCCCTCTGCTACGGTCTGTTCTAACAAATGTTTGGTGGAAAGGTAGCGCATGGGAGTCTCCACCACGACCCTGGACGGGGTCGCCGAGATCGTCGTGGACGCGCCGCCGGTCAACGCACTGACCGTCGCGGGCTGGTTCGAGCTGGCCGACGCGGTGCTCGCGGCCGGCCGCGACCCGCAGGTCGGCGCCGTCGTGCTCCGGGCCGAGGGCCGGGGCTTCAACGCGGGCGTCGACATCAAGGAGATGCAGCGGACCGATGGCCACACCGCGCTGGTGGGGGCCAACCGGGGCTGCTTCGCGGCGTTCGCCGCCGTCTACGACTGCGAGGTGCCGGTCGTCGCCGCGGTGCACGGCTTCTGCCTCGGCGGCGGCATCGGGCTGGCGGGCAACGCCGACATCGTCGTGGCGTCCGACGACGCCTTCTTCGGCCTGCCCGAGGTCGACCGGGGGGCGCTCGGCGCCGCGACGCACCTGGCCCGGCTCGTCCCGCAGCACCTGATGCGCGCGATGGTCTACACCTGCCGCAACGTGACCGCGGCCGAGCTGCACCACCACGGCTCGGTGCTGGAGGTCGTCCCGAAGGACGAGCTGCGCGCCAAGGCGCTGGAGGTCGCCGGGAACATCGCGGCGAAGGACAGGTACGTGATCCGGCGCGCCAAGGAGTCGCTGAACGGCATCGACCCGGTCGACGTCCGCCGCAGCTACCGCTACGAGCAGGGGTTCACGTTCGAGCTGAACCTCATGGGCGCGGGCGACGAGCACCGCGACGCCTTCGTCGCGAAGGGGGCCAAGTGAGCAAGGTTCTCTCCATCGAGGAGATCGTCGGGTCGCTGGAGAGCGGCATGACGCTCGGGATCGGCGGCTGGGGCTCGCGGCGCAAGCCGATGGCCCTGGTCCGGGCGCTGTGCCGCTCCGACGTCACCGACCTGACCGTGGTGACCTACGGCGGCCCGGACGTCGGGCTGCTGTGCGCGGCCGGCAAGGTCCGCCGGCTCGTCACCGCGTTCGTGACCATGGACTCGATCCCGCTGGAGCCGCACTTCCGGCAGGCCCGGCAGACCGGGTCGATCGAGCTGACCGAGTACGACGAGGGCATGTTCATGTTCGGGCTGTACGCGGCGGCGCACCGGCTGCCGTTCCTGCCCACCCCGGTCGGGCTCGGCTCGGACGTGATGCGCGTCAACCCGGAGTTGAAGACGATCCGGTCGCCGTACGAGGACGGGCAGGAGCTCGTCGCCGTCCCGGCGCTGAAGATGGACGCGGCGCTGATCCACATGAACCGCGCCGACGCGCGCGGCAACGCGCAGTACCTCGGCGCCGACCCGTACATGGACGACCTGTTCGCCAAGGCCGCGGACCGGACGTACATCTCCTGCGAGCGGCTGGTGGACACCGCCGACTTCGCCAAGGAGGGCCCGCCGCAGTCGATGCTGATCAGCCGGGCGCAGGTCGCGGGCGTGGTGGAGACGCCGAACGGCGCGCACTTCACCGACTGCGAGCCCGACCACCGCCGCGACGAGGCGTTCCAGAAGCTGTACGCGAAGTCGGCGGGCGACCCGGAGGCGTGGGCGGCGTTCCGCGACCGGTTCCTGTCCGGCGACGAGGCCGCTTACCAGGACGCGGTCCGGACCTGGCAGGAGGAGTCCCGATGAGCGATGTGACGAGGGCCGAGGTCTGCGCGGTCGCCTGCGCGGAGCTGTTCCGGGGCGACGGCGAGATCGTGGCGGCGGCGGTCGCCGGCTTCGTGCCGATGCTGGGCTCGCGGCTCGCGCGGGCGACGTTCGAGCCGGACCTGCTGACGACCGACGGCGGGCCGACGCTGAGCGCCGAGCCCGTCCCGCTGGGCCGCACCGCGGAGGTGGCGGAGGGCTGGCTGCCGTTCCGCGACCACCTGTGGCTGGTGCTGAACGCGCGGCGGCACGTGGTGATGGGGCCGTCGCAGATCGACCGGTACGGCAACACCAACATCTCGTGCATCGGCGACTGGGAGCGGCCGACGCGGCAGCTCCTCGGGTCGCGCGGCGGGCCGGGCAACACGCTGCTGAACCCGACGAGCTACTGGGTGCCGAAGCACTCGACGCGGGTGTTCACCGACACGGTCGACTTCGTCAGCGGCGTCGGCTGGGACCGGGGCGCGCACGAGATCCGCGCCGTGGTGAGCAACCTGGCGGTGCTGGACTTCGACACCCCCGACCACCGGATGCGGCTGCGCTCGGTGCACCCCGGAGTGACCGTCGAGGACGTCGTGGCCGCCACCGGGTTCGAGCTGGCCGTCCCGGACGAGGTGCCGCAGACCCGCCTCCCCGACGACGAGGAGCTGCGGGTCATGCGCGAGGTGCTCGACCCGAAGGGGCTGCGCGAGCGGGAGGTCCCGGCCTGATGGAGCAGCGGCTCGACACCCCGCTGACCCGGCTGACGGGCGTGCGGCACCCGGTCGTCCAGACGGGCATGGGCTGGGTGGCCGGCCCGCGCCTGGTCACCGCGGTCGCGAACGCGGGCGGTCTCGGGATCCTCGCGTCGGCGACGATGACGCTGGACCAGCTCGCGGACGCGATCCACGAGGTGAAGGACCGCACGGACGCGCCGTTCGGGGTCAACCTGCGGGCCGACGCCGGGGACGCCGGCGACCGCATCGACCTGCTGATCAAGGAGGGCGTGAAGGTCGCGTCGTTCGCGCTCGCGCCGAAGAAGGAGCTGATCGCCAAGCTCAAGGACGCGGGCCTCGTCGTGATCCCGTCGGTGGGCGCGCGGCGGCACGCGGAGAAGGTCGCGGGCTGGGGCGCGGACGCGGTGCTGGTGCAGGGCGGCGAGGGCGGCGGGCACACCGGCGCCGTCGCCACCACACTGCTGCTGCCGCAGGTCGTGGACGCGGTCGACATCCCGGTGATCGCGGCCGGCGGCTTCTTCGACGGGCGCGGGCTCGCCGCCGCGCTGTCCTACGGGGCGGCGGGAGTGGCGATGGGCACCCGGTTCCTGCTGACCTCCGACAGCTCGGTCCCCGACGCGGTCAAGCAGGTGTACCTGGAGACGGGCGAGACGGTCGTGACCCGGCAGGTCGACGGGATGCCGCACCGGGTGCTGCGCAGCGAGCTGGTGGACGGGCTGGAGTCGTCCGGCCGGGTCAGCGGGCTGGTCCGGGCGCTGCGCAACGGGGCCCGATTCAAGAAGCTGTCCGGGATGTCGTGGCGCGCGATGATCGCGGACGGGAAGGCGATGAAGCACGGCAAGGACCTGTCCTGGTCGCAGGTCCTCATGGCGGCCAACACCCCGATGCTGCTGAAGGCGGCGATGGTGGACGGCCGTCCCGATCTCGGCGTGATGGCGTCGGGCCAGGTCGTCGGGGTCATCGACGACTTGCCGAGCTGCGCCCGGCTGATCGACGGGATCGTGGAGCAGGCCGTGCGGGCCATCGCCGCGCAGCAGGCGCTGCTGGTGCGTTAGACGGTGCCGAGGCCGCGCAGCACGGCCGCCAGTCCCCCGCGGAACTCCTCGTCGGGGCCGATGTGGCGGGCGTGCCGCGCGGTCTCCGCCATGTTCGGGAACCGGTCGGCGGGCAGCGCGGCGATGGCGGCCGTCCCCTCGCCCTCCAGCGGGCCGAGGTGCTCCAGCTGGATGGCGCCGATGATGTAGGCGATCACCGCGCGGAGGGCGACGGCGGCGCGCGGCCCGGTGATGCCCGCATCGCGCAGGATGCCGGCCACCGTCTCGCCCCAGCACAGCGACCCGGCCGAGTCGTGCCGGTGCGTGAGCGTCAGCGGCATGATCGCCGCGTGCGCGCCGAACGCCTTCCGCAGCCGCAGCGCCATGGTCACGATCCTCTCCTCCCACGGGCCGCCGGGCGGCGGCGTGGGGTCGACCTCCGCGTAGACGAGGTCGATGACGAGTCCTTCCAGCTCCTCCCGGTCGCGGACGTACCGGTACAGCGCCATGGTGCTCAGCTTGAGCTCCTTGGCGACGGCGCGCATGGACAGCCCGGCGAGGCCGTCCCGGTCGATGACGGCGAGCGCCGCGGCGGCGACCTGGTCCTGGGTGAGCGAGCGGGGTCTCGGCATGGCGCTTGACAGCGTACGGCATACACTTACGATCGTAAGCGTATGCCGTACACCTAAGGAGCGCGCCGATGCGTCTCGTCCCCGGTTCCGACGTCCCCGACCGCGAGCTGACCCCGGTCGGCGGCCCCGCGGTCCCCGTGCCCGACCCGGGCCGCCTCGTCCACCTGCAGTTCCGCCGGTTCGCGGGCTGCCCGATCTGCAACCTGCACCTGCGCTCGTTCGTCACCCGGCACGCCGAGATCGAGGCCGCCGGGATCCGCGAGATCGTGGTGTTCCACTCCACCGAGGAGGAACTGCGCGAGCACGTCCCCGGACTCCCGTTCCCCGTCGTCGGGGACCCCCGCAAGCGCCTGTACGCCGAGTTCGGCGTCGAGTCCGCGCGCCGCGCGCTCCTCGACCCCCGGGTGTGGGGCCCGCTCGCCTGGTCCTCGGTCATCAAGACCTGGCGGGTGCTCTGGGGCCGCGAGCGCCCGCCGGCCGCCCGCCCGACCGGCGGCCGGCTGGGCCTGCCCGGCGACTTCCTGATCGGCGCGGACGGGCGGCTCATCGCGGCGAAGTACGGCGAGCACGCCTACGACCAGTGGTCGGTCGACGAACTGCTCGCCCTGGCCGCCGAGGCGCCCGCCCCGGCACGGAAGGCATGACCATGGAGACCATCGACCGCGTCGCCGACGCCGCCCGCTACGAGGTGATCAGCGGCGGGTACGATGACACCCTGTTCGCCGCCGCCGCCGTCCCTCCCGCCGGGCGCGTGCTCGACGTCGGCTGCGGCTACGGCGCGACCTCGCGGCGGGCCGCACGGCTCGCCGCCCGCGGAAGCGTCCTCGGCAACGACATCGCGGAGCCCCTGCTCGCCCAGGCCCGCGCTTTCGCCGACGGCGAGGGCCTGGCCAATGTCGAGTTCGAGGCGGGCGACGCGCAGACGCATCCCTTCCGCCACGGCGAGTTCGACGTCGCGATCAGCCGGTTCGGCATGATGTTCTTCCGCGACCCCGTGGCCGCCTTCGGCAACGTCCGCCGGGCCCTGAAGCCGGGAGGACGGCTGGTGTTCACGACCGTCGGCCCGCCCGGCGGCAACGACCTGCCGGGCATCGTCGCGGCGGCCATGCCCCCGGCGCCGGCGGGCGGGCCCCCGTCCGACGTGCACTCGCTGTCCGACCCCGACCGGATCGCCGCCGTGCTCGGCGCGGCCGGGTTCGCCGACGTCCGCTCCGAACCGGTCGAGACGTCCATCGTCCTCGGACCGGACGCGGAGGCGGCCGCCTCGTTCATCCTCGCCTGGGGCGCCTTCGGCGGCGCCTTGGACGAGGCCGCCGCCGGCCGCGCGCGGGCCGCGCTGACCGGCGCGGCCCGCCCGTTCGAGACGCCCGGCGGCGTCCGGCTGCGGAGCACCGCATGGCTGGTCACGGCGGTGTGAGCGTCAGCCGCGCACCGCGAGGACGAGCTTGCCGGTCGTGGCGCCCGACTCGATGCGGCGGTGCGCCTCCGCGGCCCGCTCCAGGGGCAGCTCCTCCACCTGAAGCCGCAGGTCGCCGGAGGCCGCGGCGGCCACGGCGCGGCGCAGGCCCCGGCCCGCCTCGGCCGGGAACGCGCCCGAGAACGCCGCGAGGTTGAACCCCGACACGGACTTGTTGCTGAACCACAGCTCGTTCGCCGACACGCCCACGTCGTCCGCGCCCGACGCGTTGCCCATGACGATCATCCGGCCCATCGGGGCGAGGGCGTCGAGGCTGGTGCGGCGCGCCGGGCCGCCGACCATGTCGACCACGATGTCGAACCCGCGCCCGCCGGTGAGGTCCGCGACCCGGTCCGGCAGCTCGTCGCGGAGCACGACGTCGTCGTAGCCGAAGCCGCGCGCCGTCTCGATCTTCGCCGGGCCGCCGACGGTGCCGACCACGCGGCCCGCGCCGAGCTGCCGCGCCGCCTGGCCGAGCTGGCTGCCGACCCCTCCGGCGGCGGCGTGCACGAGCACGGTCTCGCCGGGCTCGATGCGCGCCGCCCGGTCCAGGACGAGGAACGCGGTCGTGCTGTTGGACGGGATCGCGGCCGCGACGTCCAGGGCGAGGTCGAGACCGTCCAGCGGCGCGACCAGGTCGGCGGAGGTGACGACGGCCTCGGCGTACCCGCCGCTGTCCACGATCGTCAGCGCGGCGACGGGCTGCCCGGGCCGCAGCCCCTCGACGTCCGGGCCGACCGCGCGGACGTGCCCGGACACCTCGATGCCGGGGACGAACGGCAGCGGCACGTCCACGACGCCCCGCCGGTACAGCACCTCGGCGAAGTTGGCGCCCGCGTAGGCGACGTCGATCGACACCTGCCCCGGCCCCGGCTCGGGGACCTTGACCTCGTCCACGCGCAGCACGTCGGCCTCGCCGAACGCGGGAATGGTGACGGCCTTCATCAGTAACGCCCTCCAACGGCCGCGGGAACGGCGTCCAGCTCGGCCAGGTCGGTCTCGGTGAGGTCCAGGTCGGCGGCGGCGGCGTTGTCGCGCAGGTACCGCTGCTTCTTGGTGCCGGGGATGGGGATGACGTGGTCGCCCTGCGCGAGCGTCCAGGCGATGGCGACCTGCGCGGGGGTGGCCCCGTGCCGCTCGGCGACCGCCTTGACGACGTCGACGATGCGCAGGTTGGCCTTCAGCGCCTCCTCCTGGAAGCGCGGGTTGGCGCCGCGGAAGTCGCCGTCCTCGAAATCGGCCGCGGTGACGGTCCCGGTGAGGAACCCCCGGCCGAGCGGCGAGAACGGGACGAACGCCGCGCCGTTGGCGGCGCACCAGCCGACCACGTCGCCCGCCTCGCCGGCGCCCGAGACCGCGCCGCCGCCGGCGGACTCCGCCGCCGGCTGCCCCATCGCGTCCCGGGTCCACAGCGACAGCTCCGACTGGATCGCCGCCACCGGGTGGATCGCGTGCGCCTCGGCCGCCTGCGCGACGCTGACCTCCGACAGCCCCAGCCGCCGCACCTTGCCCTCGGCGACCAGTTCCGCCATCGCGCCCCAAGTGTCGGCCAGCGGCACGTCCGGGTCGACGCGGTGCAGGTAGTAGAGGTCGATCACGTCGGTGTCCAGGCGGCGGAGGCTGTCCTCGGCGGACGCCTTGACGTGCTCCGGCCGCCCGTTGCGGACGATCTTCCTGGTGGCGAGCGACTCCACGACCAGGCCCGTCTTGGTGGCGAGCACCGCCTCGTCGCGGCGGCCCGAGAGGGCCCGGCCGACCAGCGTCTCGTTGTGGCCGTCGCCGTAGGGCTGCGCGGTGTCCAGGAAGGTGACGCCCAGGTCGAGCGCCTCGCGGATCAGCGCCACCGACGCGTCGTCGTCGCGCTCGGACTCGGCGTAGGCCCAGCTCATGCCCATGCAGCCCAGCCCGACGGCGCCCACCGGCGCACCCGCGAAATCACGATTCCTCACGGCCGTTCCCTTCATCTGGTTCGTTCGGGAACGATCGTGCCGGATCGCCGGAGAAGCAGGCAGACCGCGCTCATCCTGGGTCTGCCACCACCACCCTCGCGGGCGGGGGTCAGCTCGCCGCGGCCAGACCGCGCCGCGCCATCAGCCGCTCCAGGCGTTCCATGGTCCCGGTGCCGGGACGCGGGTTCTGCAGCACGAGGTCGGTGCCGGGGCGGTCGGCGAGCGGCAGCAGCGTCCCCTCGAAGATCATCTCGCCGGCCTCCGGGTGCCGGACGCCCTTGACCGCCTGCGTGGCGGCGCTCACGTCGTGCCGCGGCCACAGCTCGGCGAACTCCGGGCTGACCTCGATCATGTCCTCCGCGATCCGGCCGAACTCGGGGTCGTCGGGATAGCGGGCCGCGTCCGCGCGGAACCCGGCGACGACGCCCGGGGCGGCGGCGGCCCACTCCAGGTGCATGCTCCGGTAGCGGGCGTTGGTGAAGAACGTCACCAGGCAGTTGTGGTCCACGTCGGAGAACCCGAACACCTCGCGGGCCGCGTCGTTGATCGCGACGAAGTTCCAGTGCCGGTCCCGGACGTAGGCGGGCCGCGGCGACCACGCGTCCAGCACCCGCCGCAGCTCCGGCGTGATCGGCGCGGCGGGGCCGGCCTCGCGCCGCGGCGGGTTCAGCCCGGCCAGCAGGTACAGGTGCTCGCGCTCGGCGGCGTCGAGCCGGAGGGCGCGGGCGATGGCGTCCAGCACGTCGCCGGAGACCTTGATGTCGCGGCCCTGCTCCAGCCACGTGTACCAGGACACGCCGACCCCGGCGAGCACGGCGACCTCCTCGCGCCGCAGGCCCGGCGTCCGGCGCCGGCCCGCGTCGGGCATGCCGACGTCGGAGGGCGTGAGCCGGGCGCGGCGGGTGCGCAGGAAGTCGCGCATCTCCTCGCGGCGGCGGTCGGGGGCGGAGGGCGGGGTCGTGCTGGCCATGCCGCCACGATATCCGGTGGCCCGGTCGTGATCGCCGGGGCGGCGGCCGGGCGGGCGGCGGGCGCCGGTCACGTGGCGGGCGCGCCGGTCACGTGGCGGGCGGGGCCTCCGCGTGCAGCCGCACGGTCCCGGACCCGCTCAGCCGCGCGATGTCCGCGCCGTCGCGTCCGAGCTCGCGCAGGACCGCCTCGGTGTGCTCGCCGAGCGCCGGGACCGGGTCCATCCGCGCCTCGACGTCGGCGAAGGTGATCGGCGGGCGGATCGCGCGGATCGCCCCGACCGGGGAGCCGACCTCGCGCCAGCGGTCCCGCTCGGCGAGCTGCGGGTGCGCGATCAGCCCGTGCCCGTCGTTCAGCGACGCGTTCGGGACGCCCGCCTCGTCCAGCCGCCGCAGCAGTTCCGCGCGGTCCATCGCCGAGGTGACGCCGGCGACGATCGCGTCCACCTTCCCGCGGTTGCGGACCCGCGCCCGGTTCGTCGCGTACTCGGGATCGGTGACCAGGTCGGGACGGTCCAGGACGCCGGTCGCCAGCGCCGCCCAGCCGCGGTCGTTCTGCACGCCGATGACGACGTCGACCCCGTCGGCCGTCGGGTAGGCGTCGTACGGGCAGATGACCGGATGGCTCAGCCGGGTCCGCGGCGGCACCGACCCCGTGTAGAGGGTCGTGTACATCGCCTGGCTCATCCACTCGGCGACCGCGTCGAACATCGTGACCTCGATCGCCGCGCCCTCGCCGGTGGTGCCGCGCCGGACGAGCGCCGCGAGCGTCCCGGAGAAGGCGTACATCCCGGCGGCGATGTCGGCCAGCGGGGAGCCCGCCTTCACCGGCGTCTCCGGGGTGCCGGTCACCGAGATCAGCCCCGCCTCGGCCTGGACGAGCATGTCGTAGGCGCGCTTGTCGCGGTACGGGCCGCGCGTCCCGTAGCCGGACATGTCGACGACGATCAGCCGGGGGTCGCGGGCGCGCAGCCCGTCCGCGCCGAAGCCGAGGCGGGCGGCGGCGCCGGGCGCGAGGTTCTGCAGGAACACGTCGGCGCCCGCGACCAGCTCGGCGAGGATCGCCCGCCCCTCGTCCCGCTTGAGGTCGAGCGCGACCGACTCCTTCGACCGGTTCAGCCACGCGAAGTGGGTGCCGAGCCCGCCGCGCACGTCGGCGTCGTAGGCGCGGGCGAAGTCGCCGCCGTCCACGCGCTCGACCTTGATGACGCGGGCGCCGAGGTCGGCGAGCTGCCGGGTGGCGAACGGCGCGGCGACCGCCTGCTCCAGCGCGACGACGGTGATGCCTTCGAGGGGGAGCATCGCGGTCTCAGTCCTCCAGCAGCCGGCGGCCGATGATCATCTTCTGGATGTCGGCGGTGCCCTCGCCGATCAGCAGCATCGGCGCCTCCCGGTAGAGGCGCTCGATCTCGTACTCCTTGGAGTAGGCGTAGCCGCCGTGGATGCGGAAGGAGTCCTCCACGACCTCCTTGCAGTACTCGCTGGCCAGGTACTTGGCCATGCCCGCCTCCAGGTCGTTGCGCTCGCCGGAGTCCTTGCGGCGCGCCGCCATCACCATCATCTGGTGGGCCGCCTCGACCTTGGTCGCCATCTCGGCGAGCCGGAACATGACCGCCTGGTGCTCGGCGATCGGCCTGCCGAACGTCTCGCGCCGCCGCGCGTAGTCGAGGGCCAGCTCGTAGGCGCGGCGCGCGACGCCGCAGCCGCGGGCCGCGACGTTGACGCGGCCGACCTCGACGCCGTCCATCATCTGGTAGAAGCCGCGGCCGGGCTCGCCGCCGAGGACCTGAGCGGCCGGGATCCGGTAGGAGTCGAAGACCAGCTCGGTCGTGTCGACGCCCTTGTACCCCATCTTCTCGATCTTCCCGGGGACGGTCAGGCCCGGCGCGACCTCCCCGAACCCGGGCGTCTTGTCGACCAGGAACGTCGTCATGCCGCGGTGGCCCGCGTCCGGGTCGGTCTTGACGAGGGTGGCGACGAGGTTGGCGGACCCGCCGTTGGTCAGCCACATCTTCTGCCCGTCGATCACGTACGCGTCGCCGTCGCGCACGGCGCGGGTCCTGATCGCCGACACGTCCGAGCCGCAGCCCGGCTCCGACATGGAGAACGCGCCGCGGATCTCGCCGGTCGCCATCCTCGGCAGGTAGTGCGCCCGCTGCTCCGGCGTGCCGTGGTGCGTGATCATCCAGGCGACGATGAAGTGCGTGTTGACGATGCCGGACACGCTCATCCAGCCGCGCGACAGCTCCTCCACCGCGAGCGCGTAGGTCAGCAGCGACTCGCCGAGGCCGCCGTGCTCCTCGCCGATCATCAGCCCGAACAGGCCGAGCCGCTTCATCCCGTCCACGATCTCCTGCGGGTACGCGTCCGCGTGCTCCAGCTCCGTCGCGACCGGGAGGATCTCCTTGTCGACGAAGGCCCGCACCGTCGCCACGATCTCCCGCTGCTCGTCCGACAGCCCGTAGGTCTGCTGCAGCCTGCTCACGTTCCATTCCCTCCCGGATCACGCGCCTGTGCGAAGGAGCCGCCGCGCCGGCGGCTCAGCGGCCCTCGAAGCGGGGGGCGCGGCGCTCGGCGAACGCGGCGCGGCCCTCCGCGAAGTCGGCGGTGCCGAACAGCGCGACCTGCTCCTCCCGCTCGGCCTCCAGCAGCCGCTTCAGGCTGTGGTCGGCGCGCGCGAGGAGCCGCTTGGCGGCGGCGACGGCGAGCGGGGCGAGCGACGCCGCGCCGGCGGCCAGCTCCAGCGCCGCGTCCAGGGCCCCGCCGGGCGGCGCGAGCGAGTCGGCGAGCCCGATCTCGCAGGCCCGCGGCGCGGGCACCGTCCGGCCGAACACGAGCATCTCCTTGGCGCGGCCCATCCCGACGCGCTGCGGGAGCGTCCACAGCAGCCCGCCGTCCGCGACCAGCCCGACCTTGCCGAACGCGGCGACGAACCGGGCGTCCTCGGCGGCCACCACGTGGTCGCAGGCGGCGGCGACGGACACGCCGAGCCCGGCGGCGGCGCCCTCGACGGCCGCGACCACCGGGGTCCCGCAGGTCGCGATGATCCGGACGGCCCGGTGCACCGGCGCCAGCCGCTCGCGGACCTCGTCGGGCCCGGCGCCCTCCATCGACCGCAGGTCGCCGCCCGCCGAGAACGTGCCGCCCGCGCCCGTCAGCACGATCGCGCGGACGGCCGGGTCGTCGGCGGCGCGGCGCAGCTCGTCCAGGAGCCGCAGGCGCATCGGGATGTCGATCGCGTTGCGCGCCTCGGGGCGGTTCAGCGTCAGGACCCGGGTCGCGTCGTGGTCGGCGACCTCGACGACGTCGCCGGCGGGGCCGCCGGTCACGCGTCCGCCGCCGATCGCCGCGCGGGGGCGCGCACCGCTCCGGAGTCCCGGTCGTCCATCGATCCCTCCTCGCAATTTTTTATACGATATGGGTCGATGACCGCCGCAGGGAAGGGCGGCCCCCGCGAGCGCCCCCGTCAGTCCGTGTGGTCGGCCCAGAACCCCTGCGCCTCCAGGTGCACGACCAGCAGCGCTCCGGCGTGCCTGATGTGCGCCCGCATCGCGCCGCGCGCGGCCTCGGGGTCCCCGGCCCGCAGCGCCGCCAGGATGAGCCGGTGGTCGTCGACGGAGGCCTGGCTCCAGCCCTGGATGCTGGAGTAGAAGCGGCGCGGCGCGTACCGCACCACCAGCTGGAGCAGCCACGCCGTCTTGGGCGACCCGGCGCACAGGTTGATCACCCGGTGGAACTGGTGGTTGGCCCGCTCGATGCCCTCGGCGTCCTGGGCCTTGGACGCCTGCTCCAGCAGCCCCTGCGTCCGGTCGAGCGCCTCCAGCTCCTCCGCCGTGATCTTCTCGGCGGCGCGGGAGGCCAGCTCCCCGGCGAAGTACGCCTGCGCCTCGAACAGGTCCTGGACGTCCTGGCGCGACAGCGGCGCCGGCATGAACCCGCGGCGCGGCTCCAGCGTGACGAAGCCCTCGCCGCGCAGCGACAGCAGCGCCTCCCGGACGGGGGTGACGCTGATCCCGAGGTCGTCGGCGATCCTCTCCAGCCGCAGGAACTCCCCGTGCCCGACCTGGCCGGACATGATCAGCTCGCGGACGTAGGCGGCCACCTCGTCGCTGAGCTGGCGGCGCCTGCCGAGCGCCCGGTCGCCGGAACTCGCCACCGTCATCGTCTCCCCGTGCGCCTGCCTGATCCCAACATTATGTAGGGACGGGCCGTCCCCCTCGTGTCCGATCAGCCGCTTCCGGCCTCCAGCGAGTTGACAGTGGTGATTTTCAAATCAAATATATGAAAAGGCGCCGGCCGGTGCCGGGGCCGGAGGAGGGCGGCAGCCGTGTTCACGCTGAGCGACGAGGAGCGCGCCATCGTCGAGGTCGTCGCGGACTTCGTCGACCGGGAGGTCCGGCCGGTGGCCCGCGACCTCGAGCACGCGAACGCCTACCCCGAGCACCTGATCGCCCGCATGAAGGAGCTGGGCGTCTACGGGCTCGCCGTGCCCGAACCGTACGGCGAGGTCTCGGTCTCCAAGGCCTGCTACGCCCTCGTCACCGAGGAGTTGGCGCGCGGCTGGATGTCGCTCGCGGGGGCGTTCGGCGGGCACACGGTCGTCTCGCACCTGCTCGCGGTCTTCGGCACCGAGGAGCAGAAGCGCCGGTACCTGCCCCGGATGGCGACCGGCGAGCTGCGCGCCACGATGGCGCTGACCGAGCCGTCCGGCGGCTCCGACCTGCAGGCGATGACCACGACCGCGCGCCGCGAGGGCGACCGCTACGTGATCGACGGCGCGAAGATGTGGATCACGAACGCGCGGACGTCCGGCCTGATCGCGCTGCTGTGCAAGACCGACCCGGACGCCCGGCCCCGCCACCGCGGCATCAGCGTCCTGCTCGTCGAGAAGGGGCCGGGCCTGACGGTCTCCCGCGACCTGCCGAAGCTCGGCTACAAGGGCGTGGAGAGCTGCGAGCTGTCGTTCGACGGCTGCGAGGCGCCGCTGGACGCGGTGCTCGGCGGCGAGGAGGGCCGCGGGTTCGCGCAGATGATGCGCGGTCTGGAGGTCGGCCGGATCCAGGTCGCGGCGCGCGCGCTCGGCGTGGCCCGGGCCGCGCTGGAGGACTCCGTCCGCTACGCCCAGGAGCGCGAGGCGTTCGGCAAGCCGATCTGGAAGCACCAGTCGGTCGGCAACTACCTCGCCGACATGGCCACCGAGCTGCGCGCGGCGCGGCTGCTCACCCTGGACGCCGCCGGACGGCTGGACGCCGGCGAGCGCTGCGACATGGAGGCGGGCATGGCCAAGCTCTACGCCTCCGAGGCGGCGATGCGGATCGCCCTCAACGCCGTCCGGATCCACGGCGCGGCGGGCTACTCCACCGAGTTCGACATCGAGCGCTACTTCCGGGACGCCCCGCTGATGATCGTCGGCGAGGGGACCAACGAGATCCAGCGCAACGTGATCGTCAAGCAGCTGGTCGAGCGGAACCGCGTCTGACGCGGCGCGGCGCCCCGCGGCCCGGGCCGGTCAGGGCCCCTCGCCTGGCTCCTCGCCGGCCCGGATCCAGTCGAAGGTGCGTTCCACGGCGCGCTTCCAGTTGTCGTACTCGTGGTCGCGGCGGCTCGCCTCCATGGCGGGGACCCAGCGGGCCGCGCGGTGCCAGTTCCGCCGCAGCCCCTCCAGGCCCGCCCAGTAGCCGACGGCCAGCCCGGCGGCGTACGCGGCGCCGAGCGAGACGGTCTCGACCACCATCGGCCGCGCCACCGGCACGTTCAGCATGTCGGCGACCATCTGCATCAGCAGGTTGTCGGAGGTCATGCCGCCGTCGGCCTTCAGCTCCCGGAGGCTGAGCCCGGAGTCCCGGTTCATCGCGTCCACGACCTCGCGGGTCTGCCAGCCGGTCGCCTCCAGCACCGCCCGCGCCAGGTGGCCCTTGGTGATGTAGGAGGTCAGGCCGACGATGATGCCGCGGGCCTCGCTCCGCCAGTGCGGGGCGAACAGGCCGGAGAACGCCGGCACGATGTAGCAGCCGCCGTTGTCGCTCACGGTGCGGGCGAGCGTCTCGATCTCCGGCGCGGTGGTGATCAGCCCGAGCCCGTCGCGGAACCACTGGACGAGCGCGCCGGTGATCGCGATCGAGCCCTCCAGCGCGTACACCGCCGGCTCGTCGCCGATCTTGTAGCCGACGGTGGTGAGCAGCCCGTTCTCCGACCGCACCGGCTTGGTCCCGGTGTTCATCAGCAGGAACGCGCCGGTCCCGTAGGTGCACTTGGTCTCGCCGGGCGCGAAGCACGTCTGGCCGAACAGCGCGGCCTGCTGGTCGCCGAGCGCGGCGCCGACCCGCACCCCGGGGAACACCCGGCGGGCCGTCCCGTAGGTCTCGGTGGACGACCTGATCTCCGGCAGCATCGCCCGCGGCACCCCGAAGAACGCCAGCAGGTCGTCGTCCCAGGACAGCGTGTGCAGGTCCATCAGCAGGGTGCGGCTGGCGTTGGTGACGTCGGTGACGTGCACGCCGCCGTCGACGCCGCCGCTGAGGTTCCAGATCAGCCAGCTCTCCATGGTGCCGAACAGCACCTCGCCGCGCTCGGCGCGCTCGCGCAGGCCGGGCGTGTGGTCGAGCAGCCAGCGGATGCGCGGCGCGGAGAAGTAGGTGGCGAGCGGCAGCCCGCTGCGCTCGGTGACGATCGCGGCGCCGGGCGCGCGGCCCAGCTCGTCGACCAGCGGGCCGGTCCGCATGTCCTGCCAGACGATGGCGCGGCCGATCGGGGCGCCGGTGAGCCGGTCCCAGAGCACGGTGGTCTCGCGCTGGTTGGCGATGCCGACGGCGGCGACCTGGTTCGCGGTGACGCCCGCCTGGGCGAGCGCCTCCGGCGCGATCCGCTCCAGGTTGCGCCAGATCTCCATGGGGTCGTGCTCGACCCAGCCGGGCTTCGGGAAGTGCTGCCGGTGCTCGCGCTGCGCCACCGACACGAGCCGGCCGCCGTGGTCGAACAGGATGCACCGGGTCGAGGTGGTGCCCTGGTCGATCGACATCACGTAGCGTTCGGTCACGTTGCGCCCTCTCCCCCGCCGTGCCCCTTCCCCGTCCGCCGGTCCGGCCGCGTCTCCCGGTCCCGCCGCCCGCCGGTGCGGGCGGCCGCCCGCCCCGTCACCCGCGGTCTCCGCGCGTCACCATCGCGAGCCGCCGAGGTCCCGTGAGACGGCGCGGGCCGCGTCCCGCACGAACGCCACCAGCCGGGGCTCGGGGACGCGGCCGGTGTCGCAGATCCGCTCGACCGCGCCGGAGATGCCGATGGCCCCGACGACGAGTCCCCCGTACCCGCGGATCGGGGCGGCGATGCCCGCCTCGCCGATGGACAGCTCCTCGACCTCGGCCGCCCAGCCGTTCTCGCGGACCCGGGTGGCGGCCCGTGCGAGCAGGCGCGGATCGGTGATCGTCCGGCGGCAGTAGGACTCCAGCTCGGTGTCGCGGATGGACGCCGCCGCGTTGGCGTCGTGCGCCAGCAGCGCCTTGCCGAGGGCGGTCGCGTGCAGCGGCAGCAGCGACCCGACGTCCAGCGCCTGGAGGGTGTCGTCGGGCCGGAAGACGTGGTGGACGACCAGCACCTTCCCGTCGAGCAGGGTGCCGATCCGGACGGCCTCGCCGCTGCGCGAGGCCAGCGCGTCCGCCCAGTTGATCGCCCGGGAGCGCAGCTCGTTGACGTCCAGGTAGCTGGTGCCGAGGTGGAGCAGGGCGGCGCCGAGCTGGTATTTTCCGGTGCCGCCGTCCTGCTCGACGAAGCCGACCCGCTCCAGGGTGCGCAGGATGCCGTGCGCGGTGCCGCGGGCGAGGCCGAGCGAGCTGGCGATCTCACCGACCCCGAGCCGGCCGGAGCTGGCGGCGAGCAGCCGCAGGATCGCGGCGGCCCGCTCGATCGACTGCACAGGTCCGGGCATGAACCCGATGCTAGTTCTCGGGCCAGGGTGCCGACAATGTCGGCACCTGTCGTCATCACCACCGTTCCCGTCCCGAACTGCCCGGATTCTGTGATCTGGTGCACAGGGGGGAGGGTAACCGGCGCCGGGCGGCGGGGAAAGTGTTCGACATTGTCGGCAGCCTTCCGTTGTTTCCGGGTCATCCGCGTCCTACGTTCTGGCCAGCCTCATGAGGCTTCGCGTCCACCCCCGCAGCCGAGGAGCACAGACATGGCGGAACGCCGGAAATTCCCACCGCTGGCCGGGGAGCTCGCCGCCGAGTTCGCCGGAACCATGATCCTGATCCTGTTCGGAGTCGGCGTCGTGGCGCAGGTCGCCGGCGCCGGCATCGGCGACCACGACAGCATCGCCTGGGCCTGGGGGCTCGGCGTCACGCTCGGCGTCTACGTCGCCGCGCGGATCAGCGGCGCCCACCTCAACCCAGCGGTCACGTTCGCGCTGGCCACGTTCAAGGAGTTCTCGTGGCGGAAGGTGGCGCCCTACATCGCCGCCCAGACCGCCGGGGCGTTCATCGCGGCGCTGATCGTCCGGTGGAACTACAGCGAGATCCTGGCCAAGGTCGACCCCGGCCACACCATCAAGACCCAGGGCGTCTTCTCGACGCTGCCGGGCAACGGGACCCTGCCCGTCGGCACCTGGGGCGCGTTCCGCGACCAGGTCATCGGCACCGCCATCCTGCTGTTCGTCATCAAGGCGCTGACCGACGCGCGGAACTCGCCGCCGCTGGCCAACCTCGGCCCCTTCCTGATCGGGCTGCTGGTCGTGGCGATCGGGATGGCGTTCGGCTCGGACGCCGGCTACGCGATCAACCCGGCGCGCGACTTCGGCCCCCGGCTCGCGCAGTTCATCACCGGCTACGGCGGCGCCTGGAAGGACCAGCACGGGGACCTGTACTTCTGGGTCCCGATCGTCGCCCCGCTCATCGGCGGCGTGCTCGGCGCCGGCCTGTACAAGCTGCTGATCGGCTGGTTCCTGCCGTCCGACGGCACCGAGCCGGACGTCGCCAAGCCCGAGCCCGAGTACGAGGCCGCGTGAGCGGCGCGACCCCCCGTCCGCAGGTCCTTCCCACTGGAGATTCCGCACATGGCTGACTTCGTCGGAGCGCTCGACCAGGGCACCACGAGCACCCGGTTCATGATCTTCGATCACGGCGGCAACGAGATCGCCCGCCACCAGCTCGAGCACGAGCAGATCCTGCCGCAAGCCGGCTGGGTCGAGCACAACCCCACCGAGATCTGGGAGCGCACCCGCGCGGTCATCCAGAGCACGCTGAACAAGGCGAACCTGAGCCACACCGACCTCGCGGCGTTCGGCATCACCAACCAGCGTGAGACGACGCTGGTGTGGGACCGCCGCACCGGGCGGCCCTACTTCAACGCGATCGTCTGGCAGGACACCCGCACCGACCGCATCGCCTCGGCGCTGGAGCGGGAGGGCAAGGGCGACGTCATCCGCCGCAAGGCCGGGCTGCCGCCCGCGACCTACTTCTCCGGCGGCAAGATCCAGTGGATCCTGGAGAACGTCGACGGGGTCCGGGAGGCGGCCGAGCGGGGCGACGCGATCTTCGGGACGACCGACAGCTGGGTGCTGTGGAACCTGACCGGCGGGCCGGACGGCGGCGTGCACGTCACCGACGTCACCAACGCCAGCCGCACCATGCTGATGGACCTGGAGACCCTCGACTGGGACGACGAGCTGCTCTCGTTCTTCGGCATCCCGCGCGCGATGCTGCCGGAGATCAGGCCGTCGTCGACGTCCGAGGCCTACGGGCTGACCCGCCCGGACGGCCCTCTCGGCGGCGAGGTCCCGCTGACGGCGGCCCTCGGCGACCAGCAGGCCGCGACCGTCGGCCAGGTGTGCTTCTCGCCCGGCGAGGCCAAGAACACCTACGGCACCGGCAACTTCCTGCTGCTCAACACGGGCAACGAGCTGGTGCGGTCGAAGAACGGGCTGCTGACCACGGTCTGCTACCAGTTCGGGGGCGGCAAGCCGGTGTACGCGCTGGAAGGGTCGATCGCGGTCACCGGGTCGGCGGTGCAGTGGCTGCGCGACCAGCTCGGCATCATCTCCGGCGCCGCGCAGAGCGAGGCGCTCGCCCGGCAGGTCGAGGACAACGGCGGCGTGTACTTCGTCCCCGCCTTCTCCGGCCTGTTCGCCCCGTACTGGCGGTCGGACGCGCGCGGCGCCATCGTCGGGCTCTCGCGCTTCAACACCAACGCCCACCTGGCCCGCGCCACCCTCGAATCGATCTGCTACCAGTCGCGGGACGTCGTCGAGGCCATGCGCGAGGACTCCGGCGTCGCCCTCGACACGCTCAAGGTCGACGGCGGGATCACCGCCAACGAGCTGTGCATGCAGATGCAGGCCGACATCCTCGGCGTCCCGGTGTCGCGCCCGGTCGTCGCCGAGACCACCGCCCTCGGCGCCGCCTACGCCGCCGGCCTCGCCGTCGGCTTCTGGAACACCACCGACGAGCTGCGCCAGAACTGGAACGAGGACAAGCGCTGGCTGCCCACCTGGAGCGACGAGCAGCGCGAGAAGGGCTACGCCGGCTGGAAGAAGGCCGTCAACCGAACCCTCGACTGGGTCGACGTCGACTAGACCCGGCCGGGACAACACGCGCGGCGGGGCCGGGACACCGGCGCCGGCCCCGCCCGCACCATCCTGACCGATCACCCCTCATCGGGAGCATGCAGTGACATCCGTAGCCCTCGGCCCTCGGTACCGCGAGGACACCCTGCGCGCACTGGCCGAGAACGAGTTCGACGTCCTGGTCGTCGGCGGCGGCATCGTCGGCGCCGGCGCCGCGCTCGACGCGATCTCCCGGGGCCTGACCGTCGCCCTGGTGGAGGCCCGCGACTGGGCGGCCGGCACCTCCAGCCGCTCCAGCAAGCTGATCCACGGCGGGCTCCGCTACCTGGAGCAGCGCGACTTCGGTCTGGTCCGCGAGGCGCTGCGGGAGCGCGCCCTGCTGCTGCACCGGCTCGCACCGCACCTGGTGCGGCCCGTCCAGTTCCTGTACCCGCTGCGCAACCGGGTGTGGGAGCGGGCGTACGTCAGCGCCGGCGTGACCCTCTACGACACGATGGGCGGCGCCCGGTCGCTGCCCCGGCACCGGCAGCTCACCCGGCGCGGCGCGCTGCGGGAGGCACCGGCCCTGCGCGCGGACGCGCTCGTCGGCGCGATCCAGTACTACGACGCGCAGGTGGACGACGCCCGCTACACGATGATGGTCGCCCGCACCGCCGCCCAGTACGGCGCGAGGGTCGCCACCCGCACCGAGGTGACCGGTTTCCTGCGCGAGGGCGAGCGGGTCACCGGCGCGCACGTCGTGGACCTGGAGGGCGGGCGGGAGATCACCGTCCGCGCCCGCCGGGTCGTCTGCGCGACGGGCGTGTGGACGGACGGCGCGCAGGCGATGACGGGGGCGCGGGCGACGTTCGCGGTGCGCGCGTCCAAGGGCGTCCACCTGGTGGTGCCGCGCGACCGGATCCCGATGGACACCGGGCTGATCACCCGGACCGAGCGCAGCGTGCTGTTCATCATCCCGTGGGGCCGGCACTGGCTGGTCGGCACGACCGACACCCCGCACGACGACGGCCCGGACGAGCCGGTCGCCGACCACACCGACATCGGCTACCTGCTGGAGCGGGCGAACGCGGTGCTGCGCACGCCGCTGACCATGGACGACGTCGAGGGCGTGTACGCGGGGCTGCGGCCGCTGCTGTCCGGCGAGATGGACGACACGGCGCGGCTGTCGCGCGAGCACGCCGTCGCGGAGCCGGTGCCGGGGCTGGTCGTGGTCACGGGCGGCAAGTTCACCACCTACCGGGTCATGGCACGCGACGCGGTCGACGTGGTCGCCGAGGGCCTGGACGAGTCGGTGCCCGCGTCGGTCACCGGGCGGCTGCCGATCCTCGGCGCGGTCGGCTTCGAGGTGCTGTGGAACGAGCGGCGCCGGCTCGCCGCCCGCTCCGGGCTGCACGTCGCGCGGATCGAGCACCTGCTGCGCCGGTACGGGTCGTGCGCGCAGGACGTCCTCGACCTGGTCGCCGCCGAACCGGAGCTCGGCGCACCGATCCCCGGCGCGGAGGACTACCTGTGCGCCGAGGCCGTCTACGCGGTGACGCACGAGGGCGCCCTGCACCTCGAGGACGTCCTCGCGCGGCGGCTGCGCGTGTCGATCGAGGAGTGGGACGGCGGCCTCGCCGCTGCTGCGCATGTCGCCGACCTGCTCGCGCCCCGGCTGGGCTGGAGCCGCGAGGACGCCGCCGACGAGGTCAAGCGGTACGTCCTGCAGATCAGGGCGGAGCGCCGGGACGGGCCGGCGGTGGTGGAGCCCCCGGTGACGGCGGCCTAGGAGGCGGTGAAGGTCGCGGTCATCGCGGTGACGCCGCCGGGCGCCTCGATCGACAGCTCACCGTCCGGCGAGCCGGCCGCGACGAAGGGCTGCCGCGCGTAGACGGGCCTGCGGGCGCGGAACGACAGGTCGTTCACCCTCAGGCCCGCCCGGCGCGGCAGTTCGAGGCACAGGATCGCCAGCAGCGGCCCGTGCACGACGAGCCCGCCGTGCCCCTCGACCTCGGTCGCGTAGGTCTCGTCGTAGTGGATGCGGTGGGCGTTGTAGGTGAGCGCGCTGAACCGGAACAGCAGGACCGGGTCGGCGGTCACCGGCAGCGTCCACGGCGCCTTCGTGTCCGGCGCGTCGAAGGACACCTCCGGCGGGCGGGACGCCGCGTCGCCGCTGCGGTAGACGAGGTCCTGCTCCTCGACGGCGATCTCGGTACCGGCCCGCAGGAACGTGTGGCGGACGGTCACGAACAGCATCTCGCCGCTGCGTCCCTGCTTGACCGCCGTGGAGGCCAGCTCGGTGCGGCGCGTGACGGTGTCGCCGACGCGCAGCGGCTCGCGGACGCGGAACCGGCCGCCGGCGAACATGCGCCGCCGGTCGGGGATCGGCGGCAGGAAGTGCCCGCCGAGCGGGTGACCGTCGGGGCCGAGCTCGCGCTGCGCGGGCCGTTCGAGGAAGTGCAGCCAGTGCCACAGCGGCGGCAGCTCCTCCCCCGGCGGCTCGACGTCCAGCACCCCCGCCAGCGCGGCGGACGGCGCCGCGTCGATGACCTCGGCCGTCTCCACCGGTTCCGGCGACCAGCCGCCCACGTCGATCATCGCCACATCCCTCGGCCGTCGGTCGTTCCCCAGGGATTATGCCGACGGGCGGGATCGGCGCCGGGCCCGCCCCCGCGTCAGCCGGGCCGCGCGGAGCGGCGGCTACTCCGCGAACGCGTCGACGCCGGTCAGCTCGGCCGAGTACGCCCACAGCCGCGCGGCCTCGTCCGGGTCGATCGCGTAAGGACGGACACCCACAGGCGCGGGCGCGCCCGCCTTCCGGCCGCGCACCTCGGGCACGTCGGCCGGGGTGGGCTCGGCGATGTCGCAGTCCATGCAGTAGACGCCGCCCATCCCGTCCAGCCGCGGGGACGTCGCCGCCCACACCGCGGTCGCGGCGCCCTGCTCCGGGGTCTTGAAGCCCTGGGCGATCTCGTTGCCCTCCTCGTCGATCCACCCGTAGGCGATCTTGTCCTCCTTCGGGATGTGCCGCTGCAGCGGCGTGAGGATGCTGCCCGGGTGGAGGGAGAACGCGCGCACGTCGTCCTTCGCCAGGGCGTCCAGGTGCACGGCGAACAGCACGTTGGCGGTCTTCGCCTGCCCGTACGCCTCCCACCGGTCGTAGCCGCTCGTGAAGTGCGGGTCGTCCCAGCGCATCCGGGAGAAGTGGTGCCCCTGCGAGGAGACGGCGACGACACGGGCGCCGGCCCTGACCGCCGGCCACAGCCGGTTCACCAGCGCGTAGTGGCCGAGGTGGTTGGTGGCGAACTGCGCCTCCCAGCCCGGCCCGACCCGGGTCTCCGGGCACGCCATGACCGCCGCGTTGCCGATGATCATGTCGATGCCGCGGCCGGACTCCAGGAAGCGGTCGGCGAAGCCGCGCACGCTCTCCAGGTCGGCGAGGTCCAGCTCGTCCACCTCGACGTCACCGACGCCCTCGAGCGCCTCCTTCGCGACCGCCGGGCGCCGCGCCGGCACCACGACGTGCGCGCCGGCCTCTGCCAGGGCGCGGGTCGTCTCCAGGCCGAGCCCGGAGTAGCCGCCGGTCACCACGGCCAGCCTGCCGGACAGGTCGATGCCCGCCAGGACCTCGCGCGCCGTGCTCTCGAACCCGAACCCCGAATCGATCCCGTGCTGCGGAGTGATCATGCACCGTACGGTACGAGTTAGAGCGCGCTCCAGGTCAAGCCGGGCCCTCCGCGGGGATCTCGGGGCAGTGCGTGCCGGTGTAGATCGTCGGCATGCAGCGGTTGCAGTGGATGCACAGCGACCGCGTCGAGGGGTCCTCCGCGATCCTGTTCACGAGGTCGGGCTCGCGCAGCAGCGCGCGTCCCATCGCGACGAACTGGAAGCCCTCCGCCATCGCCCTGTCCATCGTCTCGCGGTTGGTGACGCCGCCGAGCAGGATCAGCGGCAGGTCCAGCTCGGCGCGGAACCGGCGGGCGTGTTCGAGGAGGAACGCCTCCTGGTACGGGTAGGCGCGCAGAAACTTGGTGCCGGACATCCGGATGCCCGTCCGCAGCGGCTGCTTGAAGTTGGCGGCGAACTCGCGGACCGGCGCCTCGCCGCGGAACAGGTACATCGGGTTCAGCAGGGAACTGCCCGCCGTCAGCTCCAGCGCGTCGACGGTGCCCTCCTCCTGCAGCCAGCGCGCCACCTGCAGGCTGTCGTCGACCTCCAGCCCGCCCGGCACGCCGTCCCGCATGTTGATCTTCGCGGTGACGGCGATCCGGTCGCCGACCTCCTCGCGCACCGCCCGGGCGATGCCGAGCGCGACCTTGGCGCGGTTCTCGATCGGCCCGCCGTAGGCGTCGTCGCGCTTGTTCAGCCGCGGGCTGAGGAACGAGCTGGCCAGGTAGTTGTGCCCGAAGTGGATCTCGACGGCGTCGAAGCCCGCCTCGATCGCCAGCCGCGCCGCGGCGGCGTGGTCGCGGGTGACCCGCTCGATGTCCTCGGCGGTCGCCGCCTTGGTGAAGCGCATCCCGAGCGGGTTGAAGAACCGCCCGGCCGACAGGCCCCGCATCCTGTTGGAGCTCGCGTCGGCGACCGGCCCGGCGTGCCCGATCTGCGCGGACGCGGCCGCGCCCTCGGCGTGCACGGCGTCGGTGAGGCGCCGCAGCCCGGGAACGGCCTCGGGACGCATGTGGATCTGCCGCCGCTCGGTGCGGCCCTCGGGCGCGACCGCGCAGTAGGCGACGGTCGTCATCGCCACTCCCCCGGCGGCGGGCCGCCGGTGGTACTCGATCAGGTCGTCGGTGACGAGGGCGTCCGGCGTCATGCCCTCGAAGGTGGCGGCCTTGATGACCCGGTTCCGCAGGGTGAGGGGCCCGAGCTTCGCGTTTTCGAAGACGTCCACAACGACCTCCGATCGAGGAGTTTCCATGCTGGCCCCGGCTGACGGGCAGGCACGCGGAGCGAGCGCCGGCGAGCGGAGCGGGGGTTCCAGGGGGTCGCCCCCCTGGGCCAACACCGTGACGGGGGTTCCAGGGGGTCGCCCCCTGGGGATCACAGCCTTTCGAGGATGGTGACGTTGGCCTGGCCGCCGCCCTCGCACATCGTCTGCAGGCCGTAGCGGCCGCCGGTGCGCTCCAGCTCGTGCAGCAGCGTGGTCATCAGCCGGGCGCCGGTGGCGCCGAGCGGGTGGCCGAGGGCGATGGCGCCGCCGTTCGGGTTGACCTTCGCCGGGTCGGCGCCGGTCTCCTTCAGCCAGGCGAGCACGACCGGCGCGAACGCCTCGTTGATCTCGACGGCGTCGAAGTCGCCGATCGTCATGCCGGTCTTCTTCAGCGCGTGCGCGGTGGCGGGGATCGGCGCGGACAGCATCCGGATCGGGTCCTCGCCGCGCGCCGAGATGTGGTGGATGCGGGCGCGCGGGGTGAGGCCGTGGTCCTTGACGGCCTGCTCGGACGCGATGAGCAGCGCGGCGGAGCCGTCGGAGATCTGGGAGGCGAGCGCGGCGGTGAGCCGGCCGCCCTCGACGAGGGTCTTCAGCCCGGCCATCTTCTCCCGGGTGGTGTCGCGGCGCGGGCCCTCGTCGGCGGTGACGCCCTCCAGCGGGACGATCTCCCGTTCGAAGCGGCCCTCGTCGGTCGCGCGGATGGCGCGCTGGTGCGACTCGTAGGCGAACGCCTCCATCTCCTCGCGGGAGATGTCCCAGTCGCGGGCGATCATCTCGGCGCCGTTGAACTGCGACACCTCGGCGTCGCCGTACCGCGCGGTCCAGCCCTTGGAGCCGGCGAACGGGCCCTGCGTGAAGCCGAGGGGCTCGGCGGCGGTCATCGCGAACGAGATCGGGATCTGCGACATGTTCTGCACGCCGCCCGCGACGACGAGGTCGGACGTCCCGGCCAGGACGGCCTGCGCGGCGAAGTGCACGGCCTGCTGGGAGGAGCCGCACTGCCGGTCGACGGTGACGCCGGGGACCTCCTCGGGCAGCCCGGCGGCGAGCCAGCAGGTGCGGGCGATGTCGCCGGCCTGCGGGCCGACGCTGTCGACGTTGCCGAACACCACGTCCTCGACGGCGGCGGGGTCGACCTTCGCGCGGTCCATCAGCGCCTTCAGCACGTGGGCGCCGAGGTCGGCGGGGTGGACGCCGGCGAGCCCGCCCTTCTTGCGGCCGACGGGGGCGCGGACCGCTTCGACGATGTAGGCCTCGGCCATGGGGGGTGTCTCCTTCGGGGCTAGCTCGCCTGGATGCCTTCGAGGACCATGGCGAGGTACTGCTTGGCGATGTCGTCGGCGGACAGCCGCCCGCCGTGCTGGTACCAGTTGGCCGCGACCCAGACGGTGTCGCGGATGAAGCGGTAGATCAGCGTCCGGTCGAGGTCGGCGCGGAAGGCGCCCTCCTCGACGCCCCGGTCCAGCAGGGACATCCACATCGTCTCGAAGCGGCGCTGCGACTCGAGCAGGTAGTGGAAGCGTTCGCTGGTCGCCAGGTGCTTGGACTCGTTCTGGTAGAGGACGACGGCGGGCCGGTGCCGGTCGATCGAGCGGAACGACTCGACGATGACGCCCTCCATGGTGTCGCGGGCGCTGAGGCCGGCGGCGAGGACGCGCTCGTAGGCCGCCCACATCTCGTCCAGGAAGGTCGACAGGATCTCGTCGGCCATCGCCTCCTTGGAGTCGAAGTGGTAGTAGAGGCTGCCGCCGAGGATGCCGGCGGCGTCGGCCACCTTCCGGACGGTGGTGGCGGAGTACCCCTGCGAGGCGAACACCTCGGCGGCGGTGGCGAGCAGCTCGGCCCGCCGTTCCGCGCGGGCGGCGGCGGTGCCCTCGGCGTCGCGCCGTCGTGGACTCATGGTCGGTTCCTAAGCGTGCGGAGAGGAGACCCTACGGATGTTGTGAAGAGACCGAGACGACCTCCCCGGTCATGTACGAGGAGTAGTCGCTGGCCAGGAAGACGATAACGTTGGCCACCTCCCAGGGCTCGGCGTAGCGGCCGAACGCCTCGCGCCGCGTCAGCTCGTCCAGCAGGTCCTCCGACGTCACCTTGACCAGGTGGGGGTGCATGGCGAGGGACGGGGAGACGGCGTTGATCCGCACGCCGAACTCGGCGGCCTCCAGCGCGGAGCAGCGGGTGAGCGCCATCACGCCGGCCTTGGCGGCGGCGTAGTGGGACTGGCCCTTCTGCGCGCGCCAGCCGATCACCGACGCGTTGTTCACGATGACGCCGGCGCCCTGGTCGCGCATGATGCGCAGCGCGGCGCGGGTGCAGCGCATCGTCCCGTTCAGCGTGATGTCGAGGACGCGTCCCCACTGGTCGTCGGTCATGTCGACCAGCTCGGCGGTGCCGCCGAGGCCGGCGTTGTTGACCGCGGCGTCGATCCGGCCGAACCGTTCGACGCCCAGCGCGTACAGGGCCCGGACCTGCTCCTCGTCGGTGACGTCGCAGGGCAGCGCGGCGACGCGGTCGGCGCCGAACTCCTTCTCCAGCTCCTGCGCGGACGCGGCGAGCCGCCGCTCGTGCGCGTCGGAGATCAGGACGCGGGCGCCCTCCTCCAGGCAGCGGCGGGCGGTGGCGCCGCCGATCCCGGCGCCGGCCGCGGCGGTGATCACGACGGCGCGGTCCTTCAGCAGGCCGTGCCCGGGGACGTAGGGGGGCGGCGTCATCCGCGAGCCTCTCTGGGGAGACCGAGCACGCGCTCGGCGATGATGTTGCGCTGGATCTCGTTCGACCCGGCGTAGATCGTGTCGGAGCGGGAGAACAGGAACAGCCGCTGCCAGTCGTTGAGGTCGTAGGGTTCGCCATCGGCGACCATTCCGGCGGCGCCGAGGACGTCCATGGCGAGCTCGCCGAGTTCGCGGTGCCAGGTGCCCCAGACGAGCTTGGAGATCGACGACTCGGGCCCCGGGGCGCCGGACGCGACGCCCGCCATCGTGCGGACGGCGTTCAGCCGCATGACCTCCAGGCCCATGTAGGCGCGGGTGAGCCGGTCGCGCAGGAGCGGGTCGTCGATGGCGCCGGTGCGGCGGGCGAGGTCCAGGACGCCCTCGAACTCGCGGCGGAACCCGACCTGCTGGCCGAGGGTGGCGACGCCGCGCTCGAAGCCGAGCGTGGCCATCGCGATCTTCCAGCCCTCACCGGGCGCGCCGACGATGTTGCCGGCGTCGGTGCGGGCGCCGTCGAAGAAGACCTCGTTGAACTCCGAGGTGCCGGTGAGCTGGACGATCGGCCGGATGTCGACGCCGTCCTGCCGCATCGGGACGAGCAGGTAGGACAGGCCGTGGTGGCGGGACGAGCCGGGCTCGGTGCGGCAGACGACGAAGCACCAGTCCGATTCGAGGGCGTTGGACGTCCAGACCTTCTGCCCGTCGACCGTCCAGTGGTCGCCGTCGAGGGCGGCGCGGGTCTGCACGTTGGCGAGGTCGGAGCCGGCGTTGGGCTCGGAGTAGCCCTGGCACCACAGTTCCTCGACGGCGACGATCGGGGGCAGGAACCGGGCCCGCTGCTCGTCGGTGCCGAACGCGATGATCGTGGGGCCGAGCAGGTTCTCGCCGATGTGCCCGACGCGGGCCGGGGCGTCGGCGAGCGCGTACTCCTCGTTGAAGATCACTTGCTGCCGGACGGTCGCGCCGCGGCCGCCGTGCTCCTCGGGCCAGCCCACGCACGTCCAGCCCGCGGCGGCCATGTGGCGCTCCCAGGCCAGCCGCTCCTCGAACGCCTCGTGCTCGCGGCCGGGCCCGCCGAGGCCGCGCGCGTGCGCGAACTCGCCCGACAGGTTGGCCTCCAGCCAGCCGCGGACCTCGGCGCGGAACGCCCGGTCCGCAGGGGACTCGTTCTGGTTCACGCCCGGAACTCTACCAAACAGTTGTTAGAAAGAATCGGCCTCCAGGGCCGGTTCCACCTCGCCCGCCTGCACGGCGGGCCGGCCGCGCCCCGGCGCCGGCACCGCGGACCGCTCCCCCGCGGCGCGCTCCCGCGGCGCCGGCAGGTCGCGGTGCAGCAGGTCGAACAGCCGGTCCCAGCGGGCCAGCACCGTCTCGGGACGGAAGCGCTGCACCGACGCGCGGGCCTCCGCGCCGAGCTCGCAGCACAGCTCCGGGTCCTCGATCAGCCGCTCCAGCGCCTCGGCGAACGCGGCCGTGTCCCCCGGCCGCACGAGCAGCCCGCCCGTCTCCCCGCCCCGCTCGCCGAGCAGCATCCGGACGCCCGGCGCGCAGTCGAACGCCACGGTCGGCAGCCCGTACGCCATCGCCTCCATCACCGACATCGGCACCCCCTCGGCGCGCGACGGCAGCGCGAACACCGACGCCTCGACCATCGCCTCCTCGACGTCGGCGACGACGCCCCGGAACTCGACCGACCCGGCCAGCCCGGCGGCGGCCGCCTGCTCGCGCAGCGCGTCCCCGTCCGGCCCGGTGCCGTAGATGTGCAGCCGCCACTCCGGATGGCGCGGATGCACCCGCTCCCACGCCTCCAGCAGCAGGTCGACGCCCTTCTCGTAGGACAGCCGCCCCACGCAGGCGACCGCCGGCAGGTTGAGCGTCGGGTAGACGGTCGGGGTGACGTGCAGGGCGTTCGGGATGTGGTCGGCGTTCGTCATGCCGTCCCTCGCCCACGCGTCCGCGTCCTCCGGGGTCAGCGTGAGGAACCGGTCGACGTGCGCGAAGTGCCGCTTCACCCGCTGGTACCGGGTCGACTTGCGGCTCGCCTTGTACGACTCGTGGCTCATCCCGATGACCCGCAGCCCCGAGGTGCCGGCCCGCCGGACCCACTCCATCGCCCAGACCTGCGGCACGATCACGACGGCGCCCGGACGGGCCGCCGCGAACATCCGCGTCAGGCGGGCGGCGCCGCGCCGCTGCACGGTGGACCGCCACACGTCGCGCCCGCGCGCCGCCGCGTTCACCCGGTCCCGCAGCCGGTCCGGCCGCCACTCCAGCACCGGCGGGCGCCACGTGTCGTGCAGGACCTCCACCCGGTAAAGGCCGTCGTGGTCGTGGTGGTGCCCGTCCGGCCCACGGACGATCCCGACGAGGGTGACGCGGTCGCCACGCTCGGCCAGCATCCGCGCCATGTGGTGCGCCCAGCGCTGCAGGCCCCCCATCTCGTCGACGTTGTTGCAGACGATGAAGACGTCGCGCGGTGCGTGCTCAGCGGTTCCGGTGGGAACCATGGGCGCTCCTCTCTCCGAAGTAACGGTCCACGACGGTGCGCGCGGCGGTCCCGCGGTCGTGCTCGCCGAACCGCTCGGCGAACGCGCGGCGCGCCGCCGCGTGCGCGGACCCGGCGGCGTCCAGGTCCGCGAGTGCGGCGATCAGCTCGTCCTCGGTCCGCGTGACCGGGCCGGGCGCGTGCTCCTCCAGGTCGAAGTAGCCGGTGGCGTGCTCGCCGTCCTCCGGCAGGTGCAGCACGATCGGCCGGTCCAGCAGCGCGTAGTCGAACATGATCGAGGAGTGGTCGGTGACCAGCGCGTCGGCGAGCAGGAGCAGCAGGGTCGCGTCCGCCACTCCCCCGACGTCCCGCATGGCGCTCGACGCCGACGGCGGCAGGTTCGCCCGGCACAGGTAGTGCGGGCGGACGAGCAGCACGATCTCGTCCCCGAGCTCGCGGGCGAACCGCACCGGGTCCACGGGCGGCTCCATCGGCCCGACCGGCTTCCCCGTCGGCCCCGGCCTGAAGGTCGGCGCGTAGAGCACGGCGCGGCGCCCGTCGTCCAGGTCGAGCGAGCGGCGCAGTGCGGCGACCTCGGCGGCCAGCTCGGCGTCCCTGTCGAGGCCGTTGACGAGCGGGTCGTTGCGCGGGTACCCGGCCGGCAGCGGTTCCGCCCGGACGCCGAGCCCCTTGACCAGGGTGTCCACGTCGTGGCGGGAGCGGACGAGGAAGCAGTCGAAGCGGTCCACGCTCCGCGCGAGCCGGGCGCGGTCGGACGCGGGCCCGCTCTTCATCCGCGGCTGGTCGAGCCCCATCAGCTTGTACGCCGACCCGTGCCAGGTCTGGATGTAGGTGGTCTCGGGGCGCTTGCGCAGGCGGTCCGGATACCCCTGGTTGTCGATCCAGAACTCCGCCCGCGCGAGCGCGAGGTGGTAGCGCCAGGAGTCCCGCCGGACCAGCCTCGCGTCGGACGGGAAGCCCTTCACGGACCTCGCGTACGACCACACGGCCTCGACCGGGCGGCCCGAGCGGCGCAGCTCCCGGTAGATGTACTTCGGGTTGTCGGAGTAGTGCAGCCCGAGATGGCTCTCGAACACCGCCAGGCCCCTGCGGACCGGCAGCCGGGTCAGGATCCGGTTGAACACGGCGGCCTTCGTCCTGCTGGAGGCGAGCGCACGGCGCATGGAGCGCTCCAGCCGCCGCGCGCGCCGCCTGCCGCGCCGCGCCGGCGGGCTGCTCACGACCCGCGCTACGGCTGCGGCGGCGCGACGCGTCCGCGGGCCGCCGGCCTCCAGCCTGCCGGTCTCCAGCCTGAACGCCAGGTGCCCGTCCTCGGTGACGAACGATCGGAGCACGTCGCCCGCCAGGCGCGTCAGGCGCGGCCGCACGGGCAGCTCGACGCCGCGCAGGACCGGGGCCTTCGCGGCGGCGGTTCCCGCCGACCCGCCCGGCCGGGTGACCATCTCCTCGCCGTCGACCTCCACGCGGAGCCGGACGTCCCAGACCGGGTCGACGAACCCGATCGGCCGGATCCGGGCGGCCGGGTCGAACTCGGCGCGCCAGGCCAGCCGGTCGCCCTCGTGGACGATCTCGGCGGGCACCCGCGCCCCGCGCGCATCACGCCGGTCGCGGAACTCCAGCGAGGCCGACAGCGCCGCGCCGCGCGGGATCCGGTCCAGCGGGTTCAGCACGTGCCCGTCCAGGCGGGCGCGGCCGCCGCGCGTCTCCAGCCGGGTCACGACGGCGGCGGGCCGCAGCTCCCCGAGCGGGTACAGGTGGAAGCCGAGGTCGGTGACGTCGAGGACGCGGCGGCCGAGGTCCCCGCGCGGCGGGCTCCCGCCCCAGAAGACCCGGCCGTCCCGCTCCACCAGCGGGGCGTGCAGATCGGACCGGCGGCCGGGCAGGTACTCGGCCGCCGCCAGCGCCCCCGCCCGGTCGCCCTCCCTGATCAGGAACGCGGCGATCGCGGCGAGCGGGTTGGCCGTCTCGAACACCACCGGGTCCAGCCCGGCGAGGTAGCCGGCCGCGAGGTCCAGGAACCTGGCCCGGTACACCGGGTCGCGGTCCCGCAGCTCGCGCAGGTAGAGCAGCAGGTCGTGGTTGACGAACTTGGCGTCCTTCGCGCGCTTCAGCCCGTCCGCGCCGCGCAGCTCGAACAGCATGTCGATGCGCCGGTGGATCTCCAGCCGGTCGGCGAAGTTGGCCAGCTCGTCCCGGCGGTTGGAGATCGACGGCTTCGCCCGCCGGTCCTGGACCAGCCAGTTGTAGACCCGGTGGGGGATCAGGGCCATGCGCGCGGCGGCCGTGTACGCCTCCGCGCTGAACAGCAGGTCCTCGTAGTGGAGCCGTTCGACGAAGCGCAGCGCGCCGTCCTCCAGGAACCCCCGGCGGTAGAGCTTGTTCGTCGACAGGGTGTCGTAGAGCAGGTCGGGGTTCTCCTCCAGCGACCCGTACACGGCACTGCGCTCGTAGAGCCACGGGTACCAGGGCCGGGCCCGGTCCTTCGAGCCCTTCGGCACGTCCAGGAAGACCCGGTCGCAGAGCCCGGAGACCAGGTCGGCGCCGGTCTCCTGCGCGGCGGAGAGCAGGTTGAGGCAGGCGTGCCGGTCCAGCAGGTCGTCGCTGTCGAGGAACATCACGTACCGGCCGTCCGACCGCTCGACGCCGACGTTGCGCGGGCGGCCGCAGCCTCCGGAGTTGACGGGCAGGTGCACCGCCCCGACCCGGCCGGGGTGCGCCGCGGCGAGCCGGTCCGCGGCCTCGCCGGTGCCGTCGGTGCTCGCGTCGTCGACGATCACCGTCTCGACGCCGCCCAGCGACTGCGCGAGCGACGAGGCGACCGCCCGCGGGAGCCGGGCGGCGTCGTTGTAGGCGATCACCACCACGCTCACATCCGGGCGCACCCGCATGGGCATCCCCCTCCGCTCCGCCGGCGTGTCAGGGGTTCCTTTCCAGCAAGGAGGCGTCAAGGGCCAACTCAGATCAAAAGCTGTCAATGCTTAGCATTACCCGACAGGTCGCGGCAGACCACCTGGGAACGCCAAAGGCGCCCGGTCGAGGACCGGGCGCCTTCCATCCGCACGAATCAGATCATTCGCCTGCGGGACGGATCATCGAGACTTGGCGTAGTCGGGGTATCCGTAGCCGACGACTTCGGACTTGTCGCGGATCTTTTCCTTGACGGCGTTGTCGGTGTTGCCCTCGATCGTGGTGATCGTTCCGTTGCCGTTGTCCTTGACGACGAGGCCGACGTGGTCGATGTCGTCGATCCCGCCGCGGGACCCGTTCTGCCAGTCGAAGAACACGACCGCGCCGGGCTTGGCGGTGTCGCCCCAGCGGTGGGCCTTCTCGAACCAGGAGGCGTGCTGGACGGTGTAGGCGTCCCAGCCCATGTTCTTCACGCCCGTCTGCGCGCTGAGCCACGACACGAACATGTCGCACCACTCGGCGCCCCGGTAGTCGCCGACGCTGCCGCCGTCGCGCCGGGCGGTCACCGCGGCGTGCGGGGTGGAGGCGTACCAGTCCGCGTACTTGGTCGAGCCGCTGCGGCTCTCGCTCTCGCCGACCTGCGACTTCGCCAGCTTGATCACGGTGGACGCGGCGACCGTGCGGGACGCGGACCGGGTCGCCTTGCGGGGCGCGTGCTCGGTCCCGGAGCGCTCGGACACCACGCTCTCGCGGTGCTGCGCGGCGGCCTGGGCGGGCGTCTCGGCGGACGCCGTGCCCCCGGCCAGGGGGTTGAAGATCGCCAGTCCGACCGCGCCGGCCATCACACCCGCCACGGCGACGCCCACGGCCCGGTCCTCGGGGCTCATGCGGGCGAGCGCGGCGCGGGAGGCGGCGCCGGTGAGGCGCCCGCTCAGTCGGGGGGCGAAGTTCTTGGTAAAACGATCGAAACGACCGGTCATGCAGGGAATCTCCTTGTCTCCCATGACGCCTACCGGGTTAGCTGACGGATTCGGGCATGGAAGAGCCCTACGGCGCGGCCTGACGGACGCGCCGATTCACCCCTGGAACCTTGGGTCCCCGGCTCCGTCCGGTCGGGTGGACCTGGACGGACTCGGCCTCGCACCGCGGGACGCGGTGCCGGATATTCGGATGTATCTCAGCGACTGATCTCGAGGGGGCGCGCATATGCGGCGCGCGTCGCGTGCGGATTCCGCTCAGCGACCCTCGGCCGCGCATGGAAGCGGCCGGCGTGCAACGCATGGAACGCGCTGCTTGATTCGTGCAAGAAGGTACCAACACTCACAAGAAAAGCAAACCGGCCGCAAAAGGATCTTTTGCCTGCTCAACGCCGTTGCAACCCCGCTTCAACGACCACCCCCGGCCGGACCTTCCCGATCTTTCTCCGGACGGCCCGAAGCCCTTACGGCATAGGGGATTCCAGCCACCGCCCACCGGCCCAGGAAAGGTAAAATGATCAAAAGGCGCGGGACGCTTCCGCCCTTCACGGCCCGCCCGGGCGCCGCGGCGCAGATCACACGGACCGCGCCACTCCCCTGCCGATGTGGCCTACGTCACTCTGGTTCACGGGCGGCCTGACCTGCTGAAGATCACTCCACGTGCAGGGCGAACATCGTGGTGTCGTCGGCCGCCCGGTCGTGCTCCATCCGCGCGAGCACCTCGTCCAGCGCCAGTTCCGGCCCCGACGAGGAGTCCCGCAGAATGCCGGTGAGCCGATCGATCCGCTCATCGAGATCGGTGTCCCGGCGCTCCACGAGGCCGTCGGTGTAAAGGAACAGCAGATCCCCCGGCCGCAGTTCCGTGGAGATCGTCGTGTATTCCCAATCCGGCAGCGCGCCGAGCATCGGGTCGCGATAGACCTCCAGCGGCTCGGCGTGCCCGTCCCGCACCAGGATCGGCGGCAGATGCCCGGCGCACGTCCACTCCATGACGCGCCGGTCCGGCCGGTAATGGCCCACGATCGCGGTGCCGGTCGCCGGCGGGTCCATGCTGCCGACCAGCTCGTTCAGCCAGCCCACCAGCTGCCCCGCCGACTCCCCGGTGCACGACAGCCCGAGCAGCCCGTTGCGGCTGCGCGCCATCGACGCCGCCGCCGGGAGGCCGTGCCCCGCCGCGTCCCCGATAGCGAACAGCGCCCGCCCGTCCGGCATCGCGCGGGTGGCGAACCAGTCCCCGCCGATCCGCGCCGTGCTCTCCGCCGCCAGCGCCCGGATCGCCACCCGCAAGCCCGGCAGCCGCTCGACCTCACCCTCGTCCGGCAGGATCGCCCGGCGCAGCGTCACCGCCACCTTGCGCTCCTGGGCCGTCCGCGCCTGCTGCTTGAGCATCTGCCGGCGCGTCTCCGCCAGCGCCCGCTCCACCCCGCGGCGCCGCGTGATGTCCTGCGAGACGATGTTGATCGACACCGGCAGCCCGGAGTCGTCCAGCACCGGCTCGGCGAACACCCACAGATGCCGCGGCGTACCGTCCTTGCCGATCACCCGGTGCTCGGCCTCCACCGGCTCCCGGCGCGAGAACATCGTCTGGACGGCCTCCTCGACCAGCGGCAGGTCGTCGTCGGCGACCACCTTCGGCAGGTCGTGCGGCGCCGGCGGCACCTCGTCCGGACCCAGCCCGTAGTTCGCCAGCATCTGCGGCGTCCAGTCCGCCTGCCCGGTGACCAGGTCCCACTCGCCGAACCCGATCAGCGCCAGCCGCTCCACCCGCTCCAGCCGCCGCGCGCTGCGGTCCTCCCCGGTGTGGTACCGCCAGGTGAGGCACACGCCCGTCGGCGTCCGGACGCACCGCGCGCTCATCCGCGACGACCGCGACAGCCCGCCCTGGACGGTCGAGTACATGATCGAGTCGCGGTCCAGGGTCGGCCCGCCCTCCAGCACCGCGACGTAGTCCTCGAACAGCCCGCTGAGCGCCGCTCCCGGATCCGTCCGCAGCAGCCGCTGCCCCGTCAGATCCTCGGCGCCCCGCCCGAACAGGTCCCGCGCGGCCTTGTTCAGCTCGGCGTACAGGAAGTCCTGCACCTCGCCGTCCGCGTCCCGCACCGGCACCAGGTGGGCCGCCGAGTCCAGCGCCCCGTCGAGCAGCCCCCGCGCCACCGGATCCTCGGGCAGCCCCTCGATGATCGCGGCGTCGCCCCCGGTGTCCTCGGCCGCCAGGCGGTGCAGGAGGTCCTCGGCCTCGGAGACCACGCCCCGCCGGTCGGTGTCCTCCGCGCGCGGCGGCCGGCGTCCCGCCACCACCGCGCCCTCGGCCCCCGCGCCGCCGCCCTGGACGACCATGGCCGCCGCCTCCGGCAGCTCCATCTCCAGGTCACGCGCCAGCCAGATGAGGTGCTGCAGCGCCTCGCCAGGCGGCACCCCGAGCCGCCGGGCCAGCATCACCCGCGCCTCGGCCAGCACCGCACGGTCGTGCGCCGCCCCCCGCAGGCCCTCGAGGTCCGCCGCGTGCACTCCAGGCGTCCCCCACGTGCCGTCCGCTTCCGACACCCCAGTCCCCCGTTCGGCGTTTTCATGCCCTGGGAGAAAAAAGCTACATACGTCGGCGAAGGTCCGTTCGCCACCATCTTCGTTACCAGTCCGGATCTTTACCCGGCTTTTTCTTTTCGCCCTAATACGACCGCTTTCACTGACCGTCCGGAGACGATCCCCTACCCACGCCTGTGACCTGTATCACAGCCGTCGCGAGCGCCGTCACGCACCCCGCCGCGGCCTCCGCGGACGTCCCCTCCGGATGCAGCGTCAGCACTACGACGATCTTGCCGTCCACCACCCCGGTCGTGTGCAGCGCGGGCCGTCCGAGCCCCAGCTCCGCCGGCGCGGGCCGCCGGTCCGGCACGTCCTCGAACCCCGACCAGCCCTGCTTCACCGCCGACGGCCCCGCCTCCGCGATACCGAAGACCTGGTCGAACCCGTCCGTGCCCCTTTTCGCCATCCGCCCCAGCTGCTCCAGCACGAACCGCCCCTCCGGCACCGCCACCGCATGCCGATAGACCCGCACCACGTCCCCGGCGCTCATCCCCGTGTACCCCCACCACCCGGGCATGCCCGCGGGCGGCGGCACCGTCTCCCGCAACCCGGCCCGCCGCACCATCCGCTCGACGATCCCGGCCCGCCCGCCCCGCTCCCACACCTCGTCCGCCGCCGCGTCATCGCTCGCCCGCAGCATCGCCCCGACCATCTCCCGGTCCCGGGCCTCGACCACCCGTCCCCGCAGGAAGTCGAGCGCCATCAGCACCTTGACCACCGAGGCCGACCGGAACACCTCCGCCGGCCGCCGCTCCGCGACCGCGCACCCCGCCGCCAGATCGAAGACGGCCCATGAGGCCCGCACCCCCGCGGGCACCTCCGCCGCCGAGAACCCGGTACGCACGACCCTCCAGACTGCGCTAGAGTAATCACGCCCGCTCAGACGGGCACCGGGACGTAGCGCAGTTTGGCAGCGCACTTGACTGGGGGTCAAGGGGTCGTGGGTTCAAATCCCGCCGTCCCGACAGAGAAAGACCAGGTCAGAAGGGCTTCGGAGATCATTCCGGAGCCCTTTTTTGATCTTGAAGGTCGATGGGGAGCCAAAAGGGGAGCCACCGTCACCCGATCTACGCCGACTTGCTAGGACCGAACACCGCGTCGACGACCTCCGCGCCCTTGGTGACCACCGGCCTGAGCTGGTGCCGGTAGACCTCCCCGGTGACCGCCGGTGAGGAGTGCCCGCACAGATCGGCGATCGCCTCGATGGGCAGTCCGCCGTCACTCATGATCGAGACGAACGAGTGACGCAGTTCGCGCGGTGACCAGGTCTCCCCGATCCCCGCCTTCTTGGTGATGAGCCGGAACGCCCGCCGCACGTTGGCGGCGTCCAGCGGTCGGCCGCTCGTGGAGCAGAACACCAGGCCGTTGTCCTGCCACACCTCTCCCGCTTTGAGCCGCTGCGCGGCCTGCCGCGTGTGGTGTTTGCGCAGAGCCTCCGCCGCCCGTCCAGGGAGTTCCAGCGTTCGACGCGACTTCTCGGTCTTGGTATCACCGCCAGCCCGCACGGACCGCCACACGTAGATGGCGAACCTTTCGTGGTCGAAGCCAGCCTTGACCACTGGCCGCCATTCCTCTTCGTCGACCCACGCCACGACGTGGTCCCATCGCAGAGCCCGCGCCTCTTCGGTGCGGACGCCCGTCAGGAGGCTGAGCTCCACGTAGGCGTGCAGCCGCGATGACTTGGCCGCCTCGAGAACGGCCTGAGCCTGCTCGAGCGTGAGCGCCCGGCTCGGACGCCCAGCAAGGCCCTTGGGGGTCTTGACCAGCTCAGCTACGTTGCGCGTGACCATGTCCCGCGCCTGCGCCTGACGGATCGCGCGCTTGAGGATCGCATGCACGAGCCGCAAGGTCCGGGTGGACAGCGAGCCGGCGAGTCCGTCGAGCCAGGTGTCCACGTCGTCCGCCCGCAGGTCGCCCAGCTTGGGCTTGCCGATCAGCGGGATGACGTGCTTGCGAGCGAGACTCCGGTAGTTGATGACCGTGTCGTCGTCGAGGCCCCGGAGGCCCTTGGCGAGCCAGTCCTCGACGGCGTCCCCGACCGTGTAGTTCACGGGAGTCTTGACCCCCGCCTCCAGGTCGGCGACTGCCTGCTTGAGCCTGTCCAGAACCTGACTCTTGGTCCTTCCCTTCCGCTTGAGCCGCTTGCGTTTGCCGTCCGGCCCGAAGCCGAGGGCCACGGCCCCGGTATATCCTCCTTTCTCCTGGTAGATGGTTCCTGCGTACTTACCGATCAAGATCTTGCTCAATCGATCGCTCCTCGCGTCGGTCGAGATACTCCTTGATCGCTTTCCTGATGACCCAGGACACGTCGCGTTCCTGCGACTCCGCGTACACAGCAAGGCGCTGCTTGAACGCCATGTCCACCCGCACTGCGGGCAGGGTTGTCCTGTCTTCGGCCATGTGTGCATCTCCTCCCGTCAGTTGCGTGTGCCGAGGTGAGATCGCGCTCGTGTCGATGGAGTTATCAAGAAGCGACCCTCGGGCCCCTCGTCAGAGAGGCCCGAGACCATGCGTAGCACACCGTAGCGCGGTCACTACCGAGAGCGCATGTCACTCTTCGAGTGAGGCGACGAAGTCGGCGAGTTGGCGAGCGGTGATCCGGCGGAGCCGTCCGATCTTGATGCTGCGCAGGCGGCCGGTCCGGATCAGCATGAACACCTTGTCTCGGCCGATCTGAAGAGTCTCGGCGACCTGCTTGACCGTGTAGACCTGGATCCTCCCGTCTCCGGGGCTATCTTCAGCCGCCGGTGGTTCCTCCTGAGCGATCCGGTCTCGACCCGCGTGGCCGGCACGGTCGTTTGTTTCTCGGTTTCCAGTGCCTCCGGTGTGCTCCTGAGCTTTCCGAGGTCGGCGTGGCGCGTCTTCTTGCTTGGTGTTTGCGTTCATGTGAGGCGCCAGCCGGTGTCGCAGGTGCCGTCGCCGTCGTCGAAGGGGAGGGTGTCTGTGTTGGGGGTGACGTCGGCGAGGGGTGCGTTGTAGCGGGTGAGGTAGACGGGGTCCTTGCCGAGGGTGCGACGGCGCCCGTTGATGGCGGTTCCGAGGTGGCATGCCTTGGTGAACAGGTGTGGTTGTTCGCGTCGCATGTCCTGCCAGGCGGACAGGCGGTAGAAGGGGCAGGTTATTGCGAGTATGTAGTGACGATCTCCGTCAGCTGGGAGGTGCTCTCCGGTGGCTCTTGACGCTCTCTTGTAGGTCGGTGACGATGATCTTTCGTGTCTCCATCTGCTTTGGGCGCGACTCACTCGGTCGAGATGACGACTCGGCAGTGGCAGATCATCGATGCCTGCATCGATAGCGAGGTGAACGTCGAGTCGGAGAAGGGCGACCCTCGTGGTGTCATCGACACAGGACGGGCCATCCGCCAGGCTGGCTGGGACCAGGTGGCGCATTGGACTCCGGGCGTTCCTGGGTCTGGCACCTGGCCTCCGGTTGAGCAGACCGTCATTGTGGAGCTGGCTGGTGACCTGTGGACCCTGGTTGTCTCTGCCCTTGAACGGTGGGCGGATGTCAGCGATCGGATCGGTGAACCTGAACATGCTGGTGCCAAGCGAGCGGTCCGCTCGCTGGTGTTGACGCAGGTTGGTGAACTGCTCTCCGATGTGCCCGAGTGAGGGACGTGAGTAGGTCATGCGGTACCTCCGGTCAGGCTGTGCTGTGGGAAGTGCTCGGGCGGGTGGCGCCGATGTACTGGCGTTCGCGGTAGGGGTTGCCGGTGAATTGGGAGATGCGGATGACGTCGCCGGTCTGTGGGGCGTGGATCATTTGTCCGCGGCCGTAGTAGAGGCCGACGTGGTGGATCGTGGCCGGGTTGCGGGTGTCGGTGGCGAAGAACAGCAGGTCACCGGGCTTTAGTTGGGTGCGTGGGATGTGCGGGCCGGCGGTGTATTGGGCGGCGGCGACGCGTGGGAGTTGGATGCCGGCTTTTGCCCAGGCGTATTGGGTGAGGCCGGAGCAGTCGAACCCTTTGGTGCCGGCGCCTTGGGCGATGCCGTAGCTGGGGCCTGCTGGTCCGCCGCCGCCCCAGGAGTAGGGGGTGCCGAGCCAGTGCAGCGCGGCGCGGACCGCGATGGCGCCGCGGCCGCTGGCGGTGGGTGTGGGGGTGGCGTAGGCGGCGGCTTGGGTGAGGACTTTGTGGACGTACCAGTCGGCGTGGTTGTACTGCCAGATCGCTTGGTAGAGGTGCCGTCCGCCTTGGCCGGCGTGGTTGGCGCACAGGTAGCGGGCGGCGCCGTAGATGGCGTCGGCGGGGTTGTAGCGGTCGGTGTGTCCGTCGTGGTCGCCGTCGACGCCGTAGGTCGCCCAGGTGCCGGCGAGGAACTGCATAGGGCCGGCGGCACCCGCGCTGTTCTCCCCGGTCTTGACGCCGGGTGCGGTGGAGCGGCCGTGGTCGGACTCGATCTTGCCGATCGCGGCCAGGACGTTCCAGCCCAGCCCGGGGCAGGTTAGGGCGGCGTCGAGGTACCAACGCAGGTAGGCGGGCGGGATGTCGACACGGGCGAGCCGGGTAGGCGCACCCGCAACCGGACCGGCGCCGATGGCCGAGTCCTGTTGTCCGGCCAGGAGCAGGACGAGCGCGAGCGGGAGCGCCAGGACGGCGGCGCAGATAGTGGCGGCGGCCTTCACCGCGCGGGCCGCCGCCGAGACCGGGCGTTAGTCGACGTCGGTGATGGGGTTATGGGCGCCGGTGCGGGCGCGGTTTTGGGCGCGGTACCCGGCTCCCTTACGTGCTGCGTGGGCGGGTCGGTCGTGCTGTGTGTCATCGGCGGGGCCCCCGGGTTGGTGGTGGGGCTGCCGCAGCACCTCGCGGACCGCTTCCCAGGAGTAGCGGAAGTCCTTGCCGGTCTTGAGGGCGGGGATCTGCCCGGCGTTGGCCATCCGGCGGACGGTCTGGGGCGACAGGCCGAGTTTGGTCGCGAGTTCGGCGGTGGTGAGCACGTCGGGGTCGCGGCCGGGCGTGTCGGTCATCGCTGGGGCTCCTGGTGTGGCGGTCATCGTGCGGGTGGTCCTTCCAGTGTGGCGGATCGGGTGCTGCGGTAGCGCGTTGTCAGTGGTGTTGGCTTGTGAAGAAGTTGTTTGGTGATGCTTGCGCTCCACAAGTCTGCCACTTACTGTAATCACCCATCAACCCAGAGCAATGATTCGGGGGTATGGGTGAGTCTTCGCCAAACCAGAACGATCCGCCCGGCACCGGCAACGAGACCGGACGCAGAACAGGGCGCAACGCCGCGCGTCGAGCCGGAGGCGCTGGATCTGGTGGTGGCCGGTGCGCACGGCGGCGCCGGCACCAGCACTCTCGCTGCGCTGCTGCCCACGGCGTGGGACATGGGCTCGATCGAGTCGCTGCTGGAGCTGGACTGCGCACCGCTGGACGCCAAGGGCCGACCGATCGTACTCGCGGCACGCAACACCGCGGCAGCGGCCACGCGGGCAACTGCGGCGATCGGGGTCCTGCGCGAGTGGGACGAGCGGGTGGCGGCGCTGGCGATCGTCAGCGACGGCGGCCCGGAATCGCGCGACGCCACCGCCCGATTCGCGCTACTGGAGGCGCGCGTCGGCGGCATCGTCCGGGTCCCGCACGTCCGCCAGCTACGCCTGGTCGAAGACCCGACCGAGGTCGTCCTGCCCGGCAAGGCGCGGCACGCCATCGACCAGCTCCGCCGCCTGATCGGCGAAGACGGTGACCGCGCCGCAGCGCGTCGCGGGGAGGTGGGATGTCGCTGACTCTCTTCGTTCTCCGCGCGGCGCAGGTCGGTCGGCTGCTGGAGGAGCCGTGGCGACGCCGGCCGCAGAGCGGTCTGGGGGTGCCGGTGCCCGATCCGCCGCCGGCGCCGCCGCCGGGGCTGGACGCCAAGATGAACACGCTGCTGTCGTGGGGCAAGTGGGGCGTGCTGATCTGCGGCGTCGCCGGGCTGTTCATCTGCGCGGGGCAGATGGCCATCGGCCGCAAGAACCGATCCACCTTCGCCGCCGACGGCGCCACCGGCATCCCCTGGGTACTGGGCGGCCTCAGCCTGGCCGCCACCGCCGCCCCCATCGTCGGGGTGTTCTTCAAATGACCCGACTCTCTCGCATCACCCGGCCGCGCAAGGCGCACACAGCCGGCTCATCGGCCCGGCGCACCGGCGGGCTGCTCCTCACCGCGATCGTTGGCGGCGGCCTCGTGGGCCTCGCCACGCATCTGACGCTCCCCGCTCCCGATCCGACCCCGCACATCACGCGGGCTTCTACCCCTCCGCCTCTCCTGGACCAGCTGGTGGTGGCCGCTCCACCCGTGTCGTTCGCCGGGATGACCTGGCGCGACTACCACGGCGTCACCCTCCCCTACTCCGCTGCGGACGGCCCGCACAGCACCGGCGGCGATCTGGCGTCCGGGTTCGCGCGGACACCGTCCGGGGCGCTGCTGGCCGCCGTACACGTCGCGGTGCGCGCGAACGCGCAGTGGGGGCCGAGGGTTTTCGAGCCGACCATCACCAAGCAGGTCATCGGCCCGGACGCCCCCACGCTGCTGGCCGCAACGCGGCAGCTCTACGACAAGCGCCGCGGGAAGCTGAAGGACGGAACGGCGCTGGGGCGTGCGTACGTGGTGCTCGAGGGATTCCGCTGGCAGGGCTACTCCCCCGACACCGCCAGCCTCGACCTGGTCTCCGCCGGCCCCGGCGACAGCGACATGACGGTGCGGGCCGTCACCCGAATACAGCTGCAATGGCAGAACGACGACTGGCGCGTCATCGCCCCGCCCGGCGGGACATGGAGCGGGGCGGCAGCCTCGATCCCCTCTGCCGACGGTTACATCCGCTTCCCGAAAGGAGGCGGCGGCTCATGACGATGCTCTTGGTTCCACCGGACCCGTGCTCATCAGTGCTGGACCCGAACTGCGTGCAGACGGTCGGCAACGACGACCATCCGTGGGGTCCGCCGATGCCCGACATCCCCGGCGAGATCGGCAGCAACGCTCTAGAGGATGCGGCCAAGGCGTTCCAGTCCGCGGTCGGGTGGCTGATCTCCCACACCGCGTCCTGGTGGGTGAAGACGCCCTCGCCGAACCTGGAGACCGAGTCAGCGATCGGATACCTGCAGCTGCTGGTACAGCCGCTGACCATCGCAGTCGCGGTGCTGGCGCTGCTGGTCGTCGCGGGGAAGATGGCGCTCACGCGCAAGGCGAACCCGGCGGTCGACGCTGGCCGCGGGCTGGTCGTGCTGGCCGTGGTGACGGTCATCGGGACGGTGCTGCCGAACCTGCTCCTGCAGTGGGGCGACCAGTGGAGCAGCTGGGTGCTGAACGCATCCTCCCAAGGCGGCTTCGCCAAACGGATGGCCGAGATCGTCATCATCCCCACCGGCACACCAGCCGCCCTGGTGCTGGTGCTGTCCCTGGTGGCGCTGTTCATCGGCATCATTCAGGCACTGCTACTGCTGTTCCGCGGTGCCGCACTGGTCATCCTCGCCGGACTGCTGCCGCTGGCCGCCGCCGGAGGCATCACCGCCGCGACAAAGTCGTGGCTGCCCCGTGTCGGGGGCTGGACGCTCGCGCTCATCTTCTACAAGCCGGCGGCCGCAGGTGTGTACGCGACGGCGTTCACCCTGATCGGCAACGGGAAGAGCATCCGGACAGTGCTGATGGGCTTTGTGATGATGCTCATCAGCCTGATCGCCTTCCCGGTGCTGCTGAAGTTCTTCACCTGGACCACCGGCGGCACCGGCTCCAGCACCGGAGGCGGCATCCTCGGCGCACTGATGGGCAGCGCCACCGCCCTCGGCGCCCTGCGCGCCTACAGCGCGGCGAACGGTTCTGCGGGCGGGGGCCGCGGCGCGGCGGGCGAGCACGCCGACTACCTAAGCCAGCAACTGGGAAGTCCGGACCAGGCGCCCACGGGCGGTGACATTCCATCGCAGCCGCCCACCGACCCGGAGCACACTACCGGCGGCCAGCGCGGTACCGGCCCCGATGACATGTTCGTCCCGGACCTGGGCGCTCCGTCCGGCGGCACACAGCCAGGTACGGACCCTTCCGACACCGCGGGACCGGCAACACCTGCTACCGGCGGCAACGGATGGTCGCCACCCGACGGCGGTCATGGCGAGCCCGTCGGCCCTGTGGCAATGCAGACCGCCGAGCGCGAGCGGCACCGCGGCGCGGACACGCTGCGCTGGATGGGCAACCCCACCGGCTCTACCGAGACCGGCGGCCCGTCTGGGGCGGCCGGCGAGGGAGGTGGCGCGGGTGGGGCATGACATCCGCACCTACGGCGGCTGGCGCCGCCGGCACGGGATCGGCCTGCTCGGCATGGACACCACGTCGACCTTCGTCGCGCTGGGCGTAGCGATGCTGCTGGTCCTGATCACCGCCACCGTGCCTCACGTGCTCATCTACCTTCTGCCGCCGACGCTGATCGGCAGTGGGCTGGGACTCATCCGGGTGGGAGGTGTTCCGCTGGTACGGCTGCTGTTGGCGCGGTGCCGGTGGCGTTGGGGCGTGCTGCGTGGCCATAACCGTTACCGCGCTGGCGTCGTCATCGACCACCCGCGCGCCTTCCAGCTTCCGGGAGTGCTCGCGCCGCTGACGTTGCTGAGTGCCGAGGATGGCTACGGCGGCCGGTACGGGATCGTGTGGGATCGGCGCACCGGGCTGCTCACCGCGACGTTGCGGGTGGTGCCGGCCTCGACCTGGCTGGCCGACCGCGCCGACGCCGACACCTGGGTCGCGGCCTGGGGCGGATGGCTCGCCGCGCTGGGTCACATGCCGGCCGTCCGGTGGGTCACCGTCACGGTCGATACCGCGCCGGAGCCCGGCTCGACCCTGGCCGATGCCGTTGACCGAGCCGTCGTGGCGACCGCGCCGGCTCCAGCTCGCGCCATCATGAGCGAACTCGTCAGGACGGCCCCGGCCGCAGCCGCCGACGTCGACACCCGCGTCTCGATCACCTTCGATCCCAGGGCGTCCGCGGCCGGCCCGAAGGACCTGTTCGAGGCGGTCGCGGAACTGGGCCGCATCCTCGACGGGCTGGCCTCCCGGCTGGGTGGCTGTGGTGTCTCCGTTCGCGGACGGGCCAGCGCCGCCGAAATCGCCGGGACGGTGCGGATCGCGTTCGATCCGCACGTCCGCGGCGAGGTCAACCGCCTCCTCACCGGGCCGCGAGCCGATGAGGTGCTGGGCTGGTGTGATGCCGGACCCGTTGCCGCGACCGAGTACACCGACCGCTATGAGCACGATGGTGGTGTCTCGGTGAGCTGGGCGTGGCACGAGCCGCCCCGTCAGAACGTCCGCTCCGACATCCTCGCCCGGCTCGTCGCGCCCGGCCCGTTCCCCAAACGCGTCACGCTCCAGTACCAGGCGCTACCTGCGGCGGCGGCGAGCCGGGTCCTGCAGCAGGAGGTGAACGCGGCGGCGTTCCGCGCGCAGTTCCGGCGCCGCACCGGCCGCGACGAAACCGCCCGCGACAGCTGGGATTCGGCGCGCGCCCGCCAAGCCGCCACCGAGGAGGCGGTGGGCGCCGGGGTGTGCCTGGTGTCGATGTACGCCACCGTCACCGTCACCGAACCCGAGCAGCTCCGCCGCGCCGTCGCGCACGTCGAGGCGTCCGCCGACGCCGCCAAGATCCGGCTGCGGCGGCTGTGGGGCAGCCAAGCCGCCGGGTTCGCCACCACCCTGCCGTGCGGCATCTGCCCGCCCGAAGTCTCTCGCCGCCTCATCCACTGAACATCCGGAAACTGGAGGTCAGGGCACGTGCCCACCGTCGAAACGCAAGCCATGTCCGAACCACTCGGCCCGCCCTGGGGCTGGCGAGGTCCCGACGCCGGACGAGCAGCACATGTCGAACCCGCCCCGGAATTCCAAGCCACCACCAGCCAGGTCTGCGGCCTGTATCCCTTCACCGCCGGATCCGGCACACCCACCGTCGGCACCCCGGTGGGACGGCACCAGCTGTGGGGCGAGGTCGTCTGCCTCGACCCGTTGGCCTGGCTGCGGGCGGGCCTGGTCACCAACCCTGGCATGTTCGTCCTCGGGCAGCCCGGCACCGGCAAATCCACGCTGGTCAAACGCCTGGTCACCGGCGCCGTCGCCACCGGCACCACCCCGATCATCCTCGGCGACACCAAACCCGACTACACCCGCCTGGTCGACTACCTGGGCGGCCAGGTCATCCGCGTCGGACGCGGCGTCGACCGCATCAACCCCCTCGACGCCGGCCCCTTGGACGAAGCCCGTCGCCGTCTCACCGGCGCTGATGCCGAGACGCTGCGGTGGGAAGTCCGCTCCCGTCGTCTGTCGCTGCTGCTGGCCCTGGCCACCCTGGTCCGCGAAGGCCGCATCACCAACGCCGAGGAGGTGGTCCTCGGGCGCGCCATCGACCTGCTCGACGACCGTCTCGACCGCGACCCCACCATCCCCGACGTCCTGCAGATCCTGGAGCAAGGCCCCGACGAGTTGCGGTCGGCGACGCGTACCGACACCTCCGGCTCCTACCGCGCCCAGACCCGCGACCTGGTGTTCACCCTCGACCTACTGATCTCCGGCTCCCTAGCTGGGGTGTTCGACGCGGCCACCACGCGTCCCCTCAACCTGGATGCCCCGGCGATCAGCGTTGACATCTCGCGGGTCCGCGCGGCCGGCGACAAGCTGCTCACGGCCGCGATGTTGTGCACCTGGGCTTATGCGTTCGGCATGGTCGACGCCGCGACCGCTCTGGCCGATCTGCACGCTGCTCCGCGCCGCTCCTACTTGGGCGTCATGGACGAGTTGTGGCGTGCGCTACGCGGCGCACCGGGGCTGGTCGAGCATGCCGACGCCCTCACCCGCCTCAACCGCGCCAAGGGCATGGCCTCGATCATGATCACCCACTCCCTCGCCGACCTGGACGCGCTGGCCACCGAAGAGGACCGCGCCAAGGCCAAGGGCTTCGCCGACCGCTCCGCCATCACCGTCCTGGCCGGCCTCCCACCCCGCGAACTGGCTCGGGTGCATGAGATCACCCCGCTCACCGGCCCCGAGCAGCAGCTGGTCACTTCCTGGTCGGCGCCGGACTCCTGGCAACCCGGCGCCCGCCACCCCGGCCGCGGCAAGTACCTGATCAAGACCGGCGAACGGCTCGGCATCCCCGTCGAGCTTTCCCTCGTCGGGCCCGAGGCCGACCTCTACGACACCGACCAGGCCATCCGGGCCACCGCATGACCCGAGCCCTCGGCCCCCGCGCCTCGATCCTCGACTCCAACGCCAGCGCAGGCTGGCTCGTCCTCTTCGCCTGCTGGACACCCATCGCCGCCCTCTGGCTCGTGTGGATCTCGGCCAAGCTCGCCGCAACCCTCGGGGGCGGAACCGTTGCCCACTTCGGGACGGAGTTCGCTCTCGCACTCGTCCGCCGGCGCTTCCAGACCGCTTGGCCAGGAACTCCAACGCCACTCGTCCTGCTCATCCTGATGCTGCTGCTCACCGCCCTGATCAGCGCCGGCTGGAGGATGTGGCGGCGCATCGCAGAACGTCTTGCGCAGCCCGGCGACGCCGTCGCCGCGCTGGCCGACAACCCCGGCCTCACCGAACTCCAACCGCCCGCGACCGCGAGCAAGGCCGCCGCGCTGCGCCGCTCCCTCACCGCCCCGCCCGAGCAGCTCGACCGCGACGACATCGGGCTGGTCCTCGGTGATGTGCTGTTGCCCGGCGACCGGAGCGGGCCCACCCTGTTCGCCTCGTTCGAGGACACCGTCGTGGCGTTCATGGCGCCCCGCTCGGGTAAGACGACCACCCAGTCCATCCCGCACGTGCTGTCGGCGCCAGGGCCGGTCATCGCCACCAGCAACAAAGCCGACCTGTGGGCCGCCATCTCCACCGTCCGCGCCGACCACACCAAAGGCCGAACCTGGCTGTTCGACCCCCAACGCATCACCTACCAACCCCAGACCTGGTGGTGGAACCCCCTCGCCGGGCTGATAACCGTCGAGGACGCCCACCGCCTAGCTGGGCACTTCGTCCTCACCGTCGACGACGGCCAGAAGAAGGACCTGTGGGGACCCGCCGCACAAGACCTGCTGTGCGCGCTGTTCCTGGCCGCCGCCACCTCCGGCCGCTCCCTGCACCACGTCGCCCAATGGCTGGACGAACCCGCCGTCCCCACCCCCATCAAACTGCTGCAGGAGGCCGGGTTCCAGCTGATGGCCTCCTCGCTGAAAGGCACCCAGAACGGCGCGGTCGAAACCCGCGACGGGATCTACCAGACCGCCCGCACCGCCGCCAAAGCTCTGCGCGACCAGGAAATCCTCGCCTGGGTCACCCCCGCCCGCGACCTGCCCGTCTTCGATCCGCGCACCTTCGCCGGCACCCGCGACACCCTCTACCTGCTCTCCAAATCCCTATCCGCCGCGGCGCCGCTGATCGCCGCGCTCACCGACACCACCATGCGCGCCGCCGAACGCCGCGCCGAACAAGCCGGCGGACGCCTCGACCCACCCCTCATCGTCGCCCTCGACGAAGCCGCCAACATCTGCCGCATCGCCGACCTCCCCCAGCTGTACTCCCACCTCGGATCCCGCGGCATCATCCCCGTCACCATCCTGCAAAGCTACGAACAAGGCGTCACCGTCTGGGGCGAACCCGGCATGGCCGCACTATGGGGAGCCGCCACCCGCAAACTCATCGGCGCCGGCATCGACTCCCCCCGCCTCGTCCGCGACCTGGCCACCCTCATCGGCCAACACGACGTCCCCGTCCGCTCCATCACCTACAACGACGGACGCGCCAGCGAACAAATCTCCCTGCGCCGCCAAGACATCCTCGAAGCCGCCGACATCCGCGCCCTACCCAAAGGCACCGCACTCCTGCTGGCCACCGGCACCAAACCCGCCCTGCTTCGCCTGCGCCCCTGGTATCGCGGCCCCCACGCCGCCGCCATCAACAAGGCGATCACCGCGGCCGACACCGCCATCGCCGAGGCCGCCCGCCGCCACTACGGCCAGGCCGAAGGCGCTCAGCTGCCGGAGTTGGACGTCTGACTCCGCGCCTCGCCACCCACGAATCCGCCGAGACAAACGGTGACCTCGTCATGCCCAACACCAAAAGTTCAGGAGGCTCAATGCCTGTCGAAGACATCGCCGCCAATCCCGGAGGCGACAAACTCAAGCCGCTGTACCCGAGCCTGACCAGCTGGGTGACCACCCACTTCGTCCCCATGTACCGTCGCACCCTCGGCGGCGAATTCCGCTGGTGCGCCCAATGGTGGCACCACGGCGAAGCGATCTCCCGCCTCACCGCCCTCTGGTACGCCTGGGAAGCCATGCGCCTGCAAGGCGCCACCGGCCTAGCCCTGTGGTACCGCGACCACCTCGACCACCAACTCCCCGTCCTCCTTGGCCCCCGCGGGCCCTTCTACCAATGCACCGAAACCGAACACCTCACCCCGCACGAAGCCCGCGTCGCCCCCGTCCCCGTCGGCTGGCTCGGCTCCGAACACGACTCACTCTCTGTGGCCGAAGCGTGATTCCGGGGGCCACACCACTTCTCACGCCACTGACTGGAGATTCGCATGCCCGATCCCGATGACGCCGTCGCCGCAGTGCTCGACGCCTACCAGGACCAGCTCCTGCCCGGCGGCACTCCCAGCCACCGCGCCGACTCCTCACTAGCCGAGTCGCTCGTCCAGTCGTTGCTCGAGCATCTCGCCCGCTATGCCGCCCAGAAGAACCTGGACGTCCACGAGACGCTCGAGGAGCTCCACCAGCGCAGCCTCGACCGCGGCGGAGCCGAAGCCGATCCCGTCCACAACTTCCGGCTCGGCGCCCAGGTGCAGATCCGCCAACAGGAGACCGCCACGGGAGCCGAACCGCGGTATCCGCGCTGGCGCGGCTTCATCATCTCCCTTACCGAAACACCGGGCGGCGACGCTCGTTGCATCGTCCGGGTCCCGGCCGTCGCCAAAGCCGTGCACGTCACCGCGTCCGAACTCGAACCGGCCGACGCGCTCCTGCCCATCGCCACCAGGACAGCCGGAGTCGTTCATCATGCGCGCGATGCCGAACAGGCGATCACCGCCCTCGCCGCCTGGCTCAAACGGAACGCCGACACCCTCCCGGTCACCTATCCGGAAAAGCTGGACGACCTGGGCCGCCTGGCCGAAGCCCTGGCCGGCTGGTCCGGCGGCACGACCCAAGGGATCATCCACCATCTCTTCGCGCGCAACCCTGGCACCGCTCAACAGGCAAAGGCACCAGCCGAAGACGGCCCGGGCCCGGCCGCGGTCGCCCGGCTGGCCGCGATGGGGTTCCCGCAGGGCCCCGAGACCATTCCACCCGACGAACCGCCCGCTGTCGCCAGGCTCCCGGAGCGTTCCCAGCGGCGCCCGCGCCGCCCCTAGACCGCCCCAGCGCTCAACCCGCCAACACACCGACCGATCGATGGAGGTTGCATGACCGACGCCGGCGCCGAAGAGTTCGCCGAGTTCGGAGCCGCCGCTCTCGATTCCTTCCAAGCCCTGTTCGAGCAGACCGAGCACCTCGACCACCGCGCCAACGACCAGGACGCACGCGAGCTGATCAGCGACCTGCTGGTCGACCTGATGCACTACGCCGAACGCCGCGGAATCGAGTTCAACGACATCGCCGCCGAAGCGCAGGCCTACTACGACACCGAACGCGACAACCCCAACGCCTTCGCCATCGGCTCGACCGTCCAGCTCGAAGGACCCGCTGCCGATGAGGCGGTCCTCTTGGGACAGCCGACCCGAGGCAGCGTCGCCGGCGTCTTGATCTCCGAGCAAGGACAGACGGAGTACTACGTGCGCTTCCTCGGACACAACGAGAACCGAGCCGTCCTCGCCGCCGATCTGGAACCCGCACCGCCCTTCCCGGAGACGCCCACGGCGAAGGGAGTCGTCAACGACCCGCTCAAGGCCGAGCAGATCCTGGTGGAGACGGCAACCCGCATCGCCTTGGCCGACGTTGCCGGCAGGCAACCGACACAGGACGACCTGCGCGATCATCTGACCCTGCTGGATGCGCTCACGTCCTGGAACGACATGGACGAACGCAACGTCACTGACCTGCTCCTGAGCAAGGTCGCAGACCACATGGGCGCCACCGAGCCCAACGGCCTCCCCGACGCCCCGGTACGGCAACCCAGCACCGACCTCACGCCAGCGCAGCTCGCGGCGCAAGGCTTCCCGGTTCCGCTGGCCAAGGGCATCACCGACTCACGCGAACCACCAGCGCACCCGTCCAGCCGTCCGCAGAGACGGCCCGGGCTCGCGCGCTGACCCATCGCACCCACACGCCTCGATCGACGAACAACATCACGGAGGATCCGCTGAACCACCAGTTCCAATACCTCACCCGACAGATCAAAGCCGCCGACTCCATCCCCGCCCTCCTCACCTGCGCCTTCATCGGCTTGGACCTGGTCGAACGGGCCATCACCGTCCTGCCCGACATCGACATCGACATCGGCACCGACACCGACACCGACACCGACACCGACACCGATCAGGCTGGTCCCGGCAACGAGACCGCACTCATCGAGGCCACAGACGCATGGTGGGCGCTCTCCGAAGCCCCCACCCTCGCCTGGCCGACCAGCGCAGCCATGAACACAGACGACGTACGGCAGCTCGCCGAGGCGATCGCCGGGTTCGTGCTGGTCCTTGCCGAGGCGATGCTCAACGTCGCGTCCAAGTCATCCGACCCCGGGGACCGCGTGGCCTGCCTGCGGGCCGCGCACCATGTCGGCCGCCTGCACGCGGCTCTCAAGTAGGCGCCCATGACCGACCACGGCTTCAACGCCACGCAACTGGCCCGCGCCACCCAGATCGTCCGCACTTACGAGCAGCGCGCCTTTCCCGGCGGCGGTTCCTTGCTCGACCGCGACCCGCTCTACACCCGAGCCCTGCTCAGCGCCCTGATCAACGACCTGGAGCACTACGCGATCAACCACGACCTCAACTTCGCCGAGGTCATCAGCAGCGGACGCGCAACCAGCCCTCGGCACTCCGCCGACGACACCGGCCCGCACAAGGTAGGCGACGAAGTACGTCTCCCCCTTCACGGCGACCGCTGCGGCACCATCGTCGGCTGGACCAACAGCAGATCCCAAGCCGAGACGACCTTCCTGGTCGAGGTCCCCGGCATTCCCAACATCATCGCCGCGCCGGCCGCCCACCTTGCACAGGCACCGCCCTTCCCTTGAACGGAGACGATCCTGGGCACGATCACCTACGCTGACCAGGCCGAACACGCCTACGTCAGCCTCGCCGCCCGTCTTGCCACCGCCAAGGCATCCGACCGCGCCGCCGTCAGACGCGACTGCGACAAGCTGATCGAGGCCCTCAGCTCCTGGACGGGCGTCCCCGCGCACCAACTGCGGAACGAGCTCGATCCCAAGCCACCACCGTCCGCGCCCAGCGGCCGTTCACGCGACGCCGCAGCCGCAGCCCGCGACTTCCCCTACGACCTCACTCAAGGCATCCCGCCCACGCCAGAACCAGCCCCCAGCCAACCCACCAAGCAGCCCAGGCCCCGCCGAGGCCCCGGCCAAGCCGCCTGACAACAGCCAGGAGCTCAAATGCTCACGACCTCTTTCCACCAACACGGCCAAGCCCGGATCCGTCCCGGACCAGCACGCCCGGCACGGCGCCAGCCCCATTCGCTCGGACCAAGGACCCGCAGATGACCCACGAACGCGAGCACGCCCAGGTCCGCCAGACCTGGTTCACCGAACTCCTCAACACCGCCCTCAATGACCTGGCCCACGCCGAACGCGTCATCACCGCCTTCGCCGCCCAACAGCCCGACGGATTCATCGCTTGGGGCATGGCGGAAGGCGAAGCCACTCAAGCCCACCGCGCCCTACGCCAGGCCCCGTCTCTGCAGGCCGCCGCGCCCACCGACCTCGACACCGCCAACGCGACCGCCGCTGCGCTGTTCGACCTCGCCAGCAAGGTCTCCAAGAGCCTGGTGCGCGCCGCCGAACTGGCCAGCGATCCCGACGACAAGATGGCCTGCCTGCAAGCGGCCCTGCACGCCGGCCGGCTCCGCGAAGCCCTCCGGTAGCCGCCCATGGTCACCTTCGGGGAGATGACCGCACTCGCCCGCGAACACCTGACCGACCTCAAGCAAGCCGTCCACGCACCCGACATCACCCACCAAGCCGCCCAACCCGCCGTCCGAGCCGAACTCTCCCAACTCGCCCACGTCCTCGTCCGCTACCACGACCAGATCGCCACCGGATTCGGCGTCCCGCACACCCAAGACCACGGCGTGCGGGACGCCGCGCGTCGCGCCTCCGCCCTGATCAGCCACGCCCAGCAACTGCTGGGCCCCCGCTCCACCACCGAGACACCCGAGTCGGTCCTGGCCGAGAAGATCCGCTGCGTCTCCATCGCCTTGGGCTGCGGCCTCGACCTCCTGGCCTCCCACGCCCCGACCACTCTGACCGAACCCGCCTCGGCCGACGCACCCACCCTCGCCGCAACCGACACTGCCCGCTCACTGCTGCACCAGCTCAGCGACCACATCGCCGCCGTCGCCCACCTGGCCAGACACACCGGGGATCCGTCGAACACCGCCAGTCGGCCACTCCTTACCGCCGCCGTTCTGTCCCGGGTGTTCGGCGAGAACGAACGGCCACCGATCAACCCCGTTCCTCTCCATCGCACGCCCGAACGGATCCCACCCAAGGTCAGCGAAAGCCTGACCGAAGCCCTCGCAGGTATCGACGCGAGCATTCAACGCTTGCACAATCCGACCGCTCCCGGCTCGATCGCCAGCTGGCGCTATCTAGCCCGCGCAGCAGCCATCACCTGCGACCTCAACAGCAAAATTATCCTCAACCTCACCCGGCGAATGGAGGAACTCAACGAGGACCGCCACATCTCAAACCTCAAAGAAGTCACTAGATCCATCAGAAGAACCAGCGGACGATGGAAAGCGATCAGCCGCCGCTGGGATACCTACGACAGTTTCGGCCACCCCGCCGCCGGGCCGGCCACCGACGCCGGCGACCTGATCATCCGCCTCGGCCGACTGATCCATACCGACCCCGCGTGGACGCCCAGCCCCCGCGCCTCCTACCAGGTCAAACCGCCCGACCAGCTCGCCGTCACCACGACGGACGCAGCACGCATCGGCACTATGGCTCTCAAAGCCTTCGAAGCCTGCAACATCATCGCCGCCCACCACCGGACCGCGATCAACGATCTCGCCGTCATCGGTGTCCTCCAGCAGCAACAAGAACACCCGACCTTCAGTCCACGCGTCCCCGCGTCAATCCGAAACCTTCTCGGCCTCTATCAAGCCACCGAAGATCAGGGAATGGAAACCATCACCACGCTCGGACACGCTATCGAGGCCCTCGCCATCCACAACTCCGATCACACCGACGAGGCTCGCCTCATCATCCGCCGTTCTGCCGCCAAATCCGCGACCACCCAAGGCGTGCTCGCGGCCGCCGGATTTCCGAAAGCCATCGGAGAATGCCTTACCGAGTCACGACCGCAAGTTCAACGTGCGTCTCCAGCTGGAAGGGAAGGCGTTACTCGAAGGCCTTCGGTTCCCTGAAGAACCTTCGCGGTGTGCTCTTCACTCTTCTGCACTCCTGCCAGGAGCCGATTCAGGTGCCGATCTGGTAGGTATCCCTGGTCCAGGTGTGCCGATTCCATGGCTGCCCGCAACTCGCGTTGCTGATCGGTGGTGATCACCTGGCGGAGGCCGACGTCGGCAAGGATGTCCCTTGCGACGTAGCCATCCTTGCTGGCCAGGGCCTCCGCCAAGAGGTGGTCGACGGCTCCTGACGACGCTTCCCTCCCCCCGGCAATGGAGATCACGGCCATGCCGAGGCGGGTGCGGAAAACCGCGAGCTCCGGCTCGGGGCCGAGGCGGCGGTAGTGCTCCACCATGGAGTCGACGGCACGAGCGGCCGACCGGCGAGCACTACGAAGGCAGTAGGCGGTAAGAGCGGCGGTCACCGCCTGTTCCCAGGACGCCGGCGCTCTGGTCTCTTGGAGGAGACATAGAGCAGAGGACGGGTCGCCACTCAGGATGCACGTCACGATCTTGATCTGGCGGCCGTCCATGATGCGCTGTCCCACTCCACCGTGGCGCTCCGCGTGGGCGACGGCGCGTTCCCACTGGCCGGCGGCGACGAGCGCACGTGTGCCGTCGGCCAGCAGAACGCCCCACAGCCATTGGCAAACGATCCTGTGCTCGTCGTCGGAATGTGTGAGACCGGAGAAGGAAATCGGGTGGCCGGCCATGACGACGGCCTCTTGGCGCTTGACGGCGCGCCACAGGCGGTTGAGGTCCTCGGCGGCTCCTTGATGCTCACCAGCGCGGATCCGCAGCCGGATGAGGTTGACGAGCGGCTCCAGCGCGTGCCGTGCCGCCGCCCATCCGAGGGGCTTGGCGCGCAGGTACAGCGCCGCCTGTCTCCAACAGAGCTCGCGGGCGAGGTCGGGCACACCGCAGTCGCTGGCGATCAGTGCCGCCTTGTTGTGAGCTGAAGCGGCGAGCGCGAGCGCGTCGTCCGCGGTCTTGCCAGCGGCGGCGTCGGCGAGCTCTTGAACCTCCTGGATCCGGTCCGCGAGCGCTCTGCAGGCCGGTCTCGGCCGGGCGACCAGTGGGAATCGCCGTGCGATCCGCGCGAGGTCGTCCATGTCATTGCCAGGTGACGGTGAGGCGGGTGTTGGGGCGGTCGAAGGCGAATCGCCCCGGGGTGGGCTCCATGGGGCCTGCGGTCTCCGTGGGCTGGATCTCGAACTGGACGGATCGCGCCCGGTAGTCCTGGTTCCAGATCTGGATGGCGTTGACGACCCGGTCGGCGAGCTCCTCGGCGCGCGGCCCGTGTGCGATCACCCCGACCTCGTACCGCTGGTCGCCGTCGTCGTCCTCAACGGGGCGAACGGTGAGGTAGGCGAAGGCGTCCTTGTCAGGGACCGCCATGGCTCCCCAGCCGAACTGCGGCTTGACGAGGCCCTGATCGATGGCCGAGCGCTGAACGGGCATATGGCTGAGGGCATTCTCAATGCTGCAGGCGAGCCAGAGGTACAGCCACTCGACGGACTCGGAGCCACCGAACAGGACGCCGGTCCAGGCCTCCTCGCCTGGCCGATCCAGAGCTTCGGCGAGCGCGGCTTCGTCCACCGCCTGTTCGCGATTGACATGGAGGACGACGGAGTCATCGGGCCTCAGTGGGATGATGCGGCGGGCGTCATCGGCGATGCCGCGCAGGGGCATGAACGAGCACATCTCGCTGGATCGGCTCAGCCAGCGTCCGTCCTCGCGGGCGAAGGCGATCGAGCGCGACACACCGCCACGCAGCCGGAGCGGGACGACGATCAAGCCGTCCGGCGCGAGCTGGCCCAACCACGTCAATGGGAGATCACCTGCACCGACGGTGGCGATGACGCGGTCGTAAGGAGCGCCGTCCGGATGGCCGAGGGCGCCGTCGCCCAGGAGGACGTCGACGTTCCGCGCGCCAACTGCCGCCAGTCCAGTGCGGGCCCCTTGGACGATGTCGTCGTCGACGTCGATCGTGGTGACGTACCCGTCTTCACCGACCAGGTGAGAGAGCAGCGCGGCGTTGTATCCCGTGCCCGCTCCGATCTCCAAGACCCGATGGCCGCGCTCCACCAGCAGCTGTTCCAGCATCATCGCGACGACCGTCGGTTGGGATGCAGCACTGATCGAGACACCGCTGTCGTCCTGCTTTGTGTAGACCGCCTGGTCCGCGTAGGCCTCTTCGAGCGGCGACGCAGGAACGAAGACGTGCCGCGGCACGGCACGCAACGCGACCTCGACTCCCTCGGTGCCAACGGTGCCCTGCTGGCGCAGTTGGTCAACGAGGAGGTTGCGCAGGCGGTCGGCGTGGGCGGTCGTGTCGTTCGTTCCGGTGGCGGTCACCTCGGTGAGGTTAGAGCCGCTCCCTGGGCTTGGGAGACCGGGCGCGCCGTCGTCGTCGGTTCCCATGACCACCTCGCTTGTCAGCGTTGCCAGTGCGTTCTGTTCGGTATAAGTCAGGCCCAGGCGATTCCAGTGGAAGATCACGTGGTGGGCCAGCACGGCCCGCAGGCCGCGTTCCAGCCGTCCGCGCAGCGCCAGTTCGGCGAGCTGCTGTCCGGCTCGTTCGAAAGCTGAGATCCAGTCGGCGATGTCGGCCAGCGGGCCGCCGTGTACGAGGGTGCTCTCCGCACTCACGTCACTCGTCATGAGCCGACGGGCGGACGTGCCGGCGTCGCCCGCCATGCGGGGGCGGTCTGCGCGTCGCTGGTGGGCGACCTTCGCCCACACGTCACCCTGCTCGTACCAGTCCTGATTAGCGCCGCGCATCATCACGGTGCCGAGCAGAATCCCCAGTTCGCGCGCCCCCAGCCCAGGCGTCCCTGTGCGACGGCGGGCCAGGTATTCAAGGACGTGGCGGCTGTCGTGATGGAAGAGCTGGTGAGCGACCTCCATGGCCGTCCTGCCGCCGAAAGCGCGCGTCTCGGGTTCGTAGATGCCGACTGCCCATCCGATGAGCCGGCCGTCGCTCTTAAGGTCGTCCAGGACGTCCGCGAGATGATGTCGAGCGTCGTTTGCGCCGACCTGATAGCGGAGGCGCCAGTGAGGTGCTTTACGGACGAAGAACCACCGGCGGACCGCTCCGTCCTTCTCGGCATCGGCGAGAACAGGGCGGAGCGCCGTCGCGGCGATCTCGTCTACCTGCCTCCAGTCGGCGAAGTCGATGATGTACTGCGGCCAGTCCGAAGGGGCCATTCCGAGCCCTTCTCTTGCAGTTGTCAGGCGATCAAAAGACATGAGTCCCATCCCGAAGCCGGCGGACCACTGTGTAGCGCGTACAGCGCCAGCGCGACTCCTGCGGCTCCTTCGAGCAGCCCGAAGTCACTGGTGAGAAGGCCATTGGCTTGGGCGTCGGCGGTGGGCGTTCCGTCCGGGACGATCGCTTCGATCAGCTGCGGAAGATGGTCGCCCAAGCCGGAAGTGACCGCATCGCCGGCGCAGCGCGTCGCGACGAGTGCCAGCCCGGTGTAGCCGTGGCATAGCGAAAGGTCGGTCGTCATTTCCTGCTGTTGCGGATCAGTAAGGGCACCTACCAGGGCGTTCTCAGCCATCTGTTGTCGTGCGAGATCTCCCATGGCGATGGCCGCGAGCTGCTGGGCACGCGCGACGCCAGCGGTGCCGTAGCACCAGGAGGGACGGGATGGCTGGGCAACGACCGGGGATTCGCCTCGCAGTTGGGGACGCGTGATCCAGTAGGGCCACCACGGGCCGAAGTCACCGTCTTGCCGCCACCGGTCGAGCCAGGCACATATGCGGGAGATCGCCTCTTCGTGGCCCTCCACGACGACGCCGTCGCGCATCGCTAAGGACAGCAGTGCGAGCGGCCCGGCGATCCCGTGGGCCATGCCGGTGTTGGCATGCCCGCCGGGAAAGTTGCCGGACGGCCGCCCGCCAGGACCCGAGTCGGTCCACCATCCGGGGAGAATCTCTCCGGACTCGTCGACTGGCTCGGTGAGCCGAACGAGGTACCTCATGACGTCGCGAACCAGATCGGTATGCGACTTGCGCTGGAGGAGATAGCTCCCGAAGCCTGACAGGCCCCGAATGGCGTCGAATTCCGCGAGAGCCGGCCGCTCGTGCTGATCGAGGCGAGCTCGGGACACCTTCAGACGGCGCAGCGTCTGCTGGACGACTTGCTGGTCCAAGACATCTAGTGTCCGTGCGTACCGATCTCCGGCAGCGTGAAGGGCGAAGGCGATCGCCGGAACTCCGTAGTGAAGGTGGCTGTCCGGCCCCGCGCTGACACCATCGCGCGCCACGCAAGACAGCCAATCGTCAGCAGCCCGCCAGGACGCTCGACCGGCACGGGCCCGCTCGATATGGAGGAGGGCGACTCCGGCAGCGCCATGTGCAAGGGATTGGGGCCACCATTCGCGCTGCAGCGCACGTCCACGGACGACCTCTGGGGACTCCAACCGCTCACTGATCAGGTCGGCCATGGACAGGACAACGTCCTGGAGGGCTTCCTGCTGCAGCCGACTCACCGCTCGCTCCTCGTGGCGCGAGCTTGCCAGCGCAGTGCGGCTGCACGGGCCAACCGCAGGCACGTGCCCTCGTGATCAGGTTCTATGCCGACAGCGCGCATGTGATGCGCATGCAAGAGCGACGAGGCGACCGAATCCATGCTGATGCTGGGTTCGTCTGCCACGAAGGAGCGGTAGTTCGCCAAAGCATGATCCCGTTCCGCCCACGCCCGGACGATCGCCTCGCCGCCCGGTTCCGCACGCAGGGCTGACCAGGAATCCATAGGGTCAGCGAGACGCACCGACTCGGTCAGGACGTCCCGCGGCGCGGACACGACCTCCTCGGCGTTGGCGTATTCGATCAACCACCTCATGCCCAGCTGGGCAGAGCCGTGAAAGGCCGCTGCCATCGCGACGAACTGGGCAGCTACAAGCGCCTGCGGGTGCAGTTGCCTCGCTTCCCTCAATTGCACGCATACAGCTCGAGAGTCGGCCGCGAACACGGCCTCGGCGGACCTCATCGTGTCGCCGTCTCCCCAACGGCCCCGCTCCGGGTAGTGGGCGGCGAACTGCAGGTCGCGCACCAGGCCGTCCCTTCGGAGGTCGGCCGCCCAGTTACTCACGTGACGCGCGGCCGTCCCGAAGTCGCGAGCGTCGGGCAATGCGCCCCGGAGCCGTAGCTGTGGTTCTGGGGCGCGGTACCGGATGAACCACCAGGTTGGGTCCTCCTCCCATTTCGACCACAGCTCGGGAAGGCGTTCCGCGAGGATCTCGTTCTGCCGGCTCGGGTCTCCGTACAACTTGACGTAGAGCCACCGTGAGGCGCCCGGAAGATAGCCGTCTTCGCGTGTGGAAACGCAGGCCGCGATGCCAGATGCCATCGATCGCCGTGGCGCCGACCCGCTCCTCCTGAGGGGCAGGACGATCTCGTGGGGACGTCCGCCGAACCAACCGAAGGACTCGCTGCCCAACGCCTCCTCCAACACCACTCGCCCACTCCGCTGCTGATGCGCTTGCAGCAACTGGATGTGTCCCTCGTGGTCGAGGTCGAGCCGCAACCGTTGGTCACCGTCAGCGAGGGCCACAAGCTTGGGGAGCCGGCGCCGAGTACGCCAACCCTCAAATGACTCTCGCCATGAGACGCCACCCTCTGCGAATTCGGAGGCATCGAGCGTCCAGCGCGCAGGTGACAAGATCGCCCGCCGGTGACGCATCCGCGGCAGGAAGGGAAGGGAGCGAGCCGAGCCCCAGTCGAAGCCCGTGACCACCGCGCTCTGCGCCCGCCCCACCTCCAGCAGGAACCGCGCCAGCGGCGGCGTTGCGGTGCGGAGGTCCAAGGCGTGCGGCAGCGTCAGGGACACACGCCGACGACGACTGAGCGACGCCAGGTAGAGCCGCTCGTCATCACATCCCACAGCAAGGTCCTCCAGCCGCACATCAGTGGGTCCCGGCTGCCGGTGCTCGCCAAGGCTGAGCACGGAAGAGAGTAGTTCAGGGACGCGGGTGACGTCCGCGGCTCGCAAGCTGAGCGGAGCAAATGACAGCTGGACAGGTAGAGCTTCGTCAGCAGTCTCGCCGCGCATCGGTTCTCGTCCCGATGGCCAGAGGAGATCGACGAAGCGGCCGACCATGGTGTCGATGCCTCGCGAGACCGTGGCGACTTCCAGATCGAGCGCGCCGCGCTCGATGGCGTTCTCCGAAGAGGCCAAGATCCGGAAGCAGATCTCCAGATCCGCGGGCCACCTCGCCCTGGTCTCGTCCGGGCCGGCGACCCCGGCGATCGCAGCGTCGTCGAGAACAATCTCGCGTTGCCCGTCCAGGGCCGCAGTCTGTGCGAGTTCCGTGAGCCGTTCGTCTCGTCTGGATAACGGCGAGCGCTGCTCCCCGGGCGATCCCGGGTACCCGTCGGGGAAGCCGAGACCGACACCTGGGTTCACCAGCTCCAGAACCGGCACCAGCGTCCCGACTCCATAGCGCTCGAAGAACCGCGCGTGATACCCCTGCCAGGCCTCGGTGCCGAACGGATGCGCGGTCAGGCGTGCAAGGGCCGAGGCCGCCGCCTCCGCCTCCCGCTCGATCTGGGGTGGAAGAGCCAGCTCGCAGTCGAGCCGTAGATCGACCTCCAGAGGTCGCGGCGAGCCGCTGAGTTTGCTCATCCGCTCGGCCAGGGCAGTTCGGGCCGTTCTCGCCTCCTTGGTGGAAGCGGTGCAGTTGTGGCGTTCCAGCTCTCGGCTGATCTCTTTCAGCCGGCGCACCTGGTCTGCCGCCTGAGGAAGGCCGGCGGCGTCCACGGCGTCGAGTTGATCTACGAGGTGGCCGAGTGCGTTCCTGACGGTGCTCGGGGCGTGCAGTCCGCTGATCAGTACACGCTGCTGGATCAGACCGAACAGAAGGTCGTCGACCGCTGATGTGGTCGCGTCCGGGAACTCGGCCGATACCTGCTCGGCCAGCTCGCGATACAGGACCGGCGCTCCTGACGCGACGCTCCTGACCAGTTGCACAGCCGCCGTGTTCCGTACAGAGACCTCGCTCAAGACGGCCCTCCGATGACCGCCAGGCACTCGCAGTTGAGGAGCAATCAGCCGACCACCGCGCGGACGGCACAGGTTGTTGGCCATCACCGGCAACCGCTCGACGAGTTGCGCGCACGACTCGAGCCGGGCAATGACGTCGGCGAGCCAGGGGCCGCTGGCTCGCGCGATGGCCCGGTGATCGGCACCCCACCGCACCGACAGCCGCGGACCGGTCGACACCGGCGCCACACCGGCGAAGAGCCCGAAGGGCGTCGCTCGTCCAGTCATCCGCACCAGGTACCGCTCTACGGACAAAGTGGCACGTCGCACTCGTCGCGCAGAAGGAGCCTTCGCACTGCACACGGCGGCTACCTCTCGGGCGAGGTCGGGGCTGGCGTGTTCGATGGCCTCGGTCACGGCTTCGACAGCCCAGACCTCCCTGAGCCAGGCGCACCAATCGCGAACGTGAGCGGACGAGCCGTCGGTGAGGTCAGGCCAGTCGGGGACGGCCACCTCGACATGCCGGACGGCCCGCACAAGGCCTGGACCGTCGCACCGGTACAGCGCTCGCCCATCCCCGGATCCCATGAACCCCTCACACTGTCCGCTCTCGTCCGCTCCGCCGTCGCCGCTGAGGCTTCAGCCGACGTTGGTGGCGCATGCACTCGGGCAGGAGCTGCCGCAGCCGTCGTCGGTGAGGTTGATGAGCGCGGCGAACTCGTCGCCGGACTCGATGATGCGGATGTCCAGGTCGAACGGGTCCGAGTCGGTCGCGGGGCCGGACAGCGGGGCCGGGCTGTTCATGCTGGGGGCCATCGTGAAGCTCCTTGGCGTCGCTTGGCGGTGAAATCCGCCCTTCGAGGCGCGGGGGGGACCCGCGCAGTGCGACGTTAGGAAGGCAACCTTGGGCCGGTCGACGAGTGTGACTGGATGTGACAGGTCACCTTTGGGCAGCGACCGCACGGCGCGCCGCATCGATCAGGCGACGCGCTCGGACTCCGTACACGGCGGCGTCGGCCAGTGCCGTGAAGATCTGCGCGTACATCGCGATCTCACGCGGGTGGGTGATGGTGAGGTAGCCGGACACCAGCTCCACGCTGACCTCCTCGGCGTCATGGATCCAGAAGTCCTCGACAGGCCGTGTTGCCCGGTCGCTTCTCATCGGGACGATTCCGAACGACACCGACGGCATCGAACCCACCCGCGCCAGATAGTCGAGCTGGCGCAGCATCACGTCCGGCCCGCCGACCCCGGTCCGCAGAACCGACTCCTCCACCAAGAACGCGAACGTGCGTCCCGGCCGGCGCAGGATCTGCTGCCGCTCCATCCGGACCGCCACAGCGGCCTCGACGTCGTCCACCAGGCCCCGGCGCTGCTGAACCGCGCGCAGCACCGCCCGCGTGTAGTCCTCCGTCTGCAGCAGCCCCGGCAGCAGCCACGACGAATAGGTCCGGAACACGCGGGTGCGCTCGAAGAGGGGAAGCACCGATTCCTGTGCTTGCTTCAGCCCGCCGCGCTCCATGCGCCGCCACTCGACCCACATGCCGTCAGCGGCGTGCAGGGACGCCACCAGGTCTTCCGCTTGATCCTCCGCACCGCAGACCTGGCACCACGTCCGGATGTCGAGGGCGGACGGCGAGCGCCGGCCGTGCTCGATATGAGAGATCTTCGTGCGATCCCACCCTGCCGCGGCCGCCAGTTCCCTGGCTGTCAGGCGCGCCTCGGTGCGGATCTCCTTGAGCTGGTCAGCGAGCGCCTGTCGCGCGGCCTGCGCGGACGATGATGGCGAGTTCGGCACGACGACAACGCTCGCGGAGTTCAGGACGGCTTGTAGTCCTCATGTGGGATCGCCCGTTCCCACACCGCCTCGAAGGCCGACGAGCACAGGGCGACCAGCGCAGGGTCGTCCCGATTCTCCGGCCCCAGCGACGAGCCGTTCCCGGCGAAGTGGTTGAACTGCACGAGCCGGTCGTCGAACACCCAGTAGTCGTTCACCGGTACGGCCAGATCCAAAGCCCGGCGCCGGGGCAGCCACCTCACCTGCTCGCCCGCCGCGATGTTCATCGGCGTAAGCCCGTGCTCGTAGGCGATGTAGTCCGTGACCGGCTCGGAGACAATCCGCACGCGCCGTACCGTCACCCCGCGAGCGACCAGCGGCGCCACCAGGTCGATCCACTCCTGACCCCACTCGATCGGGTCGAACGGGTCCCCGTCCCGCCAGCGCAGATAGTCCGGGTCCTCCGGCGTGTAGATGTCGCGCTGCTCCAGGTGCACAGCCGACCGCCGGCACCCGGTCAGCAGCGACGTGAACGACTCCGGGACGGTCCCGTCCGGCCCGTCATTCCCCGTGTCGGCCTGGCCCGCGCCTTCCCCGCTCGTACGTGCCATTAATCGCCTCCAGGATGATGTCCTTCATCACCGGCGGCAGCTTGACCACCACCTCGTCCGGGCCGATCGGACTGTGCCCGTCGACCTCGGCCAGGGCCCGCGGGTCGGTGACCTGCTCGCCCTGGAACCACACGTCTCCGGTGTCCTCATCGACGTACACCGCCGGACACTCGTTCTTCGGAGTGTCCGGGGTGATACCAACGAAACTTAGCCGCATGACGTCCTCCAGCGTCGTGAGTGTGACCAAGAGTGACCGCCGCCCGCTCGACCTTCGCCCACCCCTGAACCGCCGTCAACCCGCATCCGAGTCGGCCGCTGACCAAGAAGCCTCTTCCGATGGCCGAGTCTTGGAGGTTCGACGAGGACGGCGCCGAGACGTTGAGCCCCTTCAGGCATCGTCGAAGGTCATCGGCTTCCCGTTCAGGTAGCGGCGGTACTGAAGAGCCAGTACGGGCAGCGGCAGCAGCGGCCAACGAGTGACAGCACCGCTGGCCTTGTCGACGACAAGGCCGACAGGGGTCTCGGCCGTCGGGATAGGAGGCGGCTCAGGCATCACCACCTGGACCGGGACCGCCAGGAAGCCGTCCCCGAACTCCCGAATGTGGATGAGGGTCGGCTCCTGATCGCTGCAGGGCCACCGAGCACGGGCGCGCCGCCAGGCTTCGGCCGCGTCGATCATGGGCGCTCACCGTCCGGGCCTTTGAAGAGCGTGATCAGGCCAGGTGGGTTTTCCGGCGGTGGAGAAACCGTGCCGCCGTGGACGTGCACGATCGCCCGAACAGCGCGATCGGCATCTCTCACCGGGGCGATCTGGCGGTTCGGGGTAGGCCGGTAGGCGAAGTACGCCTTGCCCGCATCGGCGCAGACGATGATCTCCGCCATCCTTTGCGGGTCTGGATGGGTGTCAGGCGGCCAGACCCGAAGCACCGGTCGTTCTTGAACGACAAGCGAACAGGTCCAGCCACGTTTCACGAGCGGTCCTGCGAGGGCCTGCAGCAGCTCTGACGGCTGCAGATGCGAGCCGGAAGCCGACTCATTGGGCGTGCTCACTGAGGAGAACTCCTCCGTCAATCGCAGTAGGGAAACCAGGACCGGCGGCGGAACCCACGGGGGGCAGGCTCCGGGAGGGAAGCCTCGGTTCGCACCGCCGGTCCTGGGGTCTAGGGGTGGACGGGTCAGAACGAACGGCCACCGCCGGGGAGCGCGAACGCCACGGCTTTGCCGGGACGCCCGGTCGCGCAGATGATCGTCGGGTACGCCCGGCACCGTCCGCCCGCGAGCCGGTGCACGATCGCCAGACCGTGCCCGCTCTCCTGCGGCATCTCGTCGGCGTGCGCAGGACCATCGGGAGAGGCGTCCTGATGGAGCTTCGCGAACACTTCCGGGATACCGACCAGATCGCTGTCACTGTCGATGACCTCGCACCAGACCGGCCGTCCGCCGGCCACGACGAAGCGGATCTCGTACGGCCCGTCCGCATGGGAGACGGCGTTGGCGGCCAGTTCACCGACGGCCAGCTCCGCATCACCGACGGCCGGCTCATCGACACCGGCGTCCCGAAGGACCTCGCGAACGATCTGCCGGGCCCGGCGCGCGGCCTTCGCGTCGGGCAGCGCGTGGGCGACGAGGTGATGGCTCGACCGCGCCTGCTCGCTGATCGGCGACTCGGCTCCAGGCCCGGCCATCAGGTCCAAGCAATATCTGCTGGGCTCCGCCACGGTCGCACCTCCTATGGGGTCACGGGTCTCGACCACCGACGGCCCGACCCTGCATGTGTGACAGCACAGTGACGCAGGGTTATGGTTCGGCCAATCGCAGTTGGTCCGCGACTCAGCAGAAACCGTGGTGCGACCACGGAAAGCTCTCCGGAAACCGTGGCCGGCCCACGAGAAGGCACCGCAAGGCGGGCAGGTTCACATCGAGCCCTGTCGGAGCCGCTTACGCTGGACGGACAGCGTCAACCGACCTCGGTGGAACATCGTTGGGAGAGCGGATGGCCCGAGGAGAGCACACCCCTTCCTGCGCCCGGCGGTGGCGCGAACGCGCCGGACACGAATCCTGGAGCACGTGGCAGCTGGTGCAGGCGATCCATGGCTGCTGTGGAGTAAGCCTGCTGAAGGCACACCGCCTGGCCCGCGGCTGGACGGCCAGAGTCGCCATCGACGAACTCGCCGGCCTCTGCGAGCGCGAGAACCTGGACCCACCGCAAGCCAACATCGACCTGCTCAACGCCTGGGAGAACGGGCGTGCCCGCCCCCGTCCCGACACCCTCGACCGGCTCGCGCGCCTCTACAAGGCCAACCCCGTACGGCTCGGACTGGCCGTCGACTACTCCGACGATGACGAGCCCAACGAAGTCGTGGTCGTTCCCGCCATGCGAACCCCACCGGCACAGCCCCGGCCACCGGACGTACCGGTTCTCGTCCCCAGCGCACTGCACGCGCCTGCAGGCGAAGCCGACCAGAGCCTGAGCCGCCGAGCGCTGTTCCACAACGCCCTCGCCGGCCCATCTGCCACCGCCAGCGGACGCCTGCTGGCTGAGGTCGAAGAGCTCCGTCGCGCGATGGACCGGACGCTCGCCTCCGGCACGGTCACCGAAGACCAGATGGACCGCCTCGACGAGATGGTCCTGCAATGCCGTCGCGACTACCTCACCACCCCGCCCCTGCCGATGCTGTGCCAGCTCATGCTCGAGTTCAGCGACGTTCAGAACCTCACCGCACAACGGCAGCCGGGGCCGATCCAGTGCCGGCTGGCCCGTGTGGCCGCCGCGCTCGCCCTGCTCAGCGCGGACGCGCTGATGAAACTCGGCGACATCCGGCAGGCACGCGCCTGGTACGGGACGGCCAAGACAGCCGCTGACGAGACCGGCGACCCGCAGCTGCGCGCGCTCGTCCGAGCCCAGGAAGCGATGCTGCCTTACTACTACGGCGACCTCGCCGAGACCGTGCACCTGGCACGCGAGGCACAAGCTCTGGGACGGGCCACTCCTGGCTCGCCCACCGCGCTCGCGGCAGCCGCCGAAGCCCGCGCCCTCGCCCGGTTGGGAGACCAGGCAGGCGCCACCACCGCTCTCGTGCAAGCCCAACGGCTCTTCGCCAAGATCAAGACCCGCAATACCGGGGCGCTCGCCTTCGACTTCACCGAGCAGCGCCTCTACCTGTACATGAGCGGCGCCTACGCCCACCTCCCCCGCCTCAAGCACACCGAGAACGTCCACGAATCGGCCCTTGCCCTCTGCCCCATGAACAGCCCCGGTATCGACCCAACGCTCATACGACTTGACCAGGCCACCGGCCTGGCCCGCAGCAAGCGCGAGAAGGAAGCCTGCGAACTGGCCGCTCAGACCTTGCTCGACCTTCCTGGCGACCAGCGAACGAGCATCGTGTTCGTCCGGGCCCGCGACGTCCGGGCCGTCATCCCCATCGACCGCCCGCGCGACAAAGCACTGAAGACCCTCGACGAGGCCCTAGCGCTCGAAGCGTCTCCCGCCCCGGCCGTCATGGACAGACAGCACCATGCCTAACCAGCTGACCGGCGCCACCGATCTACGCCGGCGCGCGCACGCCGCCCTGACCGAGGTGTGCGACCTCGTGGGCCTCGACGCCACCGGCGCGGAGCTGCTCCGGCTGCGCAGCAATGCGGTCTTCAAACTGCAGGCGCCGATCATCGTCCGCATCGCCACCGCCCCCAACGCCGCCGAACGGCTCCCCGCCGTCCTCGCCGTGACGCGCTGGCTCGCCGACCGAGGCTTTCCCACCGTCGAACCCGCAGACGGGATCACCACGCAGCCCGTGGCCGTCGACGGCGTCACCGCCACTTTCTGGCGCTACGTCCCGAGCTCAGCCACCGGCGTCAGCACCACCGACCTCGGCCACCTACTGCGCGACCTCCACAACAGCCCGCCTCCGCCGTTCCCCGTCCGGTCCCTGACCGACCCCCTGGCCAGCATCCGCGCAACCGTCCAACTCCACCCCGGCGTCCTCACCCCGGCCGACCAAGCATGGCTGACCACCCGCATCACCCACCTCACCGACGCATGGAGGGCACTGCCCTTCGTCTCCCCGCCCACGCTCGTCCACGGCGACGCCTGGATCGACAACCTGCTACGCCACCAGGACGGCCATGTCGTCCTCGGAGACTGGGACAGCGTCGCCATCGGCCCCCGCGAATGGGACCTCATCCACAGCTACCACGGCCAGCGCCGCTTCGGCCTCTCCCGAACCGACGTCGACACCTTCGCCGCCGCCTACGGCTACGACCTGCGCACGTGGGCCGGCTACGAGACCCTGATGCAGATCCGCGACGTCTACGCCATCGGCATCCACATCCGCAACGCTCCCGGCGACCCCTTCTCCCGCCAAGAACTAAAACACCGCCTGAGCTCCCTGAAGACCGACGCAACGGCCGTCCCCTGGCACATGAAGCCTTAGCGTTCGGGCACCCCAGTCATCACCTTCCACTCCGATCGCGACTTGGCAGCAGCAAGCGAGGCCTCGTCGAGGTTGAATATCAAGTTAAGAGAGATCACCTTTCACTCACGTCACGGCTTCTCCTCCCGTGCGCATGCGGAGGCACCCGCGGCTGGTGGACCGGCCGCGGGTACCTCCCCTTTTACTTTTCGGTGTTACCCCGCCTCGGAACCGGTGTCGCTCGGGCCGTCCTCGTGGGCGCTGTCGGTGTCGTGCGCGCTCTCGGTCTGGCCGTTCTTGTTCGCCTCGTTGCCGGCTTCGTTACCGGTCTCGTTGTCGGCCTTGTTGCCGTCCTCGGTCTCGGTGCCCTTCTCCGAGCCGTTCTCGTTCGACTCGTTCTCGGCGCCCTTTTGGGCTGTCTGCTGGGTGCCGTCGTGGTCGGGGCCGGTGGTCGGGTCGGCGCCCTGTTCGTCGGCGCCTTGGTCATCGGCCTGGTCGGGGGCGGGGGGCGTGGCCTGCCGGGAGATGGCCGGGGACTTGGCGTGCGCGGGGGACGCGGAGGCCGCGCCTGCGAGCGATGCGCCCGCGGCTCCGAGGGCGAGGACGCCGAACGCCGTGGCCGCGATCTTCCGGTTGAGCTTCATGTATCCGCCTTTCACGGATCGGCTGTTGGAGTGACCCAGTATGCGAATCCGCAGGTGAGACGACCGTGTACGCGGAATGTGAAGGTTGACATGTGCGCCGGCCGGGGGAGGCCCGGGCCTCATTCGTCGTGCGCGGGCCCGTCCTGGGCGGGGGTTGTCGGAAGTTCTAGACGGACCCGGGCGCCTCCGCCCGGGGGGTTGTCCGCGACGGCTCGCCCGCCGTGGGCGTGGGCGATGGAGCGGACGATGGCCAGGCCCAGCCCGGTGCCGCCGTCGGCCCTGCTGCGTGCGGTGTCGGCGCGCCTGAACCGTTCGAACGCCACGGGCAGGAACTCGGGCGGGAAGCCGGGTCCGTGGTCGCGCACCTCGATCACCGCGACGGCCCGCCGGTGCCTGCCGTGGCGGCCGAGCCCTACGTCGATGACGCCGCCCGGGGGCGAGTAGCGCAGGGCGTTGTCGAGCAGGTTGTCGACGGCCTGCCGCAGGCGGTCGGGGTCGGCGGTCAGGCGCAGGTGCTCGTCTCCGCTCAAGCGCAGCGTGACGCGATGGGCGGCGGCCCGTGCGGACGCCGACCGGACCGCCGCGGCCAGGACGTCGTACGGTGCCATCGGCCGTGGCCGCAGGAAGGCGTGGCCTTCGTCGGCGCGGGCGAGGAGCAGCAGGTCTTCGGCCAGTCGGATGAGCCGGTCGGTGTCCTGCGCCGCGGCGTCGACAGCGGACGCCAGGGCCTGGCGGGAACGTCCCGGCTGCTGCGCCAGCTCCAGTTCTGCTTTGAGGGTGGTCAGGGGTGTGCGCAGCTCGTGGCCGGCGTCGGCGACGAAGCCGCGCTCGCGGGCCAGCGCGCGGGCCAGCCGGTCCAGCACCGCGTTCATGGTCGTGGCCAGGGTCGCGATCTCGTCGCGCGTGCCTGGCACGCGCAGCCGGGCGTCGATGTCGTGCTCGGAGATGTCGGCGAGGCGCCGCCGCAGCCGTTCCACCGGCCGCAGTGCCGCTCCCGCCAGCAGGTAGGCGCCGAATCCCACGAGCGCCGCGGCGGGCGGCCCGGCGGTCAGGAAGATCATGCCGGTGCAGGCCTCGGTCGCTTCCACGATCTGCGTGCTCGCGCCGACCACGACCACGACCGTGCGGTCGCCGTTGCGGGCAGGGACGCCCAGCATCCGGTACCGCTGCCCTTCGATGACGGCCGTGAACTGCTCGGATCCTTTGGCCGCGTCCCGCAGCCGGGTGCCGCCGGCCAGCGGCCCCCGGCTGTCCCCGCTGTTCTCCAGTACTTTCCCGCTGGTGGACAGCACTTGGGTGACGTCGTCGGATCCGGTGTCGGAAGTCTCGGCCCGCCCGTTGCCTTCATGCTCTCTGGAGGGTGCGGGGGGCGTTGGAGCCGAGGAGGCCAGGCGTGTCACCTGGGCGTCGGCGCGGGCGCGCAACGAGTCGTCCAGCGAGGAGTTCATCCCGGTCGCCAGCTGCTGGCGGAACAGCAGGCCGACCCCGCCGATCAGGATCACGGCGCCCAGCGTGAACAGCAGCGCCAACCGCCACCGCAGCGGCACGGCCGGTCATCCCCCTTCGGAGGGATCCAGGGGCCGCAGCCGGTAGCCCGCGCCGCGCACGGTCTCCAGGTGCGACTCCGCACCGGGTTCGTCGATCTTGCGCCGCAGGTACGCCACGTACTGGTCGACGACGTTGGACGCTCCGTCGTAGGCGTAGTCCCAGACGTGCTCCAAGATCGTGGTCCGGGTCAGCACGTCACCGGGATACCGCATGAACAGCTCCAGCAGCGCGAACTCCTTGGCGGAGAGCGGCCTTTCGGTCTCCCCGCGCCATACCCTGCGGCTGGAGGGATCCAGCCGCAGGTCCCCGACGGTCAGCAGCGCCGGCCGCTCCTTGGCGCCCCGGCGGACCAGTGCCCGCAGCCGCGCCAGCAACTCCGCGAAGCTGAACGGCTTGGTCAGGTAGTCGTCGGCGCCGGCGTCGAGCCCGTGGACCCGGTCGCCGACCGCGTCGCGGGCGGTCAGCATCAGCACCGGCGCCCAGCAGTCCTGCACCCGCAGCCGCCGGCACACCTCGAACCCGTCGAGCCCCGGCAGCATGACGTCCAACACGATCGCGTCATAGGGGTTCTCCACCGCCTGCCACACCGCGTCAGGGCCGTTGGCGGCGACATCGACGGCGTAGCCCTCTTCGCGCAGCCCGCGCTGCAACAGCGCCGCTGTGCGGATCTCGTCCTCGACGACCAGCACTCGCACCCTTCCAACGTAGAACCGCCGCATGTGAGAACGATGTGAACCGGCCCCTGACGGGCCGGGCCGCAGCACAATGCGGGTGCGTTACCAGTACTTACCTTATGTGTCTTATGTATCACTATCCGTGACAGTGGGTAGTTGAGTGGTGCTTCCCCCCGAGACAGGCGAAACGCGCATACCTGGGGGTGAGCATGAGGGACCGGCGAATGACGATCTGGTGCGGCCCTGCATCGTTCCTCCTCGCCGTTCCGGTCCTGCTGGCGGCCTGCGGCACGGCGAGCGAGACCGGATGGTCGTCGGCTCGGCGTCAGGTCCGGCCGGGGGCGGCACGGCAGGAGGCGTCGGCGATGGCGACGGTCCGCCGCACCGTCCCGCTGGGCAAGTCCGTCCAGGGGCGTTCGATCACGGCGGTCGAGGTGGGCGACCCGCATGCCGCGCGGCGGGTGCTGGTGGTGGGCTGCGTGCACGGGGACGAGCCGGCCGGGATACCGGTGGCGCAGGCCCTGGCCGCCGGGCCGGGGCCGTCCGGCGCGGACCTGTGGGTGGTGCCGGTGCTCAATCCGGACGGCATGGCGGCCCGGACGCGCGGCAACGCGCACGGCGTCGACCTCAACCGGAACTTCCCGGCCGGCTGGCGCCGCATGGACGCGCCCGGCTCAGTGCACTACTCCGGCGCGGGTCCGCTCTCGGAGCCGGAATCGGGATTCGCGGCTGACCTGGTCCGGCGGATCCGGCCGACCGTCGCCATCTGGTTCCACCAGCACCTGGCCGTGGTCGACGGCTCCGAGGGCCCCAAAGACGTCGAGCGGCGCTTCGCCCGCGACGTCGGGCTCCCGGTGCGCACCCTGACCGACTATCCAGGCAGCGCCACCGGCTGGGAGAACACCATCGTGCGCGACAGCGCCTTCGTGGTGGAACTCCCCGCCGGACGACTCTCGGCGCAGGCGGTCCGCCGGTACGCCGACGCCGTCCGCCGGATCACCGGACCCTGACCGCAGGGCCGTCCACCGCCCAGCCACCTCGCGCCCCCTTGGCCCTACCTCGGCTTCGCCGCCGGCGCCGGTATTGCTTTTCCCGAGAAACACCCTCACTGTATCCAATATGGATACAGTGAGGTGGCACTCATGGGTGGGGTGAGGCCGACCCCCGCTCAGTTCTCGATCCTCCTGACGCTGGCGCAGGGCGAGATGCACGGCTATGCGATCATGAAAGCAGTCGGAGAGGAGCAGGGACCCCGGCTGGGGCCGGGCACCCTGTACCGCTCGATCAAACAATTGCTGGACGCCGGGTTGATCGCCGAGGCGGGTGATCGGCCCGACCCGGACTCGGCCGACGATCAGCGCCGCCGTTACTACCGGCTCACCGGCACCGGACGGCAGCTCGCGCAGGCCGAAGCCGCCCGCTTGGACCGGCTGATCGATCGCGCCCGAAGCGTCGGGCTGCTCCCGCCGATGCGTCCGAGGCACGCATGACGCCCCCGCCCGAACCGGCCTCGCGCGGCTCACGGGCTCTGCGGGCGCTGATGAGGCTGTATCCGGCCGACTATCGGCGCGAGTACGCACCACTGATAGCGCAACTCGTTCACGACCTGGCGCGAGAGGCCCAGGCTCGCGGTCCTCTCGGCCGCGCCGCGTTGTCCGCGACGGCCCTCGCCGACCTGGCCGTGACCGCGCTGCAGGAACGCCTCTCCCGCTCGCGCCCGCTGAGCCGGTCCGCTCTGGTCCGCTGGTCCGGTCTGGCGTCGGCCGCCGGAGGTGCCGCCTTCATGGCAGGCATGCTGACGCCGTTGCACGGGCCGCTGCGGATCGCCGTCCCCGCCGGCGTGCTCGGCATGGCCGCCGGGGCGGCGGGACTCTTCGCGGTTCTTCACGGCCGAAGGCCCGGCCTGGAACGGCTCGGCCTCCTGCTGGCAGGCAGCGGCCTGGCGCTGGGCCTGCTCGGCATGACCGCCGGAGACGCACTCGGACCCTTCAACCGGTGGGGCCGGCTCCTGAACGACGGCGAGCACCTCGGCTTGGCGTTCATCGGGGCCGGCATGGTGACCTGGGGCTTTGTGGCGGTGCGTACCGGCGCCCTGGGCCGATGGAGTTTCACCCCCATACCGATCGGCCTGTGCGGGTTGGCCGGACTCACCTTCATCGCCCCCGACACCTTCCGAGCCCTGGAGAACGGTCCGCTGCCTCTGGTCTTCTCAGGAGCCTGGATTCTGCTGGGGCTCGCCCTGCTACTGCGCGGTGACACTGAAGTCCGCGCACCAGTCACCTCGTTCTAACCTCCGCATGTCCTCCGGATCAGCGGAAGACGCCGGTGTGGCCGAGGGAGTAGCGACCCGGCTGGGGATACACGCACAGGCCGTGGGGTCCGTCGCCGACGCGGACGCGGCGGATCAGCCGGCCGGTGGAGGTGGAGATCGCATAGACCTCGGAGTTGTAGCGGCCCGACAGCCACAGCACCTTTCCGTCCGCCGAGACACCGCCCATGTCCGGTGAGCCGCCGCCGGGCAGCCGCCAGCGGCGCACGACCCGGCCGGTCTTGAACGAGATGAGCGAGATGGTGCCCTCGCCGCGGTTGGTGACGTAGAGGGTCGTGGAGTCGCGGCTGACGTACAGGCCGTGCGCGCCCTTGCCGGTGGGGATGAAGCCGGTCTTGCGGAAGGTCGCGGCGTCGATCGTCCAGACGCCGTTGGTGGCCATGTCGGCGATGTAGAAGGTCTTGCCGTCCGGGGACGTCTTCACGTCCTGCGGCATCGCGTGGTCCGCCAGTTTGACGGCGCCCGTGACCTGCTGCCGGCGGGTGTCGAGGCGCAGGACGTCGCCGGAGAACTCGCAGGCGGTGAGGAAGAAGTCGCCCGACGCCGAGAAGTCGGCGTGGTTGGGGCCGGTGCACGGCACGTTCACGCGTTTGCGCACCTGCATCGTGTGGGCGTCCCGGAAGTCGATGCGCTGGAGCCGCTCCGCCATGATGATCGCGAAGCGGCCGTCCGGGGTGAAGTACATGTTGTAGGGGTCGTCGACCTTCACGGGCTTGCCGGGCGTGCCGGTGCGCGGGTCGATCGGGACGAGGTCGTTGGAGTCGTTGTCGTTGACCCACAGCGTCTTGAGGTCCCAGGAGGGGACGACGTGCTGCGGCCTGCGGCCGACCTTGAACCGTCCGATCCGCTTGAACGTCTTCTGGTCCAGCACGATCACGTCGCCGCCCTCGGAGTCGGGGACGTACACCCGCGCCGGCAGGTCGCGGACCGCCGGGCCGAGCAGGCCGGGCCGGTCGTGCTCGTACAGGTCCACCGGCGATTTCAGCACCTTGGCGACGGCGTTCCCGGGCGCCTGTTCGCTCGCGCCGCCGGCGGGGCCCTCGGAGGAGCACGCCGCGGCCAGCACCCCCGCGGCGGCCACGATCACCCATCGGCGCCTCATGCCCTCAGCCCAGTTCATGGCCGCCGTCAAGGAACGACTTCGCCACGCTCGGCTCCTCACCCGGCCACTGCCCCACCGCCATGGCCGTGACATGCGCGCCTGCCGCGTTCACCTCGCGCAGAAGGCGCTGCGCCAGGACCGCGTCGCCCGACCCGTGAAACGTCAGAGCGACGCTACGAGCAGCCCGCGACCTGTGCATGATCTCCTGCGGGCACGACCGGACGGACTCTGCCGACACAGCGGGGCCGGTCCCCGAGAGAGCCGCTCCGCGGCTGGCGTCTACACCGTCACCAGAACGGCCGCCACAGGCTCCGCACAACCCCGCACCCGCCAGACCGGTCACACCCTGTCAACACGGTACGTCTCCGATTTGTCACGATCCGTAGCCTACATTCGGCCGCATCGGACAAGGTCAACTGCTGGCGCAAGATTCGTCAATAACAGCGCGGGCATCGCGAGCAGGAGCCGGAGAACGCCTGGCGTCCACATGCGGCACTGCCTGCCGCCTGAAGCGTCGGGATGCCACCCAGGAGAGACGGGAACGTCAGCTTAGGTTAGCCTAAATTCGGCCATATCTCCCCAGCCGCTGGCTCGATCCTCGCAGGAGCACATGTGTCCCAAGACGCGGTCGCATCCCGCTGGCTCCTCGGCACGCATTCGCCGACCCCGGCGAACCCGCCCGCCCGGCCGCTGGCCGACGTCCCTCCTGGAAGCCGGGTCCGGGTGCTTGAGGTGATCTCCACCGGGGCCGACGCGGTCGGTCGCAGGCTCGGTGCGCTGGGGTTCACTCCCGGCACAGTCGTGGAAGTGGTGCGCCGGGCCCCGCTGGGCGATCCGGTGATCTACCGTTTGAAGGACTACGAGGTGTGCTTGCGGCGGACGGAGGCGGCCAGGATCCGCACCCGCGAGACGGCGAAATGAGCCACGACCACGGTGGCGGCTGCCATGGGCCGACCGGCGGGGCCGGAGTACTGAGCGGGCAGGCCCGGATCGCCCTGGTCGGCAGCCCGAACGCGGGCAAGACCAGCGTCTTTAACGGTCTCACCGGCCTGAACGCGAAAACAGGCAACTACCCCGGGGTCACCGTCTCACGGTACGTCGGCACCCTGCGGGCGGGCGCGACCCAGGTGGTGCTGGAAGACCTGCCGGGCACCTACAGCCTGGACCCGATCAGCCCGGACGAGCAGATCACCGTCGGTGTGCTCGACGGCTCCGGGGAGGGGTTGGACCAGCCCGATGCGGTGCTGGTCGTTCTAGACGCCACCACGCTGCGGCGCTCCCTGCCCTTTCTGGCCCAGGTCCTCGCGCGAGGGCTGCCGACCTGCGCGGTGGTGACGTTCACCGACGAGCTGGGCCGCCGCGGCGGAACGTTGGACGTCGAACGGCTCGCGCAGGCTCTCGGCATCCCGGCGCTGGCGGTGATCGGGCACCGAGGCGGCGGGCTGGCGCGGCTGCGGGAGCAGTTGGCCGACTGGCGCTCCTGGGACCCGCCTCCGGTCCCTCCCCCGGACGACCCCGAAGAACTGGACGCCTGGGCGTCCTCGGTGCTTTCATTCGCGGGATTCCGCTCCGGTTCGCGGGACAAGGTGACGCAGCGGATCGACGCCGTCCTGCTCCACCCGGTCGCCGGCACGGTCGTCTTCCTCGCCGTCATGCTGCTGTTCTTCCAGACCATCTTCACCCTGGCCGCCCCACTGCAGGGCTGGATCGAGACCGGATTCGGGCGGCTGTCGGGGTGGGTGCACGCCCACGTCGGGATCGGCTGGCTGGCCGGGCTGCTCGGCGACGCCGTGATCGGCGGCGTCGGCGGGGTGCTGGCGTTCGTGCCGCAGATCATGCTGCTGTTCCTGCTGATCGCCGTGCTGGAAGGCGTCGGGTACATGTCGCGGGCGGCGTTCCTGATGGACCGGGTGATGGCGAAGGCCGGGCTGGAGGGCCGGGCGTTCGTCGCGCTGCTGTCGTCGGTCGCCTGCGCCATCCCTGGCATCATGGCCACCCGGACCCTGCCCTCGGCACGGGACCGGCTGGCCACCATGATGGCCGCCCCGCTGATGACCTGCTCGGCCCGGATTCCGGTGTACGTGCTGCTCATCGGCGTCCTCGTCGACCCGCACTCGCACTGGGGGCCGTTCGGCGCCCAGGGCCTGATCATGTTCGGGCTGTACCTGCTCGGCGCGGTCTCGGCGATGCTGGCGGCCTGGACGTTCAAGAAGCTCGGCAACCGCAACCAGCCGCTGCTGCCCTTCCACATGGAGATGCCGCCCTACCGGCTGCCCTCCGCGCGCTCCGTCCTGCTGGCGATGACCGACTCCGCCCGGGCCTTCCTCCGCAAGTGCTCCACCATCATCGTGGCCGCCACCGTGATCCTCTGGCTGCTGCTCAACCTGCCCGCCGCATCCGACCGGCACCTCACTGAGGCAGGGGTCGACCGCGGCGACGACGCCGCCGTCGCCGCCTACGTCATCGACCACAGCTACGCCGCCCATCTCGGCCGCGCCGTCTCGCCGGTGTTCGCCCCCCTGGGCTTCGACTGGCGGATCAACATCGGCGTCCTGTCGGCCCAGGCCGCCCGGGAGACGTTCGTCGCCACCCTCGGCCAGGTCGCCTCCGCCACCGATCCCGAGCATCCGGCCCGAGCGCTCAGCACGCTGACCCGCGACGACGGGCGGGACAAGGGCCGCCCGCTGTTCACCGCCGGCACGATCGCCGCGCTGCTGGTGTACTTCGCCTTCGCCATGCAGTGCATGGCCACCATCGGCGTGCTGCGCCGGGAGACCGGCACCTGGCGCTGGCCCCTGATCGCCTTCGGCTACCTGACCACGCTCGCCTGGATCATGGCCTTCCTGGCCCACACCGCCGTCACCGCGCTGGCCGGGTGAGCGTCGTGACGATCCCCCTGCACCCCCAGCGCACCGACCACCCCGACGAACTGCGCTGGCACGTCCCGCCCGGGACCCTGCCCGCACCCGGACCGGCCGAGGACCCGAGGGACCTTCTGCCGGCCCTGCTCGACGACGCGACCCTCGTCGCCGTCCGGGTCGAACCCGACGCAGTCGTCACCCGCCTCGCCCCCGGCCGCGAATGGCGTACCGAAGGCCCCCGCATCCGCACCGCCCTGCACACCGCCCTGACCGGCCTCGCCGACCGGCGGTCCGCCCCGGCCGGTCCCGCATCCGGTGGCCGTGTCGAGCCGGGCGGGGACGAGGCGCTGCGGGCGACCGCCGAAGAGCTGATCGCCGGCCGGGTCGGCGACCTGGCCCGCGGCCACGGCGGCCGGATCGATCTCGTGGCCGTGCACGGCGGCGTCGTCGAGGTCGCCCTGCACGGCGCCTGCCACGGCTGCCCCGCCGCCCGCACCACGCTCACCGTCCACCTGGAGGACCGGCTACGGGCGCTCCACCCGGCGTTCCGCGCCGTCCGCACCGCCTCCGCCCCAGGACCACGGCGACGTATGCTTCCCCTCGCACCCGTACGCCGGCGCACTCGGCACGACGCGGCGGAAAAGGATCGGTAGCGCGGCACGGCGCTCTCAATGGACGACCTCGCCGAAGGGCACCGATCTCCGCTCCCCGCGCGGCCGCGTCCATCCCGCGATGTAGCCATACATCAGCCGGCGGACCCTGCGACCTGCCGGAATCATCCGATCGAGGGACGAACGAGCCAGGACCGGCCCCCTAGCGTTCATGCTGAGCACACCGCTGACGCTTCCAAGGACACGATCATGATCGAGGCCAAGGGCCTTACCAAACGCTATGGCGACAAGACGGCGGTCGATGATCTGTCGTTCACCGTCCGCCCTGGCGTCGTCACCGGCTTCCTCGGCCCGAACGGGGCGGGCAAGTCGACGACGATGCGCATGGTCCTCGGGCTGGACCGGCCCACTTCCGGTTCGGTGACCGTCAATGGGCGGCCCTACGCCGACCATGCGGCACCCTTGCACGAGGTCGGCGCCCTCTTGGAGGCCAAGGCCGTCCACACCGGCCGGACCGCCCATAACCATCTGCTCGCGCTCGCCGCGACCACCGGCATCCCCCGCAGCCGGGTCGACGAGGTCACCGACCTGGTCGGCCTGCGCGACGTCGCCCGCAAGCGCGCCGGCGGGTTCTCCCTCGGGATGGGCCAGCGGCTCGGGATCGCGTCGGCACTGCTGGGCGATCCGCGAACGCTGATCCTCGACGAGCCGGTCAACGGCTTGGACCCCGAGGGCATCCTGTGGATCCGCAACCTGCTGAAGGACCTGGCCGCCGAAGGACGCGCGGTCTTCGTCTCCTCCCATCTGATGAGCGAGATGGCCCTGACCGCCGACCATCTCATCGTCATCGGGCGTGGCAGGCTGATCGCCGACACGTCCGTCACCGAGTTCATCGAGCGCGCCTCCACCGGCCGGGTCAAGGTCCGCTCGCCCGAGGCCGCGCGGCTGCGCGACCTGCTGGCCGGCCCGTCCGTCACGGTGGCCGAGCCCGAGGAGGGCACCGTGCTCGTCAGCGGGCTGACCAGCGATCAGATCGGCCGGACGGCCTCCGCCAACGGGATCACGCTGCTGGAGCTTTCACCGCAACAGGCTTCGCTGGAAGAGGCGTTCATGGAGCTGACCGGCGAGTCCGTCGAATACCGGGCCCCCGCCCGAACCCTCGAGGAGTCCGCGGCATGACCACCGCCACCGCGGCCCCCCTACGGACCGGCAGAGTCACCGTGCGGCGCGTCCTGAACTCCGAGTGGATCAAGCTCTGGACCCTGCGCTCCACCTTCTGGTCGCTGCTCGCCGCGATCGTCGCCACCATGGCCCTCGGCATGCTGTTCAGCTGGGGCTTCGCCAGCCGCCTCGGCGACCACAGCCGGCCCATCGACGACGCCGCGACGATGGCGGTGACCGTGCCGCTCCGGCCCTACGTCATCGCCCAGCTCGCGGTCGGCGTGCTCGGCGTCATGGTGATCACCGGCGAGTACTCCACCGGCATGATCCGCGCCACCCTCTCCGCGGTCCCCGGCCGGCTCCCCGTCCTGTGGGCCAAGGCCGCGGTGTTCAGCGTGGTCGTCCTGATCCTGATGGAGATCGCGTCGTTCGCGACCTTCCTCGGCGGCGAGGCGATCCTGTCCTCCCGGCACGTCCAGGCCACGCTGTCCTCACCGCAGGCGCTGCGGATCGTCATCGGGGTCGGGCTCTACCTCACGGTAGTCGGGCTTCTCGGCACCGCGCTCGGCACCATCATCCGCAGTACGGCCGGTGCCATCGCCGCGCTGTTCGGCATCCTGCTGGTGCTCCCGGTCCTCGGCGAGGTACTCAATCTCACCTCCTGGGGCAAGCACATCACGCCGTACCTCCCGAGCAACGCCGGCGGCGACCTGCTCACCAACGCCCCCGACCCCGGCTCGCTCGCCCCGTGGACGGGATTCGGCGTCTTCGTCCTTTACACCGCCGTCGCGATGGCGGTGGCCGCGTACCTGCTCAAGCGCAGGGACGCCTGACACTCGATGAGCGGTTCTCGGCCCGAGCCCGGTCCCGGCGCGTTCGTCGCACGCTGCGGCCATCGTCTGCGTGCGCTCACCGACCGGTATCCCACCGCCGCCGACGGCATGTTCGCGCTCGCCGTGCTCCTGTCCGGTGCTCCCCACATGCTCAGGGAGCCGCCGAAGCAGCCTTTCGTCGGGTGGGGCCTGCAGATCGCGCTCCTGGTGCCGCTGATCTGGCGGCGCCGCGCACCGTTCACCGCCTTCAGCGTGGTCGCGGCACTGGCGCTCGTGCAGTGGCTCGGCGGCGTCCTCCTGTCGACGGGGGACGTCGCCGTGCTGATCGCGCTGTACTCGGTCGCGGCCCACTCGACGCTGCGGCGGCTGCTCGTCTCAGCGGGAGTCGTGGAACTCGGCGTCGCCATGGCCACCGTCCAGTGGGCGCCCCGCGGCCACCTGCTGAAGGTCTTCGTCCTGCTGTCCGGCATGACGACGGCCGCCGCCGTCATCGGGCTCAACATGCGCACCCGCCGCGCCTACCTGGCGTCGCTGGAGGACCGCGCCGCGCGCCTGGAGAAGGAACGCGATCAGCGCGCCCAGATCGTCGCCGCGGAGGAGCGCGCGAGGATCGCCCGCGACGTGCACGACATCGTCACCCACAGCCTGTCGGTCATGGTCGCGCTGACCGACGGGGCCGCCTACACCCTTCCGACAGCACCGGAACAGGCCGCCGACGCGGTCTCCAAGGCATCGCAGATCGGACGTCAGGCCATCGCGGAGATGCAGCGCGTCCTGGACGTCCTGCGCCGCGACGCCCCGCTCTCCACCGACTCCAGGCGCCCGCAACCCGGCCTGAGCCAGCTCGACGCGTTGCTCACCGAGGTGCGCGCCGCGGGGCTCCCGGTGGAGTTCGTGACCACGGGACGGCCTCCCGCCATGGCGTCCGGAGCCGAACTCGCCATCTATCGGCTCGTCCAGGAGTCGCTCACCAACGTCCGGAAGCACGCCCCGCCGGGGACCCGCGCCCGAGTACGGCTCGCATGCACCGCGACAGACGTAGAGGTCGAGATCATCGACGACGGACGGCCGCCTGCCGGCGACCCGTCCAAGGAACGGCGGACCGGGCACGGCATCGCCGGGATGCGTGAGCGCGTGGCCGTCTACGGCGGCCTGATGCGGGCCGGGCCTCTCCCCGACGGCGGCTGGCGCGTCCACGCCCGCTTCGAACCGTCCCATCTGGAGAGCACTCGATGATCAGCGTCCTGCTGGTGGACGACCAGCCGCTGCTGCGCATGGGCTTCCGGCTGGTGCTGGAGACGCAACCCGACATCACCGTCGTCGGCGAGGCCGGCGACGGCGCCGAAGCCGTCGCCCAGGTGACCGCGCTGTCCCCCGACGTGGTGCTGATGGACGTCCGGATGCCGGGCATGGACGGCATCGAGGCCACCGAACGGATCGCCCGCGCCGACGCCGGCTCGCGCGTCCTCATCCTGACGACGTTCGACCTGGACGAGTACGCCTTCGCGGCCCTCCGCGCAGGCGCCGCCGGATTCCTGCTCAAGAACGTCCAGCCCGCCGAGATGATCGCGGGCATCCGCACGGTCGCCGCGGGCGACGGCGTCGTCGCCCCCCGGCTGACCCGGGTGCTCATCGAGACCTTCACCCGCCACGCCGGCGCACGGCCGGGCTCGATCGACGACCCGCGCCTCCACCGGCTCACCGACCGGGAGCGCGAGGTGCTGATCGAAATGGCCAAGGGGCTGTCCAACGCCGAGATCGCGGACGAGCTGGGGCTCTCCGAGGCGACGGTGAAGACGCACGTCAGCCGGATCCTCCCCAAGCTCGGGCTCCGCGACCGCGTCCAGGCGGTCGTGCTGGCCTACCAGACCGGGCTGCTGCGACCGCCGTGAACCGTGCCCTGGATAGGAGAAGAGTCGGCGTGCACTTTTCTTCGCCATGCCTTGAAATCATCGCCGCGGCCTTGTGAAAATGTGCGAACAGCTCATCGAAGATAAAATTACCAAAACAATAAATCACGCCATCAGAGCACGGCTTACATGCCATCATTGCCGATATGGCGACAAGTCAAGTACAAGGCAGCACGGAGACCGCCGTACGGCGGGCGGCAAGCAAAGTCCCGGAAGTGACGGCCTACTTCTGGATCGTCAAAATCCTGACGACAGGAATGGGTGAAACGACCTCCGACTATCTCGCCCACCGCCTCAACCCGGTCGTCGCAGTGGCCCTGGCGGGAACCCTCCTCGCGGTATCCCTGGCGCTCCAGTTCGGCGCCCGGCACTACACCGCCTGGAAATACTGGACATCCGTCACCATGGTCAGCGTCTTCGGCACCATGGCCGCCGACGTCCTGCACGTTGCCCTCGGCATCCCCTATCTCATTTCGACCGCCTTCTTCGTGGCCGCGCTCACCCTGGTCTTCGCGATCTGGTACGCGAGCGAGGGGACGCTGTCCATCCACGGCATCGTGACAGCGCGTCGTGAACTGTTCTACTGGGCCACGGTCATGACGACATTCGCGCTCGGCACCGCCACGGGCGACATGACCGCGGTCACCGTCCACCTCGGATACCTGGCTTCGGGCGTCATGTTCGCCATCCTCATCGCGCTACCGGCCCTCGCCTACCGCTGGCTGCGGATGAACGCGGTCTTCGCCTTCTGGGCCGCCTACGTCCTCACCCGACCACTTGGCGCGTCATTCGCCGACTGGATGGGGGTATCGAAGGATCGAGGCGGTCTCGCCCTGGGCACGGGCCCGGTCAGCCTGGTCCTGGCCGTCATCATCGCCGGCTTCGTCGGCTACCTCACCGTGTCCCGCAAGGACACGGCACACTGACGTCAAGCCGCCGGTGCGGCTGACCGTGGCCGGGTCGCCCGACGAGCCGCGAATCGCACCGAGCCGTCAGGGGAGGCCGACGTGATCGCGGCCGGTGATGTGGTTGCGGCTGATGTTGCGTTCCAGGAGCGCCGTGGAGTCGGCGACGCCGATGGACGCCTCCGGGAGCATCCCGTCGGCCTTCTTCAGCTCCTCGAGCGACCGCTCGATGGCGGTCTGCGCGGCGAACAGGCAGGGCGTGCTGTAGATGGCGACGTCCACACCGAGAGCGGTGAGGTCGGTCAGCGAGAGCCGCGGCGACTTGCCGCCGGCGATCTGGTTGAACAGGAGCGGCTTGTCGCCGATCACTTCGCGGATCCGTCGGACGGCGTGTTCGCTGCGCACGCCGTCGACCAGGATCACGTCGGCGTCGGTGGCGGCCAGCGCGGCCGCCCGGCGCAGCATCTCCTTCTCCTCGGCGGCGTCGGTGCGGGCGACGACGACCAGGTCGCGGCGGGTCGCCAGCACCATCTCGAGCTTGGCCAGGTACTCCTCCAGCGGCAGGATCAGTTTGCCGTCCGCGTGCCCGCAGCGGCGAGGACGTTTCTGGTCCTCGATGATGACGCCGGAGGCGCCGATGGCCTCCAGGTGCCCGACGACATGGCAGGCCACCTCCGGGTCGACGTAGCCGTCATCGATGTCCACCAGCAGATGGTGGTGCGGGAAGGCCAGGCGCAGCCGCTGTACGAAGCCGACCATGTCGGGCCAGGCGATGAACCCGATGTCGGGCAGCCCGTAGTGGGAGGCGGCGAACCCGAAGCCGGAGACGAACAACCCGTCGAAGTGCTGTGCGGCGATGGACGCCGAGAACATGTCGAACACACCGACGAGCGGCGTGACTCCTGCCGCTCGGACGTCCTGGCGGAGGTGATGCCCGGCGCCGCGGGCCCGTGCTGTTGCCGTGGTCATGCGCGCTCCCCCGGTGATGATTTCCGGCGATTGATTGCCGGCGCCCAACCTGGACGCCCACAGTGAGCATACGGGCGCCGAGCGTAGTCGTCTACACTCTTGTAGACGTTCAGCCTCGGCGGACTCGCCATCGATTCCGTCACCTCGGTGCCCGACCGCCACCGGCGGTCGGGCAGCGGAGTCACGCCCGTTGAGCACAGGTGGAGGTGCCGGCATGAGGGACGGCCTGGATCGCGTGGGCGTGCGGCGTCCGATCTTCGCTGCTTCCTCGGTCGCGCGGCTGCTGTCGGGGGTGGCGGCGGCCGTCGCCGTCCTGGTCATCGGATTCGCGCACCGGGCGGCCGTCGACGCCGGCGGCGACGACCTCGTCACCGCGGACGGAGAATGGCTGGTCATCGCCGCCTCGGCGACCCTCCTGATGTGGATCGCCGGCACGATCGCACATCTGGGTTCCATGCCGCTGCTGCCGCCCTTCGGCCGGTTGTTCGTGGTGCAACTGGGGGCGAGTTTCGCCAACCACGTCCTGCCGGCGGGGGTGGGCGGGATGGCGGTCAACATGCGGTTCATGCGGCGCCTGGGCATGACGCGCGGCGCGGCCGCAGGTGCGGTCGGACTGAACTCGCTTGCGGGTCTGGTAACCCACCTGATTCTGCTGGTGGCTGTCGTGGCGGCCGCACCGTCGGCGGCCACGGCGCTGGCTCCGCGGGTGCACTGGTCTGCCCTCGGCCCCTCCGGACCTGCGACGACGGTAATCGCCGCAGCCGGCGTGTTCGGCGTTCTGGGAGCGCTCACCTGGCTGGTGTCGCGGCTCAGGCGGCGGGCGCACGGCCACCGCTCCAAGACGACTTCGCACCTGGCCCGGGATCTGCGGCAACTGCGTGCGGTGCTGCGCCACCCGGGACGCGCGGCGGCCCTGTGGGGAGGCTCGGTCTCGGCGCCGCTCCTGCACACCGTGATCCTCTATGCCGTGCTCCAGAGCCTCGGCAACCCGATCCCGCTGGGAACGGTGCTGCTCGTCTACGTGGTGGTGTCCGCGGCTTGCGCGCTGCTGCCCGCGCCGGGCGTTGTCGGCAGCCTTGATGTGGCGCTGGTCGCCGCGCTGGCGACCGCGGGCGTCCCGTCCACCACCGCGCTGGCCTCCGTGCTCGGTTACCGGCTGATCACGGCCTGGCTGCCGCTGCTGCCGACCGCCTGCGTCCTGGTAGTCCTGCTCCGGCGGCGCATCATCTGACCGGGGCGTGAACGAGCGGCCGGACGATGTGTTCAGGTCGTTTTCAGGTACCGGCTGCAAGCCTCGCCCCATGACCACCACGACGAGACACGCGGCTCTGCCGCGCCTGAAAATGAACAAGGTCCCAGAGGTCACGCTGTACTTCTGGGTCATCAAGGTCCTGTGCACGACGGTGGGCGAGACGGCCGCCGACTACCTCAACGACACCGTCGGGCTCGGCCTGACCAGGACCGCGCTGGTGATGAGCGTCCTGCTGGTGGCGGCGCTGGTCCTGCAGTTCCGGCTCCGGAGCTATGTGGCCGGCGTCTACTGGGTGTCGGTCGTGCTGATCAGCATCGTCGGCACCCTCATCACCGATGAGCTCACCGACGGTCTCGGCGTGCCGCTGGCGATCACCACCGCGGTGTTCACCGTCGTCCTCGCGGCGACCTTCGCGCTCTGGTACGCGGCCGAGCGGACGCTGTCCATCCACACCATCCTCACCACGCGCCGCGAGGGCTTCTACTGGGCGGCCGTGCTGTTCACCTTCGCACTCGGCACGGCCGCGGGCGACCTGGTCGCCGAACAGTTGAACCTGGGGTACCCGCTGTCGGTGGTGCTGTTCGCCGCGCTGATCGCGGTCGTGGCCGGCGCCCGTGCCGTGGCGGGGGTGAACGCGGTCGCGGCGTTCTGGATCGCCTACATCCTGACCCGGCCGCTGGGCGCGTCGATCGGGGACTACCTCTCCCAGGCCCGCAAGGACGGCGGGCTCGGCCTGGGCACCACGGTGACCAGCGTGATCTTCCTGGGCGTGATCTGTGCCCTGGTCGTCTACCTGACGCTGTCGCGGCGCGACCGAACCTCGGTCGAGCAGGCGTGATACTGGGCCGGTGACCGCTCATCGCGTGCTGATCGTGGAAGACGACCACCAGTTGCGCGCGGCCCTCGCCCGCGGTTTGCGGGAGGAGGGCTTCGCGGTGTCGACCGCCTGTGACGGCGCGTCCGCGCTGCGCGCCGAGCAGAGCGACGCGGTCGTGCTGGACGTCGCGTTGCCCGACTCCGACGGCCGGGACGTCTGCCAGGCTCTGCGGGCCCGCGGCGTGGACGTCCCGGTCCTGTTCCTCACCGCCCACGACGCGCTGGTGGACCGGCTGTCGGGGTTCTCCTCCGGAGGGGACGACTACCTGGCCAAGCCGATCCACCTCGCGGAACTGGCCGCACGGCTGCGCGCCGCGCTGCGCCGCACCGGCCCGGCCCATGCGAAGGCGGGTGAGTTCACGCTGGACCCGGCCCGCCACGTACTGGAACACCAGGGCCGCTCAGTGCCCCTCACCCCGACGGAGTTCCGCCTTCTCGCTCGGCTCATGGCCGAGCCCGGCGCGGTCGTCCGCCGGCACGCCCTGCTCAGCGCGGCCTGGCCCGATGGGGCTCTGGTCTCGGAGAACACTCTCGATCAGTACCTGACGCGGCTGCGCCGCAAGATCCGCGGCCTGGACGCGCAAAGCGGCATCACCACCGTCCGCGGCGTGGGCTACCGGTTCGCATGAGGTCATGGGCGCCCTTTCGCGTCAGAGCGGGCACGCTCCGAGGGCGGCTGGCGTTCCTGGCCCTGGTGACCACGGCGGCGTGGGTCGTGCTGCTGACCCTGCTGTTCAACGTGCTGCTGAGCGGCAGGCTCCGCGCCGACGCCGACGACCTGCTGCGGACCCGCGCGGAGGCGGCGGCCTCCACCGTGCAGGTGCTGCCCGGCGGCACGCTGAAGATCGCCGAACCCGCCGACGACAGCGCTCTGGACACCGACATCTGGATCTACCAGGGCGCCCGCGCCGTGGAACGGCCGACGGGACAGCCCTCACTGCAGCGCAAGGCCGACGCCCTCGCCGGTTCCACGACACGCTTCGCCACCACCGGCGAGGTCCGGTTGTACAGCCGGCCCATCTCCGCCGCGGGTCATCGGGTCGGGACGGTCGTGACGGCGGTCGGCCTGAGCTCCTACCACCGGATGCTGACTTCGGCGCTCACCGGATCGATCGTCCTGGCGCTACTGCTGCTTCTCGGCGTCTATGCCGTGACCCGGGCCGTGGTCGGGCGCGCGCTGCAACCGGTGGCCGAGATGACCGGGCAGGCCGCCGACTGGAGCGGGCACGACCTCGGCCGCCGGTTCGGCACCGGCCGCCGCCCCGCGGAACTATCGGCCCTGGCGGCCGGGCTGGACGAGCTCCTCGACCGGCTCTCAGTCGTCCTGCGCCACGAGCAGCAGTGGAGCGCCGAGCTGTCGCACGAGCTGCGCACTCCGCTGTCCAGGATCGTCGCCGAGGCGGACTGGCTCTCCCAGCAGGCCCGCACGACCGAAGAGCAGCAGGCCGCGCTCAACGTGATCAGAGGCGCCGCCGACGAAATGGAGCAGATCTGCCAGACCCTGCTGGCCGAGGCGAGAACCCGCGGCACCCGACTTCCCGGCCGCTGCGCCCTGTCGGCCATGGCGACGGACGTGGCCGCACGATGGCCTGCCACCGGACCGCGGCTGACCCTGCAGACGCCGAAGGAAGAGGTGACCGCGGGGTCCCCGCCGGAGATCGTGGAGCGGCTTTTGGCGCCGCTGCTGGACAACGCGCGCCGCTACGCCGCCACCACGGTCGTCCTACGCGTGGAGCCGGGCGTGCGCATCGTGGTCCAGGACGACGGCGACGGTGTGCCGGAGACGGCGCGCGACCGGGTGTTCGAACCGGGGTTCCGGGCCGAGCCCGCCGACGGACACCCGGGCGCAGGACTCGGCCTCGCCCTGGCCCGCAGGCTCGCCAGGTCCGCGGGCGGCGACCTGACGCTCGAGGGCAGCTCGGCTTTCGTGGTCACCCTCCCGCCCGGCTGACCCCGCCGGCCGCACCCACCCTCAGTCGGCTCCGCCGGTTCTCGCGGCGCTACGGGGCGCAGGTCGGGCGGCGCCGAAGACCGCGATCAGGGCCATGACGACGAAGGAGACCCGCAGCAGGCCGAGCTGAGCATTGGTCAAAGGCACGGCATGGATGTTCGACAGCTGGCGGGAGAGGTAAAGGGTGGCCGCGGCGGCGATGGTGATCAACGGGACCCGCCGCCGGGTGGCGACCAGGTCGAACACCACGGTGCCGAGGAGGACCCCGGCGGTGTAGTAGCCGTAGACCTCGGGGTCCAGAAGGATACGGGCGGCCGTTGCGAGCAGGATCACCGCTTCCCAGCGGCGGCGGAGCACCGCCGCGGTGCCCAGCAGCCCGCCGAGCGCGAGTTGCGCGGGCCGGTCCCATGGTGGCGTGTGAGACCCGTGGTAGCCCAGGACGCGCAGACCCGACCCGGCGGCGTTGGCGATGGTGAAATGAGCTGCGTGCACAGTCTGCGGGTCGTAGACCAGGAACGGCAGCCAGACCGCGGCGATGACGGCGAGGCAGACCCCGAACGCGGCGATCGCGGACCGTGCCGGGCGCACCAGGAGAACGGCCGCGAAAGCCAGCGCCCATGGTTTGGCGTCGGTCGCCGCGCCCACCAGCAGGCCCGCCAGGACGGGCCTGTCGCGGGCGCGGGCGTGCAGGGCGCCGATCGCCAGCGACAGCGCCAGGACGTCGTCCAGATGCCCCGCATGGGTCGCCAACTCGGCCCAGATCGGCAGGAACACCAGGCCCGCGGCAAGCAGCCGCTCCGGACGTCGATGCGGATGCGGGACGAGCTTCCAGATCGCCGCGAGCAGCAGCGGGCCGGTGCACGACATGAGCAACACCGCAGCCGCCCGACCCCAGGACGGCCCTAGCGCGTCCAGCGGCAGCGCCACCGCGAAGGACAGCGGACCGATCTGCAACTCCGGGTGCGTCGCGTACAGGTGAAGGCCCTCGCCCCGGTCGTCACCGAACAGGACGGCGGCGCCGGTGGCGAAGTAATGCCAAGAGCCACCGGCGCCCTGCGAGCGCGCCAACACCCACAGCAGATGCCACGCGCACAGACCGGCCCAGAGCCCAACGTGCCCCCGGATCGACCGGAGAACCTTCTGAAGCAGGCCCCTCGGACCGCTCGGACCTGAAGCATCGGCGGAGAGGATCTCCACCTGCCCGGGGTTTCGCACCGCAGACTCCCTCCGGTCGCGCACGACCCGCCGACCCACGCCCCTGACCTGCCGGTGGGCGTGCGGGAGCAAGGCGTGGACGATCTTCGAAACAGGACGGCTCCGAGGAACTCGTGGGCAGAGGTCAGGAGGTGTCGGTGTCCTCCCAGACGTCGTCGTCCTGGGTCACGTCATCGCCTTCGATGAGGACAACGGTGCGCGGAGGTGGAGGGCCGAGCCGTCCGTATCCCGCGCGCACGGCCAGCAGCAGCGACAGCCACGCCGCGCCGAGAAGGAACCCGCCGATCACGTCGCTGAGCCAATGGACCCCGAGGTAGAGCCGCGACGTCCCGACCAGGACGACCACAACTGCGCAGGCCCAGACGAGCGCGAGGCGCGTCCGCCGCCGCAGGGTCCCGCTCCCGGCGGCGAGGACCGCCAGCAGTCCCCAGCCGGTCATGGCCTGGACGCTGTGCCCGGACGGGAACGCATATCCCCCGGCACGGGTGATCATGTCCGCTGCCGGCGGCCGGGCCCGACCGAAGATCACCTTGCCCGTCTCGCCGAGGATCACAGCGCCGGCGAAAGCGGCCCACACGAACAGGGGAGTGCTCCAGGAACGACGGCTCCAGACCAGGTAGCCGCCGACTGCCAGCAGCAGCGGTACCAGCACCGCCGTCGAGCCGAGCCAGGTCAGCGTCTCCATCAGCCCGGTCACCGCCCCGTACCGATGGTCGACGAAGCAGGCGTGCACCGCCCGGTCCCAGCCGCCCGTGTGCTTCGCCGCGACTTCCACGCTCAGTGCCGCCAGAGCGAGCATGAACCCGAGCGAGAGCACGATCAGCGCGGCCACGGGCGTCTCAGCGGCGGCGCTGACACGCTTGAGCGACCCCATCACCGGTCGACCGCCCCGTCACGATCACGTCGCCTGGACGGCACACCGGCGCGCCGACTTCGGCGCACCTCCAATGCGACCGGCATGAGCGACGCCACCACAATGATCCCCACGATGGGAAGCAGATAGCGATCGACTCCCGGGATGCTCGACCCGAGCAGGTACCCGGCGACGGTCACCCCCACCGCCCAGAGCAGCCCTCCGGCGACTTGCCAGAGCGCGAACGTCCCGGCGGGTACCTCCAACGCCCCGGCCAGCGGGTTGATCACAGTCCGCACCACGGAGACGAAGCGGGCCAGCACGATCGCCCTGCCATGCCCGTACCGGGCCAGGAAGCGCCGCGCCCTGGCCGTCCCCTCCACCAGGTACCGGTTGGTCGTCCGAGCCAGCAACGCCCGCCCCCCTCGCCGCCCCAGCCAGAACCCGGTCTGCGCCCCGGCGACCGCACCCGCCACCGCCGCCACCAGCACCAGCGGCAGAGACAGATGGACCTTGTCACCGGCGTGCGCGGTGCACAGCAGCCCAGCGGTGAACAACAACGAGTCACCGGGCAGGAAGAACCCCACCAGCAGCCGCGTCTCAGCGAACAGGACGAGGAACACGCCCACGGCCCCCGCCGAGGAAAGCAGCGACGTCGAGTCAAGAGGGTTAAGGGCTGCGCACACACCGATCCTTAGGGCTTACCAACGTACTTCTACACCACTGTAGACATTCGTGGAACAGCACCAGGTAAGCGGCAGCCTTACCATCGGCCGGTTATCGCGAGTGGTGCGTCGCCCTGGACCTGGCCATGACGACGGGGTTCGGGAGGAACATGGCCAGGGACTTCCAGACGGTCGGCCAAGCACCCTCGTTGCCGTTTGCAGCATCGTCATTCAATGCGGCCTCGGATCACCCTGCGAGGGTGTTGGGGCTGGGTGCGGGGCGGCGAGCTGCGGACATGTGGTGATGGGGTGGGGTGTCGATGCTTGCGCGGCCACTTGATGGCCATGACCAGTGCGATGGGCCAGCCGATGACGGTGGCGCAGCACAGGGCGTTGACCAGCATGATGAGCAGGATCTCGTCCGCGCCACGTACTAGGGCGATGAACGTCGGCAGGACGGCCAGGACCACGAAGACGGTGACGACGGTCAGTGTCCAGATGTCGTCGGCCAGGAGTCCGTTGGACATGATGTCTTCTCCTGTCGTCAGAGATTGCGGCGTCTGTTTCGGTCGGTTGTCTGGGTAGTGGTCCTGCGGGTGCTTGGTGTCTCGCCGGGCTGCTTGGCGCTGATCTCGAGGGCTTGGTCGATGGTGAAGGGGAAGCCTTCGGCGGCGAGGCGTGCCTGGCTGGCCTGAGCGCTCGGGGCGGGCGCAGTGACCTTGGTGATCACTTCGGTCGGCAGGTTGGTGGTGGCTTCCAGGACCGTTCGCAACTCGTCGGGGCCGGGCCGCTGGGGTTGGCGGCGGAGTTGGTCGGCGATGTGGTGGGCGCGTTGCTCCTGGCGGGCGTTCTCCCAGTCGCTGCGGGACGGGCCGTGAATGGTGGCTGCCCATTCGGCGCCGTTGCCTTCGGCGAGCATGGGCCTGAGGGCTGCGGGCTCGCCGGTGCGGACGTTGGGGTCCCGAGTGAAGAAGGGTGCGGCTTGGCGCATCGCGTCCAGAGGTTCCATGCCGTCGCCGCGGGCTCGGTCGTAGTGGCTCATCCCATGCGGGTGCAGGTCGCGAAGGCGGTTCTCGCACTTACGCACGGCTGCGGCCGCCGATGAACTTTCGGCGGCGTAGGGGACGGCGGCTCCCCACGCTTCGGCGACGTGCAGGAGCCCGGCCTGCTGAAGCCATTTTCGGTCGTGGGCGCGTACCCACCGGGAGCGAGCCTCGGCGAACGCCGCCTGCTGAGCTGCGGATTCAGTGCGCTCGGCTGCTGCGTCCCGTGCCAGTTCGGCGGCCCGTAACCGGGCCGCACGCTGGGCGTAGCTCTGTTTGAGAGCGGTCGCCAGCGCCAGGATCTGGATCAGGCGTTCGCCGCCGTGCGAGAAGCCTTCGGCGATCGGGTCGGGGTGCTGGGTGGTCATGGAGTTCTCCTCGGGAGAAGGTGGCTACTTGGTGCGGCGTGCCCGCGGTGGCGGTGCCGCCGTTCGCGGCTCGCGCGCAGGTGTGTGAGGTCGGAGTTCGGGCGGTGAAGGGAAGTCGTTCGCTGCCGCTGCCAGGTCGGTGGGCGGGTCTGGGGCGATCGCTGCGGCTACGGCGGCGGTGACGTCGGCAGGGTCTAGCTGGGTGCGGGACGCGACTCGGGCGACTTGCCTGGCGGCCTGGCTTGACGGCAGGCCGGCGATGACGGTCGCGGCGGCGCGAACGGCGGCCAGCTGGTTCTCGGCGAACTCCAGCGTTCCTCCGAACCGCTCCAGTCTCTCATCAATCACCAGGTCAGCCAGCGGAATTACGGACCGTAACGCCTTCTCGACGCCTTCTTGTCCCGATTTGCCGAGCAGGTCGGCAGGGTCTCGGTCTGTGGGGAGCCGAACGGTATCGACTGGTCCGGTGACCTCGTTCAGGTGGCGCCAGGCGCGGATGGCTCCCACCCGGCCGGCCGGATCGCCGTCGAGTGCGATGACGAGGCCGGAGGTGTCGAGGTCGGTGTGGCGGTTGAGTGCGTCCAGGTGGGCTGGGCCGATGGCCGTCCCGCAGGCGGCGACGGCGGCGTAGGTCTCTGGCATGACGGTGTTGACTGCGATCGCGTCCAGCGGTCCTTCGGCCAGGAGGGGACGAACGCCCTGCGCGAGCCGGCTGCCGGTTTCGTGGAGGCCGAAGAGCACCTCGTGCTTGTGGAAGAGCACTGTGTCCGGGGTGTTGATGTACTTCGGCCCGGCGAAGCTGTTCTGCTGCCTGCCAATGAATCCCACGACGGCGCCGTCGTCGTTGCGTAAGGGCAGCAGGACACGGTCGCGGAAGATGTCGATCAGCTCGCCGTCCATTCCGAACCTGCCCAGGCCAGCGGCCACGATGGCTTCGTCACTGTGGCCCCGCTGACGGAGGTGTTGGACGAGGGCTTGGCGTGGACGGACCGCGTGCCCGACCTGCCACCGTGCCTGGATGTCCGCGGTGAAGCCGCGGCCGGCCAGGTAGGAGGCGCCCCAGCTTCCGTCGAGGTTGGCGACGAAGAAGCGGTGCCCGTCGTCGATGGCAGCGAGCAATTCTTCGTGCGGTATGTCTGCGGCTGGAAGCTCTGCGTCCGGGGTCTCCAGCGATGCGGGCGGGCTCGAGGTGGCTGCTATCTCTTCCCGTACCTTCGCTCGACGGACGGGAGCGTCCGAGGCGACCGCCTGCAGCTTGCTGAGCCGGTAACGCAGCCGCGATGCCGTGCGGACTACCTGCTCTCCGACCAGGCGGATAGCTCCAGCCGCGTTGGCCCTCTCGTCGGATCCCGCCCAGCTGCGCGGAGCGGAGAAGAACAGATGCTCCGTCGGCAGGCCGACCTCCGTCAGCACCAGGAAGGCGACCGAGTCGGCGAAGGCTCGCCGTGCGCCCCGGCATGCGTCCTGGTCGAGGTTCGCCGCCTTCGGGCGTCCCTGGACGTCGAGGACGTGGGCGAGCTGATGCGCAAGATGCGTAGCCGCCGCGAGGTCCTCCATCTCGGGAGCGATGAACAGCCGCTTGGCCGGGTCGCCCAGATAGGTCCAGCCCTGGCCTCGGTCTAGATAGAGCCCGAGGTCGCCGGTCAGCCGGGCAAGCCTCGCTAACCCCTCGGACGTCGAGGCCGGTTCGGGCAGTTCGAGCGCCGCGCCGTCGGTCTGTTCAATGTCGAAGACCGGCCGGGGCTTGCCTGAGCGGGAAAGGATGCGGATGCCGGTCTCACCGCGCAGAACCTGGCGTCCCTGCTTCTTCCAGTCGTCGTACGAACGGACGTCCGTCGCCGCGGGCCTTTGCGCAGGGATCAGCAGGGTGTTGGTGAACCCGTAGCGTCCATGGCGGCTTGCCTGCTCAAGCCACGCCGTCCATTCGAGACGCCCGTCGAGCAGACCGGCCACGCCGTACTCGGCGACCCCCTGCAAGAAGTCGAGCTGACGCTGCCGCTTCTCCCCCGGGTCGGCGTCATGATCTCCCGCCGGCACCGGCCCGCTCATGCCCCACCGCCCTGGGCCGAGTCGTCGCGGAGCACGGCCAGGAGCCGCCGGACACGCGTGTTCGCGACCGGGTACCCCATGTCCCGGAGTTGGTCACCTAGGTAGTCCCTGGTGAACCGGACGCCTTGCCGCCGCGCCTGCCGCCGGATCCGCCGTGCGGCAGCCAGCAGCTCGTCCTCCCCCGTACCTGCGGACGATGCGCCCTCGAAATCATCCTCGTCGATGTCGGCCGGCAGTCGGCGCAGCGAGAGCCGCTCGGCCAGCGGCGCGTCCCAACGCCATGCCCACCGCCCGTACTCTTCCTGCAGCCGCGACACCGCCAGAAGATGCCGGTACTCCAGCTCCAGCCCGTCCCGGTAGGCGGTGACGTGCCACAGAACCATCCGCCGCCAGAGCAGCAGACTCGAGACCGGCGCCAGCAGCCACCGCGCCACCGGCACACGCTCCACCCGGCGACCGGACGCCAGCCCCACCCAGCGCCGGATCAGATGCCGGACGCCTTCAACCACAGTGATGAACAGCACCGGCATCGCCGCGTACATCACGCCGCCGGCGAGCTGACCGCGCGCCGCGGACACATTGACCAGCACGGTGCCGCCGATGTAGGCCCAAGCGACCCAGCGCAGCACCGGCCACGGCAGGTCCAGGTACTCCATCAGCAGATCCCAGGCCAGCAGGACCATGATGCCGAGGTCCATGCCCACCGGAACGATCCACGCCAGGCCCTTGAAGTGCGGTTCCGCCAGCTCCCGCACGGTGGTGAACGACCCCAGCCCACCGAGCACGGCCAGTGCCGTGATCAGCGGGGCGACCACGGCCACCACGACCCGGACTACGCGATCTCGTGTCTCGGAGTTCGTTGTTCCCGTCGCCGACCCCGCCGACTGTTCTTGCAGTCCTGGGCCTGCGGGTGCAGGAAGGCGACGGTGCTTGAAGATGGTCATCGCACCCGCCGTTCCACCATCCAGAGCAGCACCTGAGCGACGTACCGGACTTCGCTGGCCGTGCCGAGGAGTCGCCCGTGCGCCGTGACGTAGGCGTACGCACCATCAGCGCCCGCGCACATGACCGTCTCCGACCAGCCGTCGCGGCGGACCCTCAACCGCCATCGCCCATTGCGCGGCCGGCGCACTCTTACCGAGGCGCCCAGCCTCTTGAGCTCGAAGTGCAGCCGCAGCAGGCGCTCCCGCCGCACCGCCAGCTCTCTCTGATCGACCGATACCAGCGTCTCCATCACTCCCCCGTCGGCCAGTGGTTGACGAGCCGCAGGCCCATCAACCAAAGTCAGTGATCAGAACCATGCAATACGCTAGGTCGTCGATCAACTACAGTAAGCATTCGGCGTGTCGATAGTCGCCCACGATCAACCGCCCGCGCCGCAGCCCAGTTGCGACTCGATACGCAGAGGCACTGGTCGGCTCGTGCTGCGGAACTGAGCAAGCACGTGCGCCCCGACCGCACGCCGAGCCAGAGGGTCTGGCTTTGTTGGTCTCCAGCGGAGCAACTCTCGACGTCAGCTTTCCCTCTTGCCGAGTCACCCGGTCATGGACGCCTTCTGTCTCGGGTCGGGCGAGCGGGTTTCGTCGCCGCCGGTCTGCTGGTGGCAGCAGGATCCATCGGAGCCCACGGCATCGGGAATCCGGCCATGGCCAGGCTCACCTGCGAAGGCGTGGCCATTGGTTCGCTCTGCCGGGGCGTCGGAGTGCCAGTGGCGATTCTCGCTTCGCGGGCTTGGGCGGCTGCTTTGCGAGCGGCGTCGGCTTGGGCGTGGCGGTGCTGGAGCCGGCGGAGCTCGGTGATGGTGTCGAGCAGGGTGATGAAGTTGGCGACGAGCAGCATGGTGGACACCGTCGTCCGGTTCCTGATGGAGCCGGTGAGGGCGAGAAGCCGAGCCGTGGTGCGCAGGGCGTTACCTGCGGGAGTCGGGCGCGGGATACGGCCGTAGGGCGCGCGGGCTGCGCGATCATAGGCATCGGCAGCGCGGTGCAGATGGCGGTTGCCGGTGGCCTGGGCGGCTACATGGAGAGCGTCGGAGGCAGCCCAGCAGGCGTCCTGAGCTGCAAATGGATTCGTGGCCAGATGCCGGCGGATCGCCGCGGTGGCGTAGGAGGCGGCGCGGGCGGCGTCGTCGTAGAACGCTTGCCGTTCCTCCGGCGTCAGCTCGTAGTGCTCGATAGTCGACGTGCAGTACTCGGCGTCTCCTGACCAGCGTTGCCGGAGCCGGGACAGCGAGAGGTCGTCGGCGAGGCGGCTGCCGGAGAACCAGATCGGCTCCTCGCCATCGTGCTCCGTGGGGAACGCGACGGCGTAGCCGGTGACCTGGCCCGGGTTGAGCTGGCTGTAGCGAGGCTTCGCCCACAAGCCGTCCTCCTGGAGCCGGCTTAAGAACTCGGCGGTCGTCCGGGACTCGTCCGCAGCGCGGCGGACGGCCGTCCGCAGCAGGACGCGTTTCGTCCGCACGGACAGATGCCGTCCGTCCAGCGTCCGGACGCCGGACGGCGCCCGGACGGAGCCGTCCGCACTCGTCCAGCGGCGGCGGAGTTTGGGCAAGGTCAGGTCGGCGGCGAGCTTGCCGCCGCCGAACCAGACCGGCTGACCGTCCGCGTTCACGTCACCGGGCAGGGCCACCGCGTAGCCGGTGACCTCGCCGTCCGTCCGCTGGCTGAACCGCCGCCGCACCAGGACGTCCTCGGCGTCGAGGCGCACGAAGAACTCGTTCTCAGAGCGGGCGCCAGCTGCGGCCGTCTGGACTGCGCGGCGCAGCAGCGTACGAGACGGCATCTCCTGGCCGCGGCGGACGGCCTTCTCGGTCTCGCCCCGCTTCGGACGGCGGGCGGCCGTCCGGTCCGCAGGAGCCGTCGACCGCAGGCCGAAGTAGTCCTCCATCGTCCGGCAGGCGTCCCGGACCCGATACCCGTCATTCCACACCTCCGGACGGACGCCGTCCGGCCGGGCGAGCGTAGCGACGATGTGGACGTGGTCGTCCGCGTGGCGGACGGCGATCCAACGGACGGCGTCGACGTCCCCGTTCGGCGCCAGCCCCGTCCGTTGCATGATCTCGGTCGCGATCCGAGCCCACTGCGCATCGGACAAGATCGGGTCCTCTGGGGCGGCCCGGACGGCGCAATGCCACACGGGCTTCCGGTAGTTCCGCTCACGAAGCAATGCCATCGGCTGGGACAACAGGCCGTCCAAGCGGCGAAGGTCGCGGCGGCCATCAGGCCCCACCACCGGCTCCAGCACACCCGGGGGATCGAACCCGGCGACGATGTGAGGGTCGTGATGCTCACCGTTGGCGCCCGGGCCGTACAGGTAGCGGAGAAGCCCCTGGACCCGGGCGCCGCGCAGAACCTTTCCGATCACCCCGGAGCGCTCGCCGCCGGCGCCGACGTGGTCACGGCAGCCGCCTTCTCAGCTCTTCGGCCAGGTCATCGAGCTTGCACACCGTCCGCGCCGCCGCGTCGGCGTACCACTGGAGCGTCGACGACATCTCTCCTGAGTTCAGTGCCGCGACAGCTTGGTTGAGGTTGACACCGATCCGCTTTGCCTGGCCGCGAGCCTGCAACACGGCCTCAAGCAGTTCCCACAGCTCGCGGTACTCCTCCCGTGGCGTTCCGTTCGCCGCAGCCGACAGCGTTAGCGCCGCCCATGCCGCAGTCGCCAACTGCTCCCGCTCAGCCGCCGCGCTCAAGGCTGCGCGCTCCTCGTCCGACAAGCGGAGTTGCAGCACCCGTCCTCGCCTCGCGGCATTCCGCCTCCGACGGTTGCGTCGCTTCACGGCCCTCGGTGCAGCTCCACCATCAGGGTCTTCGATCATCAGCCTCCTCACCACGGATCGCGCTCGATCCGTCCCGCGCCCGTTGCGGACCGCGCCCGGTCCGCAGCGATAACGCACGCCTTATCCATTTCTTGCCCCTGCGCCTGCAGAGGTCGTCCTCCAATGCACCGGTGTCGTGCCAGGTATCCGAAGGCGATGCTCGATCGCCAGCGGAGAGGCGAAATGTTGGGGTGACGAAGGACGACCTCGTCGCCCGGTTGACGGCAGACAGCCGATGGAAGTCTTGTCGGGCTTGACCGCCGGTGAGCGTAGCGGTGATGGCATCGCGCGCGAGTTACCGGCCGCGCACGGCGCGCTCGCAGGTACCGGCTGCGCCTCCGTGGAACAACCCACGGTCCGGCGCTCGAAGCCGAACCCAGAAGCTGATTCAGGCACCACCACTGCCGAGTTACATCTCCCTGCGCGGAGACGGCGGCTTGGAGCTCGGGCGATGGCTTGGTGAGGACGGGGCTGCTGGAGGGCCAGACAAAACGTCTCCGATGCTTCGGGGGAAGTCCCTGGCCGCCGGCTGGATGTCGGAAGCGGTTGCCTGGTCTGTCTGTTCCTCCACCCGCAGCTCGGTTTCGCCCTGAGCCCGTTGCGGGGTTTCGGAATCGGCATCGATGCCGCGGATGGCGGCGAGGGCTCCCTGCGCGCCGCGGAAGGATTCGCCGAGGTTCATGGACTGCTCGCATGCGGCGGCCAGAGCATCGTGCGCCTTCAGGGCGGTTGGGAGGAGACCGTCGCCGCGCTCATGCACGAGCCTTCCAGCATCAAGCTCCCGGTGGAGGAAGGCGTCCAGCTGTTCGGCGGTCTTGGCGAGGCGGAACGCGGTCTGAGCCAGGTTGCCTGCGATCGTGCAGGCGGCCTCCGGCCGCGTCAGGCCAGGCGTGCCCTGGGTCAGGTGGTTGAGCGTGCGAGCGCGTTCATGCAGCTCGCCTGCGAGGAGCTCGGTGCGCTCATCTGTGGGGGTTTCGTGATCGACCATGTAGTGGAGTCCTCCGACTCGTTGGCGATGCGAACATGAAGGGCTCCTCTCTATAGACGGCAGATAGCAGCGCCTGACGCGAACTGAAGTTCTGTCAGGGCGTTTGCGCTCCATAATCTCCGGCAAGCTGAGGTAACGCCAGCTCCCTGGCCGGCGTGTCGCACTCCGGCCAGCGGAGGCGAGACCGCAAATAGCGGTTTCGAAGCGCCCGGATCGTGCAGACCGCCGAGGCGCCGACCGGCCTGTTGGTCGTGGCCACCGCCCTCGTGGACGCTATCAGCCTGGGTACGGACGCTCGCCCCGAGCGAGCGGGCTGCCCTCGTCGATCACGAAGAGAGCGGAGAAGACCGCCTCGAACTCGGCAACCCACATAGCGGTAACACGTCGTCGCCGGCGGCGCTGAGCAGGCGGGCGGCAGCCGGAAGGTTCCCGCCACACCGGGGACCGTCTGGCCGTCGCTGGTGTTGTCCTGAGGCAACACAACAGCACGAGCCGGGCTCGTTGAGGGATGTGTTGAGAGGCCAGCGAGCAAGCCCAGCCCTCCAATACTTCCGCGCTGGCGGGAGCGCAGCTATCGCTCAGGGAGACTGCGGCAGTACGGTGCCACCGGGAGGAGAGAGATCTGCCATCCAAATGGTCCCAATGGCGCTTGGCGTTCGTCGTGACCACAGCGTACGGACGGCGCGCGTGCTCGTCCGGGGCTCGGAGGCACCGGCGATCGCGGCTTCCCGTGCTTCTGGCTTTAGCCCACCAGCCCTCGCCGAACCGCTTCCACGCCCACCTGAAAGCGGTTCTCTGCGCCGAGGGACGCTCGGATCTCAGAGACGCGTCGGCGGACCGTGCTGAGACTCGTCCCTACCTGATCGGAGACGGCTTCGTCGGACAGATCTTGGACGAGGAGTTGCAGAATCCTCAACTGCTCTTGCGTGAGGTCTCCAGTGTTGCGGCCGGGCACGGCGAACGGGATGGCCCGTTCCCAGAGGAGTTCGAAGTATTCACGAAGGGCTCCGACGATCACCGAGGATCGAATCAGCAGGGCGCTCGCCGAAACCGACAGCATCACCGGGATCAGTGCGACGACTTCGTCGGCGATCTTCATACGCATCGCAGTCCGGGGGAGGAAACGGACCTCTCCCCCGGCCTGCGCAATCGCCTCAACTTGTACGCGCGCAGCCCGATCTTCGACGTTGTTGGACTGGTAGATGGCTCTGTGCGTGGCCTCGCTCGCGATCGCGTGACCGGTGGCCTCGTCGGGCAGGTCGATATCCGGGCCGTGTGAGACGTCGTGGCTTACCGTCAGCCATTCGCGTGCGGCGGAATGCTTCAGGATTCGCGTCAGTTCGGCGATCTCGTCCGGGTTGGTGATGATGCGTGCCAGTTGATCGTTTGAGGAGCCGGTCGCCGAAGTGGCGGACACCAGGTCGCGGTTCATGCGCCGGTGGCCCTCGAACAGGCGCTCATGGTCGGCCAGCACGTCACGGGCGAGGGCTGACAGCGCTTGCTGAAGGACCACGTCCACAGGGTTGGGCGTCAGCCGGTGAGAATTATCCGGACCGGGTGGACCATAGGTGGCCATCTCGGCGGCGATGAGGCGCTGGATGTTCTGCTGCCCGTCGAGGATCTCGGCCGCCTCATCGTGCTGGCAGCCGTCCGCTGCGAGGAGGCGGACATAGAGGGTCAGCAGGTCTTCGCGGACGATTCCTTCCAGCAGCTGCCTGGCGATGACCTCGATCGTGCGAGTCATCGTGTTCCCTTCTTGGAGGAGAGGCGCCGTCTCCCAGGTCAGCCGACAGGTGAGCGCTGGAAGGAGAGCCTCGCTCGCGGGCCGGTACCAAGGACGATCAGGGTTGCAATGGTCGCTGTGAGGACAAGGAGACCGGCTCTGGTGGCCAGGTGCTGGGCACCGACGAGGTTGGCGAGCGGCCCGGCGGTCAACATGGTGAGCGGCATGAGTGCGTAGCTGGACACCATGTTCCAGCTGTTGACTCGAACCAGGGCCTCGGAAGGGAAGCTGTCCTGCAGGGCGGTCGTCCATAGGACGTAGTAGACGGCTTGCGTCACCCCCGGAACAGTCGCGCTGATGGCGATGACCTGCCATGATGCTCCGCTGCCCATCGCGAGCATGGGGAGCGACACCGCTGCCGGCAGCGCTGCGGCGGTCAGGATGGTGTGAGCGGGTCGCCACCGCGCTCCTAGCGTGGCGCCTAGCAACGCACCGAGAGGTTCTCCGGCCCTGATGATTCCCCATGCTCGCGCGTCCCCGTGTCCGTCGGCCATGTAGAGGGGGCCGGCAACTTCTGTGTAGCAGGCCAAGGCGGTGATGATCGCCGTGTACTGCAACGTCATGATCCAGACCCATGGGCGCTCGCCGAAGTGACGCCACCCGTCGCGGAGATCGCGTAGCGGCCCGGTGGCGATCCTCTTTGAGCGACCGGTGGTGAGGCGACTGAGAAGGAAGGCACTGATGGCGCAGAGGAGTCCCCTGGCCGAGGCCGCCCACGCCGGGCCGATCGTGGCGACGACCACTCCGGACGACGCCAGGCCGATGAGCAGGCCGACCGACTGTGTCTGGTTGATGAGGGCGTTGCCGGCCGGCCGGTCTCGTGAGGTCAGCAGGTCGGCCACGAGGCCCGGAAGCGTGGGGAGGTAGAGGGCTGTGGCGGTCCCTCCCACAGCGGCGAGCGTGCACAGCAGCGGCAACGATGTCCCGTGCGCGGCCAAGGCGGCACCGATGGCAAGCCATGAAGCGCATGTGAGGGCTTCGGCTCCGGCGAGGACCTTGTGTCGGCGGAATCGGTCTCCGATCACGCCCCCGCAGATCATGAGCAGCGCGGGGAAGGCGTTGCTGGCCAAGACGAGGGACAGGCCGCCGGCGCCGTAGCCTTCTCGCATGGTGCCCCAGGCCAGGGCGAGCTGCCCGAAGCCGATGCTGGAGCAGGAGACCAAGTGCGCGGCGAACAGGCCGGCAACGGATTGGTCGCGCAGAAGGGCCAGCGGCGAGCAGATCCCGGTGATGAGTGGTTTGTTCATCTGTCGCCGATCAAGTGCTTGACGATGAACTGCGCGATGTCGCCGTAGGCCTTCAGTTCGTTCTTGCGGTTCGTGAAGCCGTGGCCCTCGTCGGAATAGATGTCGTAGCGCACGTTGACGCCACGGTCACGCAGCCGATCGACGATCTGGTCGGACTCGTTCTGCGGCACCCGTGGGTCATGCGCGCCCTGGATGACCAGCAGGGGCGCGGTGATGGCTTCCGCGTAGGTCACTGGCGAGCGTCGGGTGAGGTGATCGGCATCGGTTTCGGGGTCGCCGAGCACGGCCGCCACGATGCTCTTCCACGTGGGAGGGCAGGCCTGCGCGAGGGTGACCAGGTTGGTAGGGCCGCAGAAGGAGACGCCTGCGGCCCACTGGTAGGGCAGCCGAGAGAGACAGGAAAGGGCCGCGAATCCGCCATAGGAACCGCCCATCACCGCGATGCGGTCGTGATCGAGACCAGGCGTGGCTTGGATCTGGCGCACCGCGTGGTCGAGATCCTCGAGGTCGACGCCCCCCCAGTCGCGGTAGATGAGCTTCTGATAGGTGAGCCCGTACCCGGTGGAGCCGGCGATGTTGGGGGCCACGATCGCAATGCCCTGGTCGAGCAGGTGCTGGTACAGGCCCGAGTAGGCGTAGATGGGACGTTCCTGGGCCTCGGGTCCGCCATGGATGGACAGCAGGACGGGATGGGGTCCTGGCGAGTGCGGACGGTAGAGGAAAGCGCGGACCTGGCGTCCATTCGCGGACGGATAGGTGATCGACTCCGGCTCCACCGGCTGTACAGCGCGCATGGCCGGCGGGCGGCTGTCAGTGAGGTACCTGAAGCCTCCTGCCATGTCGAGGACACCGATCTCACTGGGCCGGGTCGCCGAGTCGATCCGCAGGACGATCTGCTCGGCATCAGGCGTGAGGCTGAGCGCGTCGACGACTCCCTGAGGGATCCCAGGAAGGAGCAGTGGGGCGCCGTTCTTGGTGGCCTGCAGTGCGGAACGTCCATCCTCGTTACGTGACCACACGAGAGTTTCGCCGGCAGCCTCGAGAAGTTCCACATCCCAGTCGTCGGTGGTGAGGCGCCGCAGCCCGGCATCGTCGATGGAGTATCGGCCGATCGAGGTGAACTCCCCCCACACGTCGGTGCAGAGATAGAAGGCACTGGAGTCCGGCGCCCAAGGGCCCGGGGCAAACAGACCGTGGCCGTACTCCACGGTGACGCAGACGGGCTCGGCTCCGGGGCCGGCGACGTCGATCAGGTAGGCGGCCACATCGGTGTTCGATCGCGCTCCGGTCGCAGAAAGCCATCGCCCGGACGGCGACAACCGCACCGGCGCGAAGATCACTCCCGCGGGCGGGACGATGCGGCGTTCTGAGCCGTCGGACAGATCGCGGATGAGGATGTCCTGGACGGCGCGGTCCCGGTCGTTGGCTCCGTAGATCAGGAAGCGGCCCTCCGCGTCGAAGGGGTCGTCGGCCAGCACACGCTGGCAGTCCGGCCCCGAACTGACCTCCTCGGGATCTCCCCCGCCGGCGGCGACCTGGTAGATCCTGTACTGCTCGTCGCCGTTGCGGTCGGCGGTGAAGACCAGGCTGCCGCCGTCCGGCGTCCACGCGATCTGCCACACCGACCGCTCGTCCAGCCCGGCCACCCTGCGGGCGGCGCCCCCGACGACCGGGATCGTCCACAGGTCGAAGGACCCGGTGACATTGCTGGAGTAGGCGATGGTCGTCCCGTCCGGCGAGAGCGCCAAGTGCCGCCGGAAGCGCTCTTCGGGCACGAAGTCCAGGTATTCGGGCATGGGGCGCTCCAGGTTGGGGTTTCTAGATCCAGCCGCGGCGGGCTGCAGCGGCGCCGATCGCGACGCGGCTGGAGACGCCGAGGTACTCGCGGATCGTGCGGATGTACCGTTCGGTGCTCTTGGCGTTCACACCGAGTTCCCGCGAGATCCGCGCATCGGTCAGTCCCTCGGCCAGCAACTTCAAGATGTCCATGTGGACCTGCTTGAGCGGCATCTCCGGTTCCGCGGCTCCGAAAGGGATCGCCCGTTCCCACAGCAACTCGAAGTACTCGCGCAGCGCGCCGACGATGACCGGAGCGCGAACGAGCAGCGCACCCGACAGGCCCGTCGGTGTGAGGGGGAGCAGCGCGACCGCTTCATCGGCCAACTTCATCTTCATGCCGATCTTCGGCAGGATCCGGGCTTCCTCACCCGCCTCGACGTGGATCTGCATGATCTTGAACCCGACCGGATGCTCGGCGCAGGAGGCCTGGTAGATGTTCCGGCACCTGACCTTGCCCTCGAAGGCGGGCGGCGGCGGCATGCTGACCAGCTTCTCCAGCGGCCGCTCCAAGGCGAAGTTCTCAAGGACGAGCCACTCCCGGCGGGCCGTGCCGAGCAGCGCCCGCGACGTGTCGGTGATCTGGCGCCCCTCGGTGAGGATCCGCACCAGCCGGTCCGCTTCTGCTTGCAGGATGCCGGGGAATGGGTGTGTCGCCGCCATGCGGCGTTGACCGTCCAGCAGCCGCTCGTGAGCCGCCACCAGCTTGCGGGACAGAGCCGCGAGCGCTCCCTGCAAAGCCAGGTCGGGAGCGGTGGCCACCAGCCGTGGCGACAGCGTCAGCCCCGAGGGCAACGCATACGCCATCCCCGCCCCGACCAAGGCGTCCACCACATCCTGGCCGCCGAGCAGGTCCGGCGCCTCGGAACTCTGGCAGCCGTCTCGTTCGAGCAGTTGCTTGTAGGGGGTGAGCAACTCGTCGAGAACGATGCCCTGAAGGAGCCTTGCCGCATCATCCACGTCCTCAGCGCTCACCGTCACCTCCAGTCACAGAGAGTATCGATGCGATCAAAGTTCGTCACCGGGTTCGGTGAGTGGTTCCCCGCAATGACGAGAAGTCGTCACCCGCAGGCACAGCCCCGTGCAGCCCTCAGGAACCACGCCACCAGCCAATTCCGGCGCCCCCGGGCCACAGCTGCAGCTGATCACTTACCGCCATCAAGCGTTTCGATCAGTGTCCTGCCCTGGCGCGAACCGCTTTGATCAACGCGCCCCAACACCAATCGACCTTAGGAGGTCACATGAACTGCAGGCCAAAGACCGTCAACCTCCGGCGCCTCGCCAGCCACCCCGCTCGGCGACTCGGCCGGCTGCTCTCCGCCGGGCGACCCGCACGTCCGTTGATGGCTCGCGCCTTCGGCCACCCGCAGGGCGTCGGCCTCCTCGGCCCGGGGACGGACGGCCTGCTCCGCACCCTGTTCGTTGATGCGGTGGTCGATCGGTCAAGAACCACCGAGGTCGTTCTCACGCACACCGACCTGGAGCGCCTCTTCCCCGAAGACATCGACCAGTTCCTCGTGGAGCACTACGACTCCGGCCTTAACGTGACGGCGACCCTCGAAGATGCCATCGAGCGTCTCGAAGATCGAGCGGCGAACTGGAACTCGCACGAAACCGCAACGCGGTCGCCGATCCTGTGGCTGGCCGCTCCAGGCGAGGATGCCGACGTCGTCCACGACACACTGTGCTCTCTGGACGGCGCGGACATCATCGCGATCTTCAGAGGCGCCTGGCCATACGGCCCGACACACCTCGTCGACGCCGACGGCCCAAGACAGGTCCCCAGCCAACTCGAACTGCTGTCTGCTTCCGAAGCGATCGGCAAACTCACCGCTAGCCCCTGACGAGGATGCCGCATTGACCGTCGGCCTGTTGGGTGCTCTCATCAAGGGGGTCGCTGCCCGCGCTCATTCATACTGTCCGGACGGCCCATCCCCGCTGGGCCGTCCGTCAGTCACGAGTCTGCTGCCGACGCTGTGGCAGACCGTCGCAAACTTTCCGGTCTCGGCGCCGACACAGGGGTGGCAGTGCCAGGGCGGCGGGCGTTCATTCGATCTCGTCGATGAGTCCCCAAGTCTTGGCTGTCTGCACATCGAGGGGCCGTCCGGACAGCGCCATAAACATCGTCCGCCACCGGCCGATGCGGCGCGGGACGCTCACAGTACCCCCGGCCCCGGGAATCAGGCCCATCGAGACCTCGGGCAGCCGGAACGTCGCGCCGGGCGCGGCGACCACCCGCCCGGCGAATGCCGGCAACTCGATTCCGGCGCCCACGCAATGACCGTTCAGCCGCGCCTCGACCCGGTCGGAGAGTTGGTGCAGCAACCGCCCGGCGCCGCCGAACGTGCGCACGAAATGCGCTGTCGTGAGGTCGGGGGCGGTACCGAACTCGTCGAGATCACCGCCCGCGGAGAAGGACGGTCCCCCGCCGGTGAGCACGACCTGCTCCACGCTGTCGTCCAGCGCGGCGATCTGCAACGCCTCGACGAGCGAATCCCGCACTAAGCGACCGTAGGCATTGCGGCGTTCCGGCCTGTTCAGTGTGATCAGCAACCGCCCGGCGGCGCGCTCGACCAGCACGGGCTCCGCTGCGGGCGGCGGCAAAGGCCGCGTCCCTCGCTCATCCAGCCAGCTCGCGAACTCCGAACCGCCGAGCAGGGTGGAGTAGGCGAACGACTCCAGGTGGAGCCCGGCCGTCACATCCTCGCCGCCCGCCCTCAGCACCTCCGCAAGCACAACCGCGGCCTGCGGGTTCGCCGACGCGGCGGCACGCAGCAGGGCGGCTTCGGACGCGGGCTCCTCACAGCCGACAAACTCCCGGCCGCTCGACGCACCCTTGGGCACCAAGGTCACGTCCAGTGCTCGCGCCAGTTCCCTGGCGGGCCCAGTGACCGGCCCGCTCGCGAAACCGACCATGACCCGGTCGATCGTGCGCGCACTGGCGAGGGCCCGGCCCGCGTCGTCTACCTGGTCGTCCAGGTCGATCGTCAAGAGCGGTTGGACTACCTGGCCGTCCTCGTCGAGAAGGGGGTCTCTGCCAGCGCCACCCACGAGCGCGGATGCCGTCACCGATGCGGTCATAACTGTGGCAGCCTATACGCAGGTTGTTGAGGCTCCTGCTGATGCGTGGGGTCGAGCGGGCCTCGCCTAGTGCAGCGGCGAGTGCGGCGACCGACGCGCTCGAGGAGACGCTGGCGTAATTGGAGGTGACCTCGTATCCCCTCGCCATACGCCGGTTGGGCACCGGGTCTGAGCCGTCTACTCCGGCCTGTCCACTGCCGATGATGTCGCGAGCCGTACTCGCACACCATTGTTTCGTTGTGTGTGGAGTTCCGATTGCTCTCGACTACGGCCCGATCAGCTGGGTCAGGGCCGTCGGTCGCTCCTCCGCTACGATCCTGATGGTGGACGGGAGTGCGTCACCCCCGGTGACCGAGATGCAGGACGCCCGCAGTCGACTCAGCACCCGAAACGCCAGGAATTGGAGGGTGCTGCTCGACACGGCAGAGACTCTCCTGTTCGAGGAGGGCTTCGCCGAGCGGGGTCCGCAGCAGACGCTCGCAACCTCCTCACCTGCCCCTCCAGTGTGCTCTAGGCCTTCAGGACGGATTCGGCCTTGTTGACGTTGACCTTGGAGCCCATGCGCGGACGCAGCGGCGGCGCCTCGGGCCGGCGCCGATGAGCGGCACGCCGCAGGCCGCGGGTGCGGCGTCGGACGTGGGTGTGGCGGCGGCGTGGGCCGCGAGCGGCGCGATGGTGCTGTCGGGGCACCCGGACGGCCCGCCCCTTCTGCCTCCCGGCCGCGCCGCGCACGTCGCTCGGGAGCTGGCCGAACGATTCGCCGGCTCCACAGGGGCTCCTCGCCTGGATGGCGCGCGCTTGCTGGCCGAGCGCGCCGCCTGCACAGGTCACGTGCGGCGTGGACGGGTGTCGGCCGGCGGTGCGTCCCGGCTACTTCCCACAGCGGACGGCTGGGCCGCGGTGTCGTGTGCCCGTCCCGACGACCCGGCGCTCCTCGGCGCGCTCGCCAGCGCCGACGTCCGCGACGATCCGTGGCCGGTGCTCTCCGCCTGGCTCCGCGGGCACACCGGCGCCGAACTCGCCGGGCGCGCCGAACTGCTCGGCATCGCGGCCGGGCCGGTGCGCGCACAGGCACCGCCCTCACACGTCCCAGCGCCAGCGGCGCCCCGTCCTGTGAAGGACGCACTGGTCGTTGACTTCAGCGCGCTATGGGCCGGCCCTCTCTGCGCGCACCTCCTCAGCCTGGCGGGCGCACGCGTCGTCAAGGTCGAGACGCCCACCCGCCCGGACGGCGCCCGGTACGGCGACCCCGGCTTCTACCGGCTCCTGCACGCCGGGCACCGCTCCGTCGTACTCGACCCGGCGACCACGGCCGGCCGCAACGCGATGGCGGCTCTCGTGGACGCCGCCGACATCATCATCGAGGCGTCCCGCCCGCGCGCCCTGGCCCGTTTCGGCCTCGACGCCGACGCCGCTGTCGCCACCGGGACCGTCTGGGTCTCGATCACCGCGAACGGCCGCTCTTCCGAGCGCGTCGGCTTCGGCGACGACGTGGCCGCGGGTGCCGGACTGGTCTGCCGCGACCCGGACCTGTCCCCCCTGTTCTGCGGCGACGCCGTCGCTGATCCGCTGACCGGCCTCACCGCGGCCGTGCTGGCCGCATCCGCACCGCCCGGACGCGGCGTCCTGTGGGACGTGTCGATGACCGATGTCGTCGCAGCGACCCTTGAGCCGGGTCCGCCGCTCCCCAGCACACCGGCCGCCCGCCGCGGTGACGGGTGGGCCATCGAAACCGGAGTCGGCCTGGTTCCCGTCGCTTCTCCGGAGCGCCGCGAACCCGGCGGTGATGCGCCGGCCATGGGCGCCGACACGGGCGAGGTGCTCCGGAGCCTGGGGATCCCCCTCCCATGAATCCGCGGACACTCGGGTGAGCGGGCTCCTGTTCCGCGACGCCGAGATCGGCGGGCGCAGGCGGACGAACGTCCGCGTCGCGGGGGAGCGGATCAGTGAGATCGGCGCGCATCTCGCGCCGGCAGCCACCGACGAGGTGATCGAGTGTCGTGGCGGCGCGCTGATCCCGGGGCTGTGGGACCACCACCTGCATCTGCACGCCCTGTGGGCGTGGAGGAGGTCCGTCCTGTGCGGGCCCCCTGAGGTCGAGGGATGGGACGCCCTGTCTGCGAAGCTGCGCTCGGCGGTGCCCGACGAGACCGGGTGGGTGCGCGGTGTCGGCTACGTCGAGAGCGTCGCCGGGGACCTGGACGCGACACGCCTGGACTCGCTACGCGCCGACGTCCCCGTCAGGATCCAGCACCGCAGCGGCGCGCTCTGGATGCTCAACTCCGCCGCGGCACACGAGACGAGCCTGGCCTCCGGGCACCATTCCGGCATCGAACGCTCCTCCGACGGCACCCCCACCGGACGGCTGTGGCGCGCCGACGACTGGCTCCGTGCCTGCCTACCGGCCGGAGCGGCCACCGACCTGTACACCATCGGACGCGAACTGGCGCGGTACGGCATCACCGGCGTCACCGACGCCACCCCGGATCTGAACACCGACACCATCGCCGCGTTCGAGAACGACGCCGTTCCGCAGCGCGTCCATCTGCTCGGTGTGCCCCTCGCTGCCGCGCCGCCCTGCCATCCGCGGGTGACCACCGGCCCTTACAAGATCGTCTTGGCCGACTCGGGCCTCCCGTCGCTGGACGACCTGACCGGCCGCATCACGGACGCCCACGAGCGAGGACGGGCTGTGGCCGTGCATTGCGTCACGCGCGAGGCACTGCTGCTGCTCCTCGCGGCGCTCGGCGAGACCGGGGTCCACGACGGCGACCGCATCGAGCATGCCGCGCTCGTGCCGGCCGAGTCCATCGGAGAGCTGGCCCGGCTGGGCCTACGCGTTGTCACCCAGCCAGGCTTCATCGCCGACCGGGGCGACGATTTCCTTCGCAACGTCCCGGCCTTCGACCACGGCGACCTGTACCGTTGCCGCCGCCTCTCCGACGCAGGCGTGCCGGTCGCGTTGTCCAGCGACGCTCCCTATGGACCTCTCGACCCCTGGACGGTCATCGACAGCGCCGTGCACCGCCGCACCAACTCCGGAGCGATCGTGAACGGAGACGAGGCCATCACTGCGCGCGCCGCCCTGCTGTCCTACCTCACATCGCCCGACGACCTCGGCGGGCGGACACGTGGTATCCGAGCCGGGGCCGCCGCCGATCTGGTCCTCCTCCACGTCCCGCTCGCCGAGGCGCTGCACAGCCCGGACGCGGAAGCCGTCCACCGCACCGTCATCGCCGGTTGCCCCATCGAACCCTGACGACCTCGTGGCTGTCCAGGGCGCTGATCCCGCACGTGACCATGGCGATCACTACGGAATCGTCCTCTGTTCAGCGTCGAGGAGAGTCGGGTCCTCGCGGAGTTCGCGGCGGACCATCGCCTCCCAGAAGCCGAGGAAGCCGTTGCCGTCTCCAGCGAGCATCTTGTCCGTCCACCAGCGCGGCAATGACGTTTTCCCAGCGATTTTGATTCGGGCGCCGGGGATTAACAGGCTGTAACAGGTAGAATCGGGCAGACTCGCGAACACGGCGACATGCCCCGAAGCAAGCGTGGCGCCCCCGGTAGAAGAGGTCTCACCACAAGTCCTCGCCTACTACCGAAAGGCGCCGCGTTGGTCACCTATCATGCCATGCTCGACGTCCCCCGCGAACTGATCCGCTTCGTGGCCCTGCTGCGCGCCGAACGCCGGGCACGCGGGACCAGGAAGGGAACACGATCCTTGACCTGCTGGAAGCGGGCTCTGTTCGCGATCGCCTGGTTCCGGGACAAGCCGAACATCACCCTGCACGGCGCCGCCTTCAGGCTGTCGCAGTCGACCGCCTACCGGTACCTGCACGAGGCCATCGACGTCCTGGCCGACCGCGCCGCCAGCCTGCACCAGGGCCCTGGAGAAGGCGGTCGCCGACGGGCTGCCGCACCTGGAGATGGACGGCAAGATCTTCGTAACCGACCGGTGCCGCCACAAGACCGTGAGCGTGCAGGGCGAAACGATCGACGCCTGGTTCTCCGGGAAGACCGGCGATTTCGGCGTCCAAGTCCAGATGCTGTCCGAACCGGACGGCTTCCCCATCTGGTTCAGCGACGTCCTGCCCAGCGGAGTCGTGGACCTCCAAGCGGCCCGGGCATTGGTCCTGCCGACGCTGTATCCCTACGCCAAGACGATCCCCGTCCTTGCCGACCCCGGCCACCAAGGCGCAGGCCACGGCATCATCGTCCCCTTCAAGAACCCCACCGGCGGCAACGTCCTGGCGATCGACAACCGCTGCCACAACCGCCTGCAACGATTCCTGCGATGCCACGTCGAACGCGGCTTCGCCCTTGTCACCGAACGCTGGACCGCACTCAAGCACACCACCCTCAGCCCAGCAGAATCGGGGACATCGTCCGCCCCGCACACGTCCTCATGCTCTTCGAGTATCGCCGGATCGGTTGAAAGCCGCTGACAAAACCTCAATGCGTGGTGCACCTGGTGCGCTCGTCGCTGCGGTATGCGTCCAAGGCGCACCGGAGCTGGCTCACCAGGGATCTGCGGCAGATCTACACCGCCCCGACCGAGGCCGCCGCCGAGCAGCGGTTCGCCGACTTCGAAACCGAGTGGGGCACCCGCTACCCGGCGATCGTCCGGCTGCGGCGGGACGCCTGGCCGACCTTCACCCCGTTCCTGGCGTTCCCGGCCGAGATCCGCAAGATCGTCTACACCACCAACGCGATCGAAAGCCTGAACTCCCGGTTCCGCCAGGCCACCCGCCGCCGCGTACACTTCCCCACCGAGCAGGCCGCCCTCAAGGTCCTCTACCTGGTCATCCGCCAACCCCTGAAAGGCCGACCCAACATGACCGGCAATACCACCGGATGGAAGGCAGCGCTGAACGCGCTCTCCCTGCACTACGGTGACCGCATCACCCTGAACTGAAAACCGATCACCACCTCACCCACAAACTTTCAGACAGTCCCCGAAGAATTTGTCAGTGGCTTTGGCGGATCAATTGTCAGTGTTGCGTGGTGGCAGGGCGTCAGGGGGCGGGGGTGAGTCCGTGCAGGGTTATATCGGCGAGTGCGGCGGCGGCGGTGAGTAGGTCGTCGGTGCCGAGTGGGCCGCCGTCGGCGTGCTATTGGTTCATCAGGGCGCTGATCGGGCCCATGACGGCCAGGAAGTACAGGCGTTTGGGGGCGCGGGGGATGCGGCCGGCGGTCATGAGGTTGTTCAGGCAGGGCGCCAGGGCCGTGTACATCGGCGCGGCGTACTGTTCTTGCAGGTAGTTGGCGCGGCGTGAGTTCTGGGTGTTCTCCAGGACCAGGACCCGGTTCAGACCGGGGTCCAGGGCGATCTCGCGGTAGAAGCGCCGGACCAGGGCGGTGAGGCGTTTGGCGTCGTCGTCGAAGTCGGTGTCCAGGACGTCGGTGAGCCGCTCGCGCATCCGCTCCAGCGCGTACCCGCCCGCGGCCTCCCAGAACTCGGCCTTGGAACCGTAGCGGTCGTTGATGAAGTTGTGGCTGACGTCCAGTCGTTTGGCCAGCAGCCGGGTCGAGGTGGCGTCGTAGCCGAGTTCGACGAATGCCGCCAGGCCTTGGCGCAGGATGTCTGTTTCCTGCCCGCCTGCCGTTCGCGCCCTCACCGCGTCCACTGTAGCCACCAGGAGTGGTGATGGCCGTACTCGGCCCGGCCCTTGACGGCGGCCGGGATGAGATTAATCTGGCACCTGCCAGATTAAAGGAAGGGTTCTTTACAACTCGCCTGATGTGCTCGGCCTCGCGCACGGACGCATCGCGTCGGGGGACGGCGGCGACACCGGCAGCCCACTGCACAGAGCGGACCCCACCCCATGCGCCTGAACCGGATGCGCCCGAAGCATTATCACGCCGAGGCGGCTCCCCGGCACCGCAAGTCTCGGCTACGGCGGCTCGGCGGCCGGGGCGAGGCGGGTGCGGCAGGGCCGCCGCGGCCGGCCTTGACCCGGCGGGTGTTTGGGGGTCGGCGGCGGGCGTTCCTGCTGCCGCTGGCCGGAGCGACCGTGCTGGCCCTGGTGCTGGTGGTGAGCGTCTACCGGGTCGCTAGCGCGTTCGGTCTGGGCTGCGCCGGGGGCTCGCCGTCGCTGACCTTGAACGTGGCGGCCGATCCGGCCATCGCGCCGATCGTGGCGCGGGCCGCGCGCCGCGCCACCTCAGGGCACGCCAAGGCGGCCGGGAGTTGCCTGCGGATCCGGGTGCGGACCGCCCAGTCCGCCGACATCGCCGAACTGCTGGCCGGGCAGGCGGTGCCCAGACTCGGCACGGTCCGCCCCGACGTGTGGATCCCCGACACCGACCTGTGGACGGCCTTGATCCCGGCCGCTCAGCGCTCGGCGCTGATCCCCTCCGGTACGCGCATCGCCAGCACACCGCTGGTGGCGGCGCTGCCGCGGCGGCTGGCCGGCCGCACCGCGGGCCAGGAGTTCCTCGCCGTCCCCTCCTGGAAGATCATGCTGAAGGGCGCGGCCACCCAGACCGCCCCGCCGGGCTCGCCGGCGTCCTCACCGGTGCAGGTGCAGATACCCGACCCCACCCGCACCGGCGCCGGGATCACCGCGCTGACGGTCGCCGCCACCCTCACCGGCAACGACCCGGCCCAGCGCGCCCAGTTCAGTGGCATCGCACGGGCGCTGCGCGAACACCAGGCGCCCACCGTGAACGACGCGCTCACCGGGAACCACCGCGACCCCACCTTCATCCTGGCCCCCGAGCAGGCCGTGTACGTCCACAACCGCGACGTCCCCACCGACCCGCAGGTCGCCGTGCAGCCCGTCGAGGGAACCTTGACCATGGACTACCCCGTCCTTCGCGTCACCCGCCCCGGCCGCCGCCCGCTGGCCCCCCAACAGTTGGACGCGCTGCACAACCGGCACCTGGACCAACGACGCGCGGCGGCCGGGCTGCTGGAACGCGCACTGGCCTCACAGCAGACCCGCCGCGACATCCTGTCCAGCGGATTCCGCACCCCCGACGGGCAGGCCCCCGCGAGCTTCGATGCCCTCATCGGCATCAGCCCCCAATCCCCCCAGCTCCTGCCCGCCCCGCCGCCCGACCAGGTCGCACAGATCCTGCAGGCGTGGGCGCAACTGTCACTGGGAATCCGGCTGCTGGCCGTGGTCGACATCTCCGGCTCCATGAACCAGCACATCGCTTCCCGTACCAGCCGCCTGGAGGCGACCACGGCGGCCATGCAACAGAGCCTGGCCCTGTTCTCCGACGACTCTGAGGTCGGCCTCTGGGAGTTTTCCACCGACCTGGACGGCCACCGGCCCTGGAAACAGCTGATCGACGTCGGCCCCCTGAGCCAGCGATTCGGATCGGTCACCCGCCGCCAGCTCGGCCTGACCGCCTTCAGTGCGCTGAAGGTCAAGACCCACGGCGACACCGGTCTGTACGCCACGGTCCTCGCCGCCTACAAGGAAATGCAGCGCTCTTACAAACCCGAGTTCGTCAATACGGTCGCGCTGTGGACCGACGGCCGCAACGACGACCCCGCCGGTCCCACCCTCCAGCACACCCTGGACGCCCTGCGCCGCCAAGCCGACCCCACCCGACCCGTCCAGGTCATGATGTTCGGCATCGGCGCCGGCACCGACACCACCGCCCTGGCCCGCATCGCTCAAGTCGTCCAAGGCCAGACCTTCCAGATCAACTCTCCACAGCAGATGCAGACCATCTTCGCCCAAGCCATCTCTCGCCGCGTCTGCGCGCCGCACTGCCCATGACGCCACCGGACGCGTGTTGGCGAGGGTCCAGCCCTACCCGTGCGGGTCACAGTGGCAGTGGCGATCTCGAACGGCCGCTCGGTGCGCGGGCAGGACAGCCAGCCGCGGTCGCCTCGCTAAAAGAGGTCGAGATCCTCTACAGAGACACCGGCCCCACCGCACCGGCGTCCACCCCGACGTGCTGTTCAGCCTCCGCTACGAAGAGCGCCACCTCGCCTCGCTCGCCTCGGCGAAGACCTTCCACCCACCCCCCACCGAGACCTATGGCCCGACATCCTCAAGAGCAATCCGGATGACACCCTCACCGAGCCCCCCCGACACGCTGACGACTACTCCGCGTCGCTCACTGGTAACTAGCAGTGGTTTGTTGAATCAAGGTGGGATGTATGAGGTGCAGGCCGTGACCTGCGGAGACTTTGTCGATTAGTTCTTGGAGTTCAGTGGGTGGGGGCGTGTTCGACCATGCCTTCCACCAGCGAGTGAGTGTGATGGCGGGGATCAGCCAGGATCGGACGGCGCGGAGCGTGTGGGGGCAGTTCGGGGCCAGTGACGTGTCGGAAAAGGGGCGGGTCTGTTGGGGCCCGGGGGTGGGGCCCCCTCTCTGCAGAGGTGGCGGTGGCTGGTCGGGGTGGGGGCGGAGGGTGTCGCGGATCGGCGAACCAGGTGTTCCAGCAGAAGCTGCACGCGCAGTTGACCAGGATCTGGTGGCAGCGGATCGCGGTGTCGGAGCGGACCTGGAAGTCGGCCCATCCGAGTTCGTCCTTGATCTGTTTGTAGGACTGCTCGATCCAGTGGCGGATGCCGTAGATCCGGACGAGTTCGGCCAGGTCGGCGGCAGGGTGTGGGCTGTCGCCGCCGCGTGCGGGGTCGTGGGGCCCGCCGTGGCGGGGCAGGTTGGTGGCCAGGTACCAGGTGGCCTTGGCCGGCAGGGCGCCCGGTCGGCGGTGGCCACCACCAGGCGGGTGTGCCCGTCGGGGCCCCACCAGCCCAGCGTGGCCTCGGCAGCCCACCATTGCTCGGTGTGCCCGTCCCGGAAACGACGATCGATCGGCAGCCAGTCGCCCCGACGTTCAGGGCCGCCCCAGTCCAGGATGCGGGCTGCGTCGGCCGGGATGTAGGCGTCGGAGCCGTAGGCCCAAACGCCGTGTCGCGGTTTGAGGGCCATCACGAACGGCAACCCGGCCCTACGTAGTTCGCCTCGGAAGTTGTCCTGGTCGCCGTAGGCACTGTCGGCGGCCACCGCCCGAAAACCGAACCCCGCATGGTCGACCCTTCGGGCCAAACCCGCCGCGATCTGCAGCTTGGTGCGAAAGGCGGGTCGTTCTTACCTTTGGGGAAGTGCCTGGCGGGCCTGTACGGCTGGGCGTGCAGCGGGTAGTAGATGCGTTCATCGGCCCGCAGCATGGTGACGGTGACGATCCCGTTGTCGGTCTTGCCGTAGCGACCCAGCCACTGCCGCCCCACGTGCGCGGTGGCAGCACCGTCCTTGCGGTCACCCGAATCGTCGATGACCAGCATCCCGTCCCCGTGCGGAGCCGTCGAGGCAGCATCCAGCAACAACTCCAACCGCCGGTCGTTGACCCGATCGGCGTCCAAGCACGACTCGCTCAGGAAGAACTGCAGCCGCTGCACCGCCCGATGCTGCGCACCCACCACCGGCTCGGCGCCGGCCAGGCAGGTCAGCGTCTTGTTCGCTCCCGCGGCGCCAGCAGCCCGGCCAGATACTCCCGGAACCCCCGCCGCTGCGCCAGATGCGAAAACAGATCATCGAACCGGGCCGCATACCCCTCCAACGGCCCCGGCGCCGGCGGACACCGCTTCGCCCTGGTCACCACGACTCACTCCACACAAGGCCAAGGCGCGGCCACCACAACACCTACCCACACAGAGCCCTGATCCAACAAACCACCGTTAGCGGCCGGGTGGACTTCCCAATGTCTTCGGTCAAGCAGCGGCGGGCTGAGCCGAGGGCGATTGGTGCAGCGCCGGTCTCGTATGAGGGCCCAGAGGACGTTCACGCGGTGCCGGTCTGCCAGTGGACGTACTCGATCGCGCCGCCCTTGGAGGTCACGCGGGTGCAGCGGAACTCAAGGTCGAGGTCCTCGATGTTGAGCGAGAGGATCTCCCACGCCCGGGCCCGGGCCGCGGTCTCGTACAGCATCCGCCACAGGACGCGCTCGCGTAGCGGGTGGCTGTCGTCGGTGAACAGTTTGTCCAGGCGGGGGCGGGGATGGCGCGGTCGCCGCGGCGGGCGGGCTTGCGCCGCTGGAGGCGGCGGGCGGGGTTGGTGGCCAGGACCTCATTGCGCTGCGCCCAGGTCACGAACGAGGTGAGCGCGGAGCCGGATCTTCACCGCGCATCTGGCCTATCGGCACGGCCAGGGCGCCGCCGACACCTATCATGCGGGGAGGAACTGGGCCAGCGCGGCTCGGATGTCCGGCTGGTGGCCGCCTTGGTTGAGTTCGAGGATGGCGGCCTCCACGACGGCGCTGTTCCACATGGCTGCGCTCGGCTCGGGGTGCGCCCGGCCCATGGCGGCGAAGTCGGGACTGGTCAGCTGGACGACCTTGCTGTTCCGGGACGCGATCGCCTCGATGATGGCGGGGTCGACGCGGGCCTCCAGCAGGAGTGCGCGGACACCGCGATGGCGCAGGCATTCGTCCAGGTAGGCGTTCGCGGCGGTGAGCAGCCGGTCTCGGCCCGGTGCCATTCCCGCGATCGTCTTGTCGATCTCTGCGAACGCGCGGTCGTGGAATTCGGTGTGCAGCGCCAGCAGGAATTGCGACCGGTCGCCGAAGTGGTGGAAGAAGGTGCCCTTGGCCACACCCGCCTCAGCGACGATGAGGTTGACGCTCATGCCTGCCAGGCCCGTCCGCTCTGCCAGGGACAGGCCGGCGGTAATGAGCTGCTCTCGCGTGGCCGCCGCGCGCTGCTGCCGGACGCCGGTGCTCACTGCGCGCTCCCGGCGGTCTCCTCCGATTCGAGGAAGGGCAGTACCAGACCCAGGAAGCCGTCCGGATCGGCGGCGAAGGGCACGTGCCCGGTCTCCATCGTCCGCAGGTCCGCATCCGGTATCGCCGCCTGCGTCTCCCGTGCGGCCGGCATGGGGAGGATGATGTCGCGGGCCCCCCAGGCCAGCAGCACAGGTACACCGAGCCGGGGCCCGTCGGCCCGCAGGTCGTAGGCCGGATCGGCGATGCTGCGCCACAGCGCGGCGGACACGGCGGCGCCCGTCCTGCTGCGCGCCCTGTCCTGGACCCGGCGGGTGATGGCGCGGAGCCGGTCGCTGTCCGGCTTCATGTACCGGGGAACGAGCCGGGGGAACACCGCCCGGTTCACGGTCCGGACCCCCAGGGCTCGGGCCGCGAGGCGGGGGACCTTGACGAACCCGCCGGCATTGACCAGGACCAGCCCGGCGACCCGGTCCGGGTGGTCCAGCGCGAGCCTGGCCGAGGCGTACCCGCCGACCGAATTGCCGACGAACACGGCCCTATCCAGGTCCAGCTCGGCGACGAGATCGGCGAGAACGCCCGCGAGCAGCGGCGCGGTCACCAACCGAGGCCCCCCGGCCGGCATCTCGGAACGACCGTGACCTGGCCAGTCCACGGCCAGCACGCGATGGCCGGCGGCCGCCAGAGGCCCGGCCACCGCGTCGAAGTCGGTGTGGTCGTGCAGTGCGCCGTGCAACAGCACGACCGGTCGGCCACGGCCCTGCTCGGCATAGAACACCTGCCCCGCTCTACTTCGGACGAAAGGCATCCTGCATCTCCTCTTCACTGACCGACCGGTCGGTCACTCGATGGCCAGACTACTCCCTGTCCGAGCGCGGACACCATCGCTGTGTGGCTTGGAACACGGGCCGAAGTGTCAGGCCCGGCCGGTCCAGCCCTCCGCTTCAGGCGACGCCGCAGGCGCCGGTGACGAGGCGCACCGTCATCGGTGACCTCATCACCGCACTGACCGCCGCGGGCGTTCCTGCCGAGACGGCCCTGCTCTCTCTCGACACCGTCTTGGCCTACGCCAACGGCTTCACCATTGAGGAACAGTCCCGCAAGAGCCGCTCGCGCGATGGCCCCGCTCCCGCCGCGACCTTGCCTTCACCGCCGGCCTCGACCTGTTCGTCACGGGAATCCGGCCCTCGCTCCCCACCGCCTGAGCAGACATCGGCACCTGCCGGCCAGTTCCATATCGCCAACGGCGGGCGTTCCTGCCAGGAGTACCAGCGCAGCACGGACCTGTTCATGGTGAGGGCCTGGCTTCCCAGAGCCCGAGAGGGGGCCCGGGTCTTCACGCTCCACATGGCCGGAGCCCCTCAGTCCGCTCGGGCGGGGTGATAAGAGGGTGTTTCGTCGACGGCACGGCGGCTTCCTGGGGATGGGGCGGCGTCCGTCGGCGTCCGCGGGTCGATCCGAGCGCTTACGGGTTGAGCGTTGCCCTGAGTTCCGTTTTGCGGACCTTTCCTGCCGCAGTCCGCGGCAGGGTGTCGACTACGATCAAACGCTCCGGGGTCTTCTGCCGGGCGGCTCCTGCGGCGGCGAAGTGCGCTCGAACGGCGTCAAGGTCGAGGGAGGCGCCAGGATGCAGGACCGTGAACGCGCAGACGCGTTCGCCGTAGCGCTCGTCAGGCTCGGCGACGGCGACGGCCTCGGCGACCGAAGGATGCGCCGCAAGCAGGTCCTCGACCTCTTTGGACGAGATCTTCTCTCCGCCTCGGACGATGATGTCCTTCAACCGGTCGGTGACGGTCAGATAGCCTTCCTCGTCCATTCGTCCGATGTCCCCTGTACGGAGCCAACCGTCCGAGGTGAAGGTCTTCGCGTTCAAAGCCGCGTCGCGGTAGCCGGGGAACAGTTCGGGACCGCGGGAGAGAATCTCGCCGTCCTGGCCGGGTGGCACATCGCGACCTTGGGCGTCGACGATGCGAACCTCGTTACCGGGCATCGGGCGGCCATCGGTGCGCGCGCGTTTGGCGAGCGGGTCGCCGGGGGTGCCGGAGCTGATCGTCGGGTGCTCGCTTGATCCGTAGGAGCGGTAGGCGGAGACGCCTGCGCGTTCAGCGCGTTCGACCAGCACGGGCGGAACGCTGGCCGCGCCGACGAGGTAGTCGCGCAGGGTTCCGGTGCCGCGTCCGGTGCGTTCCGCCGCGTCGAGCAGGGCCGCCAGGTGGAACGGGACGCCCGCCGAAGACGTGACGCCGTGGCGGTGGATGAGATCCAGCGCGGCTTCGGCGCTCCAGCGCTCCATGAAGACGGTCCGAAGTCCATGGATCATCGCGCGCAGGACGACGTTCAGTCCGGCGACATGGCCTGGAGGGAATGCGTCGAGGTAGACGACGCCGTCCGCGTCGCGGCGGAGGCCCGGCAGCGTGGCCATTTCCGCCAGGAGCGTCCGGTGGGTGTGCTGAACGCCCTTCGGCTCGGCCGTGGTGCCGGACGTGTAGACCAGAACGGCCACCTCGTCCGGCGATGCGGGAGCAGATGCCGCGAGGGCTCCGGCCGACTCCAGTTCCGTCCACGCGGTGGCGCCCGGCGGCACCGGAGCGTCGCCGCCGTCGGGGACGGCGATGACGGCGCGGAGACCGGGCAGTTCCTTCCGGACGGCCAGCACGTCCGCCGCCGCCCCTGGAAAAGCGATCAGCGCGGCGGCTCCGGATTGGCGCAGGATGAAGGAGATCTCTCGCGGCTTGTAGATCGGCACGATCGGCAACGCGACCGCGCCGCACAGCAGCACGGCGGCGTGGACGACCGCGTTCTCGACGCGGTTGGTCAACTGGAAGCCGACGACGTCTCCGGGCCGGACGCCGAGCGCGGCGAGCCCGGCGGCGACCCGGCCGGCCCGTTCGATGACCTCCGGCGACGTGGTCTCGGTCGTCCCGGATTCGCTGTGGAAGACCAGGGCGGCGGGGCGTCGCGCCGCGCCTTCCCGTAGCGCGGCCGCCAGGTGGGCGGGGCCGGCGCCCGGCTGGACCTCGGCCGTGTTCTCGACCGTCATCGCACTCCGCCCTTCCGGTCGCCGGCCGCCGCCATGCGCCGCGACGCGATCGTGTCCGCCCAGGACGCGATGCGGTTCCAGAGCTCCCGCCTGCGGCCCGCGAAGTTGTGGCAGTGGCCCGATCCCTCGACGACCACCAGCGTCACGTCGCGGGAGGCGCGATAACAGGCGGGTTCCGCGTGCGGGTCGGGTGAGACATCGACCTGCCCGAACCCGAGGAAGACCGGTACGTCGACCGCTTCGGCGTACCGGCGGACAAAGCCCGGGGTCGTGACCTCGGAGGCCGCGCGGACCGGCACCCGGGATTGCGCCGCGTCATCGGCGCGGACGACCTCGTCGGGTACGTCGGGGCCGTGGAACAGCGACCGCAACGGCTCGCGCGGCACGATCGCCGACGTCGCGTCCGGAGCCGTTCCCGTGGTCGCACGGAAGATGGCCTCGCTTTCCTCGACGCGTTCCTCGAGGGCCTCGGAGGTGACCTGCTCATCGTGGACGTTGGTGATGTCGACGCCGTAGCCCAGGAGCACGACGGCGTCATACGGTCCGGACCGCGCTTGGACCATCGTGGTGAGGCAGGCTCCCATCGAGTGGCCTGCCCCGATCAGCGGGAGATCCGGCAGGGGCGGCAGTCCCGGGACGAGCGTTCCGCGGTCCAGTCGCGCCCTGATCTGGGCGGCGACGGCCGCGTCGCCGTCAGCGAGGATCTCCAGATCGACGGCTGAAGCGGCCGGGTCACTGCTGCCGCCGACACCGAGGTGGTCGAGGGCGATGACGACATGATTCCGCCCGGCGAGATGCCGGGCGAAGCTGTAGCCATCGTGGCCGGGGACCTCCAGATGCCAGTACCTCTTGTCGTAGGTGCCGCCGGCCAGGCACAGGATGGCCCCCTTCACCTCGGCGGGGTCGTCCGGCACGAAGATCCAGGCCGTCTGGCTCAGGGGCTTGCCGGACCCCGCCTCCCCGGTGACGTCGAAGCACTGGTCCAGTGGTCCCACGGGGGCCTCCTCTGATCGGGTAGGGCGCATTCTCGACAAAGAAAGCCATCTACGTCAACGTAGTAAGCTTAGTCGTCTCGGTCCGGGCCCTCGTCTCACCCGGCTCCCCCGAAGCCGGACAACCGGAGTCCCAGCAGGCCGTGCACGTTGGACCAGTACGCCTGCGGTGTCTCGCCGGGCACGAACCTGTACTCGGGAATGACCTCATGCCATCCCCGAAGCGCGATGTCCATTTCGATGCGGGCCAGGTGCGAGCCGAGGCAGCGGTGCGGTCCTCCGCCGAAGGCCAGGTGCGGAGTGGTACGGCCACGGTGCAGATCCACCTCGCCGGCGTCGGTGACCAACGCGTCGTCGCGGTTCCCGGCGACCAATGGAAAGAGGACGAGGTCGCCGGCCCTGAGGAGGTGACCGTCGATCTCGATGTCCCGGGCGACCTTCCTGCCGATCTCGGGGACCGCGTAAAAGCGCAGCATCTCTTCGACGATCTCGTGCATGGAACCGCCCGCGGCGGCGACCGCCGCGACATGCTCACGGTCCGCGTCGTGGGTGGCGAGGTGATGCATCGCGAAGGACAGGCTCATCGCGACCGTGTCGAGGCCCGCCAAGAACAACAGCACGCAGCAGTTGACCAGGGCGTCGTCCGCGACCGGGACGCCGTCCAGCTCCCACTCCATCATCTGGGAGAGCAGGTCGTCGCGGGCACCGCCGCCGCGCATGCGCGCTATCTCAATGTGGAAATATCCGACCACGGAAAGGATCCCGGCGGCCTGGCGGTCGGCGTCGAACGTCCCGTCCTCGCTCGGCGCCAGCGCGAGTTTCTCCCACTCGAGGAAGGTCGCAAGCTCCTCGACTGGGAGGCCCATCATCTCCAGGAACATGACGGTCGGGAGCTTGAGTGCGAACTCGGAGACGTAATCGCATTCCCCCTCCCTCGCGATCTCCGCCACGAGTTCCCTCGTCCGCTGCTCGAGCCTGGGACGGAGCAACGCCATCTGGCGCGGTGAGAAGTACCGCGCCATCAGCCGGCGCCACTTGGTGTGCTCAGGCGGGTCGAGCTGAATCGGGATCATCCTGAACGGCGGATCCGGGTTCAGCGGCGTGATGATCTCGCTGGAGAACGCATCCGGGTTCTGTAGGCATTCGCGCGTCAGGTCGTGGCCGAGCACCATCCAGTACGTGCGCTCCGGCTCCTCGACCTTGACGATCCGATGACGCGCGCGAAGCACGTCGAACCGGTCACCGGCCGCCTCGACCGAGCCCGTTCCCACGATGCGGTGGTCGGTAAGAGACATGTCCGCCTTCTTTCTCAGTGCACCGAGAAACCGGCGTCCAGCGCCCACTGGGTGCCGGTGATGAAAGCCGCCTCGTCGCTGACGAGATAGGCCACCGCGTTGGCGATGTCCTCCGGCTGGAGGATCTGAATCGGCAGCAGGTTCTGCATGGCCGCGATGTTGGTGTTCGGGTCGGCGGCCATCTTCATCATCGCCGCGTTGGTGGTCATGCCCGAGACCACACCGGTCGGGTGAATGGTGTTGACCCGGATCGAGTGCTCCGCGTACTGCTGGGCGAGCACCTGCATATAGCCAACCAGCCCGCGCTTGGCCGCGGTGTAGGCCTGCGCCGAGGGCAGAGGGCTGCCAGTGCCCTTGAGGCCCGCGCTGGAGCTCACCAGGACGACCGATCCTCCGTTGCCGCCCTCAACGAGTTTGTCGATCGAGGCCTGCACGGTGTTGAAGGCACCGGTGAGGATGACGTCGAGAGTGTCCTGCCATTCCTGAACGGGGTTCTCGGGTTCGCCGTAGCGGATCATTCCGGCGTTGGCGATGACGATGTCGACGCGGCCGAACCGCGCGTACCCGTCGTCGAAGACCTGCTTCACGGCCGCCGGGTCGCGGACGTCGGCCTTGCCTATGACCATCGTCCGCCCCTCCTTCGCGACCAGGGCGGCGGTCTCCTCCAGTTCCTCCCAGGTGGCGCAGGAGTAGTCGAAGCTGGCGATGTCCTCGCAGATGTCGAGTCCGATGACGTCGACGCCCTCCCGGGCCAGGCGTACGGCGTGCGCACGACCCTGGCCGCGGGCTGCACCGGTGATGAAGGCGACGCGCCCTTCAAGGCTTCCGGTCATGGTGTTCTCTCCTCTTGGGCTTGCGGTCAGACGGCGATGCCGACGCTGCGGATGCGGACGAACTCCTCGATGCCCTGCCGGCCGCCCTCCTTGCCCGTCCCGGACAGGCCGAAGCCACCGAACGGGCGGCCCACCTGCAGGTTCGCGGCACCGTTGACGAGGGTCTCGCCGGCATCGAGCTCGGCGGCGACGCGGACCGCCCGCGCGAGGTCCTTGGTCTGGACGTAGGAGGAGAGGGCGTAGCGCGTGCCGTTGGCGAGCGCGATCGCCTCTTCCTCGGTCGAGAACTTGAAGATCGCGAGCACCGGGCCGAAGACCTCGGTTTGCGCGAGTTCGGACTCCGGGTCGACGCCGGTGAACACCGTCGGCTGGATGAAGTAGCCGTCGCGGTCGATCCGGGCGCCGCCGGTCACCAGGGTCGCGCCCTGCTCCTTGGCGCGCTCGATCATGCCAGTGATCCGCTCGACGGCGGCCTCGTTGACGACCGGTCCGGACATGGTCGCCGGGTCGAGCGGATCTCCGATCGGGATGTTCTCGGCGATCGCCTTCACCTGCTCGACGACCTGGTCGTGGACGTCCTCGTGGACGATCATGCGGGTGGCGAAGGCGCATCCCTGGCCGGACAGCGCGATCAGCGAGAGCGTCGTGCCGAGCCGGCACGCGGCGTCCAGGTCGGCGTCCGCGAAGACGATGTTCGCCGACTTGCCGCCCAGCTCCAGCACCGCCGGCTTCATGTCGGGCGCGCAGGTCTCCAGGATCTTGGTGGCCGTGGCCGGGCCGCCCGTGAAGCTCACCTTCTTCACCAGCGGATGCGCCACGAGCCGGGCACCGGCCTCCGCCGTGCCGGGAAGGACGTTGATGACGCCGGGCGGGAAGCCCGCCTCCTCGACGAGGTCCATGAAGAGCTCACCGCTGAACGGGGTCAGCTCGGACGGCTTGACGACCACCGTGTTGCCGGCCGCGACCGCGGGCGGGATCTTCATGGCGAGCGAGATCAGCGGCCCGTTCCAGGTGATGATGATCCCGATCACACCGTACGGCTGGGCGAGGGTGTAGCCGAGTTCGCCGTCCTGGACGGGATCGCCCGTGACGTCTCCCTGGATCTTGCCGACCCATCCCGCGTAGTAGCGGGTCCACTCGGCGGAGGTCACGGGGAACGCCGAGCCGACGGTCACCGGGGTTCCGTTGTCGAGGGCGCCGAGCCGGGCGAACTCCGCGGCGTTCGCCTCGATCAGGTGGGCCAGCTTGTTCAGTGGCGCCCGGCGCTGCGCGGGCGACATGCGTTTCCATGTCTGGAAGGCCTCGTGCGCCCTGGCGACGGCGAGGTCGATCTCCTCCTTGCCGGCGAGCGGGATGCGGGCGTCCACCTGCTCGGTGACCGGGCTGATGTGGTCGTAGGTCCCACCGGACCCGTGCTCGCGCTTCTCGCCGTTGATCCGGAGGTGGACCTTCGGCGGCGTGCGATCGACGTCGGGCACGTACCCCTCCTCGAGAATGACTAAGTTAACTGAGTAATCAATCTCGTGTGATCGGGGGCACATGTCAAGAGTTACGGACGAGATCGTCGGAAATATCGTGCACGGCGTGACGGTGTTGGAAGGACGTGGTGTGATGGACGGGATGTCCGGCTTCAGCGGCGAACAGACGACCGAGGCCACCGCGATCCGCAAACGTCCCGGGCGACCGCGTGACCCGGTGCTCGAGCAGCGCATCCTCGACGCCGCGATCGACGAGTTCCTCGAACGCGGACCGGCCCGTTTCACCATCGACGGCGTCGCCCGCCGTGCGGGAGTCGGGAAGTCCACCGTGTACCTGCGCTGGCCCGACCGGGACGCCCTGCTCGTCGACGGCGTCCGGGCGCGCTCCAAGGGGATCGAAGACGTCGACACCGGATCGCTCCGAGGCGACCTGATCCGGCTCGCGACGAACCTGCTGCGCTTCCTGCTCGACCCCGTCGGCTACGCGACATTCCGGATCACCGTCGACGCCATCGCGAACCCCGCCTACACGCACGTCGCGAGGGAACTGGCCCAGCGGCACCGTCAGGCCGCACGCCGGGTGTTCGACCGCGCGCGCGAACGCGGCGACGACATCGACGAGGCGGCCGTGGAGCCGGTTGTCGAATGCCTCTACGGAGCGATGGTGATGAGGGTCCTCAATCACGGCCTTGAGCAGCCGCTCGTGAGCGAGGCCGAGATGGAGGCGCGCTGTACGACGGCGGTCGACCTCGCCATGCGCCTGCTCGAGCGGTAGCCCGGCGCGGCGGCCGGGCCACCGCTCCCGGCACGGCTTCCTGTCAGCGGTTGTGGTAGTCGGGGGCGCGCTTCTCCACGAACGCGGCCATGGCCTCGGCCTGGTCGGCGGTCATCATCGTCAGCGTCTGCTGCCGGTTCTCCAGTTCGACCGCGGCGTCGAACGAGGGGATCTCCAGCGACAGCCACATCGCCTGCTTGGTCAGCGACAGCGACAGCGGCGGCATCGACAGCAGGTCGTCCAGGGCCTTGTCGACGCGGGCGGCGAGACCGTCCGGCTCGACGGCGTCGGCGAGCAGGCCGATCCGGAGCGCCTCCTCGGCGTCGAACCGGCGCGCGGTCATCATCAGCTCGTGCGCCCGCCCGGCGCCGACCAGCCGCGGCAGCATCCAGGACGTGCCGATGTCGCAGGCGGAGAACCCGACCCGCATGAACGACACGGCGAACACCGCCGACGTCGAGGCGATCCGCAGGTCGGACGCCAGCACCAACGCGAGGCCGCCGCCCGCGGCCGCACCGTTCACCTCGGCGATCACCGGCTGCGGGAGGCGCCGGATCCGCTGCACCAGCCCGGCGATGTGCCGCTGCATGGCCAACCCGCGCTGCACCGCCCCGGCACCGTCCGCCCCCTCGGGCTCGCCGTACCCGTTGAGGTCCAGGCCTGCGCAGAAGCCGCGGCCCGCACCGGTCAGCACGATCACCCGGCAGCCCGTGTCGGCACCCGCCTCGGCGAGCGCGGCGTGCAGTCCCTCGACCATGCCGGCGGTCATCGCGTTCAGCCGGTCGGGCCGGTTCATCGCGATGCGGGTGACGCCCGGCCGCGGCCGGGACACGACGATCTCGCTCAACGTTCCTCCTGTATCTGCGCGCGGTTGCGGCTCTGGATTCCGGCTCGGCGGCCCTCGATGCCGTCGTAGTCCGGCTGGTAGGCGCGCGCGATGGCGATCTCGGCGGCCAGGTCGTCCGGCAGTCCGTCGCTCTCGACGTACATGCGCTTCAGGCCCCGCATCGCCTCCACGGGGACGTCCGCAGCCGCAAGGGCGAGCACCATCGCCCGGTCCAGCAGCCCGCCGTGCGGGACGACCTCGGTGACCAGCCCGATGCGCTCGGCACGGGTGGCATCCACGACCTCGCCGGTCATCGACATGCGGCGGGCGTTGGCGGCGCCGACCACCCGGGGCAGCCGCGCGGTCAGACCGCCGCCGGGAAGCACGCCGACCCGGACATGGGTGTCGGCGAACACGGCCGTTCGGAGGCGACGAGGAAGTCGCAGCCGAGGGCGATCTCCAGGCCGCCGGTGAAGGCCGCGGCGTTCACCGCGCCGATGACCGGCTTGCGCATCTCGCCGATCCGCACGATGCAGTTGGCGTCCTGGAAACGGCGGAAGAAGGCGGCGCCCTCGGCACCGGCCTCCTTGAGGTCGAGCCCGGCGCAGAAGGCCGGGTCCGCGCCGGTGACGACGACCGCCTTCACCGACTCGTCGGCGTCCGCCTCGTCCAGAGCCCGGTGGAGCGCGGTGTTCAGGTCGGCGCTCAGCGCGTTGCGCGCCGCCGGGCGGTTCAGGGTGAGCAGCCGCACCGTCCCCGTGGTCGCCGTGAGCAGGATGTTCTCGTCGGTCATGGTCCCTCCCGGAATGGGGCGACGATACAGAACACTCTTTTGCGGGCGTCCGGATCGGCACGGTCAGCCGAGGATCGCCTCGGCCTTGGCGAGCAGGCCGGGCAGCGCCGGGACCATCCGCCGCATCGCCGGCGCAAGATCGCCGCCACGGCGCCCTCGCTTGATCAGCAGTGCCGTCGCCGCCGCCTCCTTGTAATAGGTCAGAGCCTCGAACCAGGCGAGGTCGGTGACGTCCGCGCCACCGGCCTCCGCATAGGCGGCCAGCAGCTCGGCTCCGGCGGGCATGCCGCTCGGGTCGTCGGACGGGGCCGCCGGATGCCGCGCCTCGTCGGTGAAGAACAGGAACCAGGCCAGGTCGACGCGGGGGTCCCCGACCGACCAGATCTCCCAGTCGATCACCGCTTCGACCCGGCCGCGCCTGCACAGCGTGTTGCCGAGACGGTAGTCGCCGTGGTTGATCACCGGCTGCGCCGCCGGGGGCACGGTCGAGTGCAGGGCGCGGGCGCAGCGTTCGTAGTCGTGCTGGAGATCGGGCGGGACGGTCGCGAAGGCGCGTGTCCAGCGGTCGACCTCGTCGGCGAGCGGCACGGCCGGCTCGTCCTCCAGACCGGCCTTGTCGGGCGGCACGGCGTGGATCGCCGCGAGCACCGCCGCCGCATCGAGCGCGCTCGTCCGGACCTCGGCGAACCCGGCCGGGTCCCGCACGTCCGCCAGGACGGGTTCCGCGCACTCCCCCGGCACCAGGCCCATCGCGACGAACGGCGGGGTGTCCGGCGGGTCACCCGCGTCCTCGAACAGCACCGGCGGGACGCGCACTCCGGGTCGTCCGTGCAGGGCGCGCATGACCCGGCCCTGCCGGAGCACGTCCCGGTTCCGGACCGGGGCGAGCCCGGGCGGCGCCACCTTGAGCACCACCCGCTCCTCCTGCCCGGCTCCGGTCCGGACCCGGGCGACGAAGGTGAGGCTCGAGGTCCCGCCGGTGAGGGGCTCGACGCCGGCCACCTGCGCCCCGGGCGCCCACTTCCGTGCCGCCCGGGCGGTTCGCCGCCGCAGTGAGGCGACGAGATCCTCCGCCATCAGAACAGACCTCCGTCCACGCGCAGCAGCGCACCGGTGGTGAAGCTCGACGCGGGGCTGGCCAGGTAGAGCGCCGAGGTCACGATCTCCTCGGGCCGTCCGGGGCGGCCGGCCGCGCTGCGGACGTGCTCGCGCGCCTCGGCGGGCCACGCCTTGGCGATGTCGGTGAGGAACGGGCCGGCCGAGATCGTGTTCACCCGGACGGACGGCCCGTATTCGAGCGCGAGTACCTGGGTGAGCGCGTTCAGGGCCGCCTTGGCGCCGGCGTAGGGACCGAAGCGCGGCTGCGGCATCAGCGCGCCGGTCGAGGAGACGTTGATGATCGAGCCGCCGTCGCCGTCGGCCATCCGGCGGCCGACCAGCGCGCCGAGCCGGAATGGGCCCTTGAAGTTGACGGCGAGGACCTTGTCGAACAGTTCCTCGCTGGTCTCCGCCGACGACGGCGCCAGCGGTGACATTCCGGCGTTGTTGACCAGGACGTCGACGCGGCCGAACGCGGTGTAGGCGGCCTCGACCAAGGCGTCGATCTCATCCCACTTGCCGACATGGCAGGCGTGCGCGAGCGCGCGGCGTCCAAGCGCCTCGACCTCCGCCGCCACCGCGCGGCAGGCGTCCGCCATGCGGCTGGTGACGATCACGTCGGCGCCGGCCTGCGCGAACGCCAGGGCCATCTCGCGGCCGAGGCCCCGACTGCCGCCGGTGATCAAGGCGACCTTCCCGGTCAGGTCGAACAGGTCGCTCATCTCGCGTGCTCCTTCAGGACGGACGCGTAGCGCTCGCGTGCGGCGGCGAGCTTCGGCGGGATGTGCTCGCTGGGGAAGAGCCCCTCCGCGGGCTCGTACCGCCGCAGCATCTGCTTGGCGATCGTGGTGCGGTGCACCTCGGTCGGGCCGTCGGCGAGCGCGAGGGCCGGGACGCTCATCCACATGCCGGCCAGCGGGGTCTCATGCGTGGTCCCGAGCGAGCCGTGCAGGTGGAGGGCGCGCTGGACGATGTCGTGGTACACCTTCGCCATCGCGACCTTGCACATCGCGATCTGGGTGCGGGCGGCGCCGTGCGGCTGGGTGTCGATGGTCCAAGCGGTGTTGAGGACGAGCAGCCGGTACTGCTGCAACTCGATCCACGAGTCGGCAATGAAGGCCTGCACCGCCTGCTTGTCGGCGAGCCGCCCGCCCTGCGTCCGCCGGGACAGGGCGCGCTCGCACATCATGTCGAACGCGCGCCGGCACTGGCCGACCGTCCGCATGGCGTGGTGCACGCGGCCGCCGCCGAGCCGCGCCTGAGCGACGCGGAACCCCTCCCCCGGGCCGCCGAGCAGCGCGTCGGCGGGCACGCGGACCTGGTCGTAGCGGATGTAGGCGTGGATGCCCTCGTCGAGGTCGTCGCGCTCGGCCATCGTCGCGACGTTGCGCTTGACCTCGATGCCGGGGGTGTCCGCGGGCACGACGAACATCGACATCCGCTCGTGCGGCGGGGCGTCCGGGTCGGTGACGGCCATGACGATGAGGAACTCGGCGACGCGGGCGTTCGAGGTGAACCACTTCTCTCCGTCGATGACCCAGCCGTCGCCGTCCCGGTACGCCCGGCAGGTGAACTCCTTGGGGTCCGCGCCCGCCTGCGGCTCGGTCATCGAGAACGCCGACACGATCTCCCCGTCGAGCAGCGGACGCAGGTACCGGGCCTTCTGCTCGTCGGTGCCGAACATGGCCAGGATCTCCGCGTTCCCTGTGTCGGGTGCGGCGGTTCCGAAGACCGTCGGCGCCCAGTAGGACCGTCCGAGGATCTCGTTCATCAGCGCCAGCTTGAGCTGGCCGTACCCTTGGCCGCCCAACTCGGGGCCGAGGTGGCAGGCCCACAGCCCCTGCTCCTTGACCTGTGCCTGCAAGGGACGCAGGATCGCGCGCGCGGCCGCGTCGCCGACGTCGTAGGGGGCACCGCCGCTCGGGAACAGCAGATCGAGCGGCTCGACCTCCTCGCGGACGAAGGCGTCCATCCAGTCCAACTTGGCCTGGAAATCGGGATCAGTACTGAAGTCCCACACGGGACCTCCTCGAGGTCATCGGGGGTGGTCGTCGGCCTCCAGCCGCCGGCGCAGCCGCCTGAGGGTCTCGGCGGCCGCGGTCAGTTCGGCCGGGCTCATGTCTTCGGTGACGCGCGAGGCCCAGTCGCGGCCGCGCGCATTGCTGCGGTCGTAGGCGCGCCTCCCCACGGCGGTCGGGACGAGCCGCCGTGCGCGCTTGTGATCGGGGTTGTCCACGGCCTCGATCAGCCCGCGCTCCACGAGCGCGTCGGCCAGCCGCTGCACGGCTTGCCGCGAATGGCCGAGGCTGCGGCCGATCTGGGGAACGGTCGGGGCCCGGTCCGCCCGGACGACGGTGGTGAGCACGAGCAGTTGGGCGCCGGTCAGCCCGTCCTCCGTGCCGAGGTTCGCGGTCGCCGTGAGCAGCCTGCCGTGGCAGCGGAGCACTTCGTCGACGAGTTCGGCGAGCGGGTGGTCGTCGTCCGGGAACATGACAACAGATTGTCGTTATGGCTACCTCTTGTCAATATTCCGATCGGTCCGAGCTGGGCGCCGACGCCGGCGGCGGCTTCCGTTCCGGCCCGCGAGGCGCTATAGATCTAATGAATATAGATTCTTCAGATCTGGAGGGCCGATGGGCTTCACGACCGTGACCTACGAGGTCGCCGAGCACGTCGCGACGGTCACGTTGAACCGGCCGGAGGCGATGAACAGCTTCAACCAGGCCATGTGCGACGAGTTCACCGAGCTCTGGAAGATGGTCCGGGAGGACGACGACGTGCACGTCGTCGTCCTGCGCGCGGCGGGAGACCGGGCCTTTTGCACCGGCGTCGACGTCAAGCAGGGCATCCACCGGCCGGAGAACGTCTGGACGCAGGAGGACCCGGGCGCCCAGCTGTCGCCGAAGCTCAACTACGTCTGGAAGCCCGTGGTGTGCTGCGTGCACGGGATGGCGGCGGGCGGCGCGTTCTACTGGATCAACGAGTCCGACATCGTGATCTGCTCGGACGACGCCACGTTCTTCGATCCGCACGTCAGCTACGGGCTGACGGCGGCGCTGGAGCCGATCGGGCTGGCCCGGCGCATTCCGATGGGCGAGGTCATGCGCATCGCGCTGCTCGGATTGGACGAGCGCATGTCCGCGAAGCGGGCGCTGGAGATCGGCCTCGTGAGTGAGGTGCTGCCGCGCGAGGAGCTGTGGGACCGGGGCGCCGAGCTCGCGCGGCTCATCGCCGCCAAGCCCCCGGCGGCCGTACAGGGGACCGTCCGGGCCGTGTGGGAGTCGCTGGACTCCACGCGCACGCAGGCGCTGCGGACCGGGCTGTCCTACACCCAGATCGGCAACCCGATCGGGCAGGCGGAGGTCGAGCGGTCGGCCGTGCCGACCCGCGAGTGGGCGCTGCGCTGATGCGGCGCGGACCCGAGCTGCGTCCGAAGAAGATGGCGGATCTGGTCGCCGATCGGATCCGCAAGCAGATCGTGCGCGGCGAACTGCGGGACGGCGACTGGCTGCCGACCGAGCCGGAGCTGATCGAGCGGTTCGGGGTGTCACGGCCGACGCTGCGCGAGGCGTTCCGGCTGCTGGAGGCGGACTCGCTGGTGCGGGTCCGGCGCGGGCCGCCCGGCGGGGCGCGGGTCAGCGTACCCGGACCCGAGGCGGCGGCGCCGATCTTCAGTCTGCTTCTAGCGTTGCAGGAGACGACGGTCGAGGACGTCTACGCGGCGCGGATGGTGATCGAGCCGCCCGCGGCCCGGCTGCTGGCCGAGGAGGGGTCCGATGCCGGCCACGACGCTCTGGCCGCGGAGCTGGAGAAGGTCGAGGCCGCGGTCGGCGGGCCGTTCGGGGCCGCCACCGTCCGGTTCCATCAGCGGATCGTGGAGCTGTCGGGCAACCGCACGCTGTCGACCATGGTGACGCTGCTCGGCGAGATCATGTCGCGGCAGATCGCCGCCGCCTATGACGAGACGCCGCGTCAGGGCGCGGCGCTACAGGAGGGCAACCGGCTGGCGCTGCGCTCCTATAAGCGCCTCGTCGAACTGGTCCGGCGCCGGGACGGCGCCGGAGCCGAGCGGCACTGGGCGGCGCACATGCGCCGGGCGCAGGAGCACCTGTTCGAGGACCCGGGGGCCGGTCGCCGGCAGATCATCGACATACTAGACTAACCTAGTTAACTCAGTAATAGGTTCCAGGGAATCGTGCACCTCGCTCGCGTGCACGCCCCCGGCGGACGGAGGAGAACATGGAGATCAGCGGCAAGAAGGCCATCGTGGTCGGCGGAGCGTCCGGCATGGGGCGGGCCTCGGCCGAGCTCCTCTCGCGACGCGGCGCGAAGGTCGCGATCCTGGACCGTCCCGGATCGGAGGGCGAGAAGGTCGCCGCGCAGCTCGGCGCGCCGTTCCACCCCGTCGACATCACCGACTTCGAAGCCGCCGAGACGGCGATCGCCGCCGCGGTCGACGGCCTGGGCGGTGTGCACGTGAGCGTCACCACGGCGGGCGGCGGGATCGCGAAGCGGACGCTGGGCAAGGAGGGGCCGCACGACCTGGAGAGCTTCCGGGGCGTCATCGACCTGAACCTGATCGCCACCTTCAACATCTCCCGGCTCATGGCCGCGCACATGAGCGGCAACGAGCCGGAGGACGACGAGCGCGGCGTGATCGTCAACACGGCGTCCATCGCCGCGTTCGAGGGGCAGATCGGCCAGGTCGCCTACACCGCCGCTAAGGCCGGGATCGCCGGGATGTGCCTGACCATGGCCCGTGACCTGGGCTCGCTCGGCATCCGCGTCCTCGCGATCGCGCCGAGCCTCTTCGCGACCGGCGCGACCGCCAAGATCCCCGACGACTTCGCCAAGACGCTGACGAAGGACGCCGCGTTCCCCAAGCGGATGGGCCGCCCGGGGGAATACGCCAAGCTCGTGCTCTCGATCGTCGACAACCAGATGCTGAACGGGCAGTGCCTCCGGCTGGACGCCGGCCAGCGCTTCGCTCCGCGCTGACGCCGGGCGGCCGACCGGCGCTCCGCGCCGTCCTCCTGATCGACTAAACTGAGGATACTCAAACCGATCTGCGAGGAGCACCGAGGTCCATGCCGACGCCTGCTGCGGGCCTTTCGCCGGTGGGCGAAGCCGGGACCGCGTCCGATCGGGAACGGGGATCCGGGGCGCGCGGCGGGACGCTCGGCGCGCAGGTCGCCCGCCGGATCGAGGACGAGATCATCGCCGCGGGCTGGCCGGTCGGCCGCAATCTCGGCTCCGAGCAGGACCTGCAGGACCGGTACGGCGTGAGCCGGGCCGTCCTGCGCGAGGCCCTGCGCCTGGTCGAGCACCACCAGGTGGCGCGGATGCGCCGCGGCCCCGGCGGCGGCCTGTTCGTGACGGCGCCCGACGCGGCCCCCGCCACCCGGGCGATGGTCATCTACCTCGACTACGTCGGCACCAGTGTCGACGACCTGATAGGGGCGCGGCTGCTGCTGGAGCCGCGCGCCGCGGAGCTGGCGGCCGAACGCCTCACCGAGGACGGCGTCCGGCGGCTGCGCGGCCTCCTGGAGGAGGAGTCGCGCCGGCGCGAGGAGCCGGGCATCTGGTCCCAGGACGTGCTGCACCTGGCCCTCGGCGAGTTGTCGGGCAATGCGGCGCTCTGCTCGTTCATCGAGATCCTGACCCGGCTGACGACCCGCTACGCGCACACCGCGACGCACACCCCGAAGGCCGAGGCGGTGCGCAGCAAGGAGTCCGCCGGGCGCCACCACACGGCGATCGTCGAGGCCGTCATCGCCGGTGACACCGGACGGGCCCGGGCGCTGGTCGTCGAGCACCTCACCGCGACGGCCGACTGGCTGAGGACGCACCGGAGCGGCGAGCCGGACGGCCCGATCGCGCCGCAGCTGATCGAGGCACCGGACGGCAAGCTCGGCGAGGTCGTGGCCTCCCGGATCCATCATCAGATCGCCGCCGACGGTTGGCCGATCGGGGAGGCGCTCGGCTCGGAGGCGGAGCTGCTCGCCCGTTACGGCGTCAGCCGCGCGGTGCTCCGCGAAGCCGTTCGCCTGCTCGAGTACCACGGCGTCGCGCGGATGCGCCGGGGGCCCGGCGGCGGGCTGCTGGTCACCGCGCCGGACCCGCGCGCCAGCATCGAGACGATGGCGCTGTACCTCGACTACCAGCGCGCCGGGGTGGCGAACCTCCTGTCGGTCCGCGAGGCGATCGAACTCGGGACGCTCAGCCCGGTCATCGCCCGCCGGGACGAGCCGGGCGTCTCCGCCCGTCTGCGGGACGCCGTGCGGGTGCTCTGGCCGAGCGACGGCCGCGGTGCGCCGCAGGACCCCTTCCATCGGGAACTGGCGCTGCTGGCGGGCAACCCCGTCCTGGTGCTGTTCCTGCGCGTCCTCACCGAGTTGTGGACGCGGCACACGAGCGCCCAGACGCCGTCCTTGCCGGGCGCCGAGGCGGCGGAGGACGTCGAGCAAGTCCACCGGGGAATCCTGGAGGCGATCCTCGCGGGCGACGAGAGCCTCGCCCGGCACCGGATGCGCCGCCACCTCGCCATCCTCAACGAATGGTGGCACTGAGCTCGCCCGCGCTCGTCCGGTCCGCGCCGTCCTTCCGGCGCGTTCCGGCCTGGATAGGCTGGTGGTCCCGAACCCCGGCCGTCACCGAGAGCCGTCCGGGCGCGGAACGCAGGAGGGGACGGTGCCGGTGCCGAGTCAGGCCGCGGAGAGGGTGCGCATCTTCGACGCCGCGTACCGCTGCCTGGCGGAGGCGGAAGGCGCGCCGGTGTCCATCACCGAGATCCTCACCGCCGCGGGGCTGTCGACGCGCGCCTTCTACCGGCATTTCGAATCCAAGGACGCCCTGTTCCTGGCGATGTTCCGCCGTGACGGCATCCGGGTGATGACGGAGCTGCGCTCGCTCGCCTCCGCCGCCGGCGGCCCGGCCGAAGCCCTCGGAGCCCTGATCGAAGGGATGCTGGGCATCACCGCCGACGACCGGCGCCGCAAGCGCGTGCTGGCGCTCAGTTCGGGTGAGGCCACCCGGGCGCGCGGCTACGCCGAGGAGCGCGCCCGGGCCCTCGCCGAGCAGCAGGAGCTCATCGTCGAGATCCTGCGGGCCGGGCAGGCGGACGGTTCGTTCCCCTGGACCGACCCGGAGCCCGACGCGCGCTCCATCCGCGCCGTCCTGGGACAGGCCTTCGAGGACCAGATGACCGGGGCGGCGCGGGACGGCGCGTCCACGGTGGCGGCGCAGATCACCGGTTTCGCGCTGCGCGCGCTCGGCGCCGGCCGTCCCGCGAGCTGACCCCCGCCCCGTGCGGAGCGGGCGCCTCTCGCCCTCTCGGTCTATTCAGTGCAATCTTTTGTTTCCGACGTGTTGCCCGGCTCACAGTCCCCTACGTATCGTACCGAGTTAAAGAATATAGATTCTTGAGCTCTTCACGGAGGTGGCACGGTGGGCGAAGGTCCTGCGGCGAACACGGTGGCCGGGCGCGAGCGGCCGGAGGACGGCCCGCTCGCCGGGATCACGGTCATCGACCTGTCGACCACGATCCCCGGCGCGCAGGCGACGCAGTTCCTCGCCGACGCGGGCGCGGACGTCGTCCAGGTCGAGCCGCCGGGCGGCAGCCCGCTGCGCGACCGGACCGCCTGGCCGGCCCTGGCCCGCGGGAAGCGCAGCGTCCGTCTGGACCTGCGCGACGACGCCGACCGGGCGGTGCTGGACGGCCTGATCGCCACCGCGGACGTGCTCGTCACGACCTTCCGGCCGCGGGCGGCCGCCCGGCTGCGGCTCGCCCCCGCCGACCTCGCCGCCCTCAATCCGCGGCTGGTCAGCGCGGCCATCACCGGGTTCGGCGCGTCCGGCCCCTGGGCCCACCTCAAGGGCTACGAGGGGATGGTGATGGCCAAGCTCGGCATGTTCCAGACGAAGAGCCGGATGGTCACACGGCCCGGACCGGCGTTCGTGTCCGTTCCCTACGCGGGGTGGGGCGCGTCGCAGACGGCCGTCCACGGCATTCTCACCGCGCTCTTCGAGCGCGCGTCGAGCGGGCTCGGCCAGCATGTCGAGGCGGACATGGTCCGCGGCGTCACCGCCCTCGACACCTGGACGTGGTTCACCGAGATGGTGGGGCTGCGCTGGCCCGACGCCTACCAGAACGTCGAGGCGTTCACCGAGGACGGCGAGCCGCAGGCGCCGCTGGTCTACCCGCTGCTGATCGCGCCGACCAAGGATGGCCACTGGCTGCAGTTCGCGCAGACGGCCCCGAGGCTGTTCGCCGCGATGCTCAAGGAGTTCGGCCTGACCGAGATGCTGGCGGACCCGAAGTGGAAGGGGCTTCCGGTCCTGGAGACCCAGGAGCTGCGCACCGGGCTCTGGGAGATCATGATCGGGAAGGTGCGGGAGCGGACGCTCGCCGAGTGGCAGCGGGTCTTCGACACCAATCCCGACCTCATGGCCGAGGTGTTCCGGGCGGGTCCGGACGTCCTGAACCACCCGCAGCTGCACCACGACCACCGGGTCGCCGAGGCCGACGACCCGGAGTTCGGCCGGGTCGTCCAGCCGTCCACCCTGGTGCACGAGAACGAGATGCCGCTCAGGGCTCCCCGTTCCGCGCCCCGCCTGGACGAGCACGGCGACGAACTGCGGCGGGCCGCGGCCTCCCCCGCTCCGGCGGCGGCTCCCCCGGCCGCGCCCGCGGCGCTCCCCCTGGCGGGCGTCACGATCCTTGAGCTCGGCACGATGTTCGCCGGGCCGTACGGTGCGACGGTCCTCACCGACTTCGGCGCCCGCGTGATCAAGATCGAGGCCAAGGAGGGCGACGGCATCCGCAACATCGGGCCGTTCCCCGAGTCGGGCGGCGCGAAGGTGCTCCAGGGCAAGGAGAGCGTCGCGGTGGACCTCACGACCGAGGAGGGGCTGCGCATCGTCCGCGAACTCGCCGCCGAGGCCGACGTGGTCCTGCAGAGCTTCCGGGCGGGCGCCGCCCAGCGTGCGGGGGTGGACGCCGACACGCTGCGCGAGATCAACCCGGACCTGATCTACGTCAGCGCGCCCGGTTACGGAACCGGAGGCCCGTCCGGCGGACGGCCCGCATACGCGCCCTCCATCGGCGCTGCCTTCGGCCTGGCGCTCACGGACGCGCCGGACGCCGCGCACGGGACCGAGTCACTGAAGGAGATCAAGGCCGGGGCCATGCGGCTGGCGAGCGCGACGGCGGTGCCGACCATGCAGGCCGACGGGATCGCCGCGCTCGGCGTCGCGTCCACGATCCTGCTCGGCGTGCTGGCGCGGCGGCTCGGCCGGCCGATGGGCCCCCTGACCGCCACGATGGTCGGCAGCGCGACGCACGCGATCCTGGAGCAGGTCGTCGACTACCCGGGCCGCCGCCCGGCGCCGACGCCGGATCCGGATGGGCACGGGTTCAGTGCGCTCTACCGGATGTACAAGGCCTCCGATGGATGGGTGTTCCTCGCCGCCCCCGAGCCTCGGGAATGGGAGCCCCTGGCAGCGGCGCTCGCCGGGGAGGCCGACCTCGGCGGCGGGCCTTTCGCGACGCCCGAGGCCCGGCGCGCGAACGACGGGGCGCTGGCGGAGACGCTGGCCGGGGTGTTCGTGCGGCGGCCCGCGACCGAGTGGGAGGACCTGCTCACCAAGGCCGACGTGGGATGCGTGCGGGTGACCGAGCGGCTGCCGGAACTGGTCCTGCAGACCAACGAGGCGCTCGCGGCGGAGTACTGCGTCACGGCGACGAACGCGATCTTCGATGAGCATCTGCGAATGGGGCCGCTCGTACGGTTCTCGCGCTCCGCGACCAAGGCGGAAGGCGGATGCTCGGTCGGCGAGCACACCGATGCCGTGCTGAGCGAGCTCGGTTACGACGCGACCGCCATCGCCGCGCTGCGCGAGCGCGGTGTCATCGGCTGACATCGTTCGATCGCCGATTGACAAAGCGGATACGGATGGGCTAGTACTGAAAAAGTCGTTTTCACTCAGATGTGGACACAACCGGCCACCTGCCGACGGCCGGGCCTCTTGGAGCAGCGATGACCCTCATCCCGCCGGCGCGCACCCTGCACCCGCGTCACGGGCTGCACGAGCCCACCTCGGGTACGCCCGCGCGGCGCCCCGGCTCGGTGCGCCGCACCAGCACCGTCGACATGCTCCGGCCGGACGGTCTGCAGGGCCCGCTGGTCCTGGCGGGCCGGGGGCGCGACCTGCTGACGAGCGTGGCGGGCGGGTCCCGCACCCTGTCCCGGGCGGGCATGCGCGCCGTCGTGGACTTCGTCGGCGGACGCTTCGTGCGCGAGTTGAGCACCGATCCCAACCGCCCGCTGGACGCGCTGATCGGCGCCCGCGCGAGCTCGGGGTTCCGGGGCCGGCTGGACGAGGCCGATCCGCGCCTCGCCGCCGACCACGACCTGCTCTACCTGCTGCTGGACGAGGTCCCGGTCACCACGCTGATCTCGGGGCAGGCGGTCAGCGCCGGGACCTCCGAGCAGGCGATGAAGGCGGAGATGGCGCGGCAGAGCACGATGCCGGGAAGGCCGGGACGCCCGGGCTTCGTCGCCGACCTCTGCGCCGGATTCGCCACCGGCGGGACGATCATGAACGGGATCGAGGCGACCGGGCTGCCGCCGACCGTCACCGGTCCGGCGGCGCCGCCGCTCGACACCGAGGACGACCCGGACGCCTGGCACGCCACGGACCCCCTGCCGCCCCAGGCGATGCGCCGCGCCCGCCGGATCGACGTCGTCCCCGGCGAACACGCCACCGTGGACGCGTTCTTCCGCGACTCCTACGTCCTGCTGGACGGGCTCGAGACCGTCATCCACGAGTACACCCTGACGGCCGACATCGAGGGCGGGACCGTCACACGGTGCGAAGCCCGCGCCCGCGTCCTGCCGTGGATGGAGTGCCCGGCCGCCGTGGCGAGCGCCTCCCGGCTGGCCGGCGTCCCGCTCGCCGGACTGCGCGGGCACGTCCGCGACCGCTTCACCGGCACCAGCACCTGCACGCACCTCAACGACATGCTGCGCGCCCTGGAGGACGTACCTGCCCTCCTGGACCGCGCAGCGACCTGGAACGACGACAACGAACGGAGGACCCGATGAGCGACGCGCAGAAGATCTGGGCGAACTCGGGCGACTCGCATTTCCTCGAGCCCGACGACCTGTGGCGGGAGTCCCTGCCCCCGAGGCTCGCCGAGCTGGTGCCGCGCACGGAGAAGGACCCCGACGGGCAGTGGGAGACCGTCCACATCGACGGGATGTCGTTCCGCCGCAAGCTGCCGACCGGAAAGGCCCTCGAGTTCCTCGAGGCGACGCATCGCGCGCCGGGGGCGGCCGACGTCACCAAGCGCCTGCCGGACCTCGACCAGGAGGGCATCTGGTCTGAGCTGGTGTTCCCCTCGCTCGGCATGTGGAGCAGCTCCTTCCGGACGCCGGAGGTGCTGCGCGAGGCGCTGCGGGTGTCCAACGACTGGTCCTACGACACGATCGACAGGTACTCGCCGCGGCTGATCAGCACTGCCCAGGTGTCCACGCTCGACATCGACGACGCGATCACCGAGCTGAAGCGGTGCGCGGAGATGGGCTTCCGGGCGGTCTTCATGCCGGTGAGCCCGCACCCGTTGCAGAAGGACTACAACCAGGACGTCTGGGAGCCCTTCTGGGCCACCGCCGAGGAAGCCAGGATCGTGCTGGCGTTCCACATCGGGACCGACCCCATCGACCTGTCCAGCGGCGGCATGGCCGGCCAGGTGTACCGGGGGCCGGGCGGCGCCGTCCTCAACTACACCGAGACGACGTTCGGCGGGCAGCGCGCCGTGGTGAAGATGGTCGCCTCCGGCGCCCTGGACCGGCACCCGAACCTGAAGGTGCTGATCTCCGAGGGCGGCGCGACCTGGGTGCCGTTCATCGCCGACCGGATCGAGGAGGGCTACCGCCAGCACGCGATGGCGGTGCGCCCCAAGCTGAAGCGCTCACCGCGGGAGATCATCTACTCGCAGGTGTACGCCTCCTTCCAGCACGACGCCACGGCGGTCGCCGCCGCCCAGTCGATGGGCTACAACAACGTCATGTGGGGCAGCGACTACCCACACATGGAGGGCACCTACGGCCACACGCAGGAGACCCTCCACGGCCTCTTCGACAACGTGTCCCCGGCGCTGAAGCACCGGATCACCGTCGGCGCCTTCACCGAGCTGTTCCCGGGCGTTCCGCCGCTGCCGACGGCCGACGCGGTGGCGGTGTAGTCCGATGAGCGGCAACGTCATGCACGACTCGCCCACCGAGTTCCTCCACGACGTGGCGAGTGAGGACGGACGGTGCGTCGCCCAGTCCGTCATCCCCGTGGGCGACGGCAGCTACCGCTGCGCGTGCTCATGCGGCCGGTGGGACATCATCGCCCCCGGCCGGGCCGAAGGGCTGCGGCTGGCCCGCGTCCACACCGGCACCGAAGTGTGACGGGCGGCCATCCGGCATGGTGAGCAGCGAAACGGCCCCCGAGACCGCAATGGTCCCGGGGGCCGTTTCGTCCTCCCGCCGACCTTCAGGCCGTCTGCCGGTCGGCCGCCGTGAGACCGGCGACCACATCCCGCTTGACGATCTTCCCGGTGGGGGTCCGGGGCAGCTCGGTCCAGAGTGCGATCCGGTCCGGAGTACGCGACCCGCGCAGCCTCTCGCGCGCGTACGCGCGCAAGGTCTCGCCGTCCAGATCGGCGCCCGGGAGCGGCACGACGACCGCCTCGACGCGCTGGCCCCATTCCTCGTCGGGGACGCCGACCACGGCGGCGTCCGCGACCCCTGGATGACGCAGCAGCACGTCCTCGATCTCGGCCGGTGCGATGTTCTCCGCGCCGCGGATGATCGTGTCGTCGATCCTGCCCTCCACGAACAGGTAGCCGTCCTCGTCCAGCCGGCCCCAGTCGCGGGTGTCGAAGAATCCGCGCTCGTCGACGGCGGGCCCGGATCCGGCGTACTCCCCCGACACCTGCTCGCCGCGCACGTAAATCCGTCCGCCCTCGCCCGCCGGGACGGGACGGCCCGCCTCGTCGCGGATCTCCACCTCGACCGACGGGACGGGCCGTCCGGCCGATGCGAGCCTCGCCCGGACCAGCGGCTCGTCCGACGTGATCGCGGCTCGGTGGTCCTCGGGCCCCAGGATCGCGATCGTGGAACTGGTCTCCGTCAACCCGTAGGCGTTGACGAAGTCGATGTGCGGCCACTCCTTCAGGGCCCGCTCGATGACACGCGGGGTCATCTTCGCCCCGCCGTAGGCGAGCGCGCGGAGGCTGGGAACGGAGCGGTCCACGCCGTCGGCGTCCACGATGCGGGCGAGCATGGTGGGGACCACCATCGCGTTGGTCACCGACTCGGCGCGCACCAGGTCGAGCCAGCCCTCGGGGCTGAAGTTCCGGAGGGTCAGGAACCGGCGTCCTGCGTACAGGTTGGTGAGCACGTTGGACACGGCCGCGATGTGGTACGGCGGGACGCTCATCAGCGATGCCTCATCGTCGCCGGCCGCTGCGAACTCGACTGTTCCGAGCACGTACGACACCAGATTGCGATGGTGCAGCAGGACGCCCTTGGGCGCGGACGTGGTCCCGCTCGTGTAGATGATGACGGCGGGCGCCTCGGGTGCGTCATGGGCGTCGTCCTGGTCGCCGACGCCCTTCTCAGCGGCCTGGGCGGCCTCGAGGATGAAGTCCTCCGGCGTCCGAGCGGAGAGTCCTGCGCGGGTCAGCGCCTCGCTCTGCGTCTCGTCGGCGATGCCGTACGCGTTCGGGTGGTTGGCGAGCAGGGCCGCCAGTTGCTCGGCGCCGAGCCGGTAGTTCACCGGGACGAGCGGAACGCCCGCTCGCGCCGCGGTGAACATCGCCAGCGGAAACGCGGGGCCGTTCACCGCGAGGTAGACGACGGCCTCGGCCCCGGCGGCGCGCACCTGTGCGGCGGCCGCCGCCGAGAGGTCTCGCAGCCGCGCGGCGGTGAGTCCGTCCTTTCGCGAGCCGATCACCGTTCGATCGCCGAATCCGTCCGCCGCCATGTCCAGCAGCATCGTCAAGTTCATCGCATGCTCCACTCGCCGATCGGGGACTGGTCCGCTGGCGCGGTCCCGGCCCCGAGCTCAGAATCGGTAACGGGCTCAGTCGGAGGCGGGCAGCGGCTTGGCGCCCTGGAGCACCAGCGGCGTCCCGTTGGCGGCCACCGTCCCCTCACCGGGCTTGGTGCAGAGCAGTTCGATGCCGAGCGCCTCCGCGGCGTAGCGCTTGCCGAGCTGGGTCCCCTCGCGCGCATCCTCAGCGGGGACGCCGGACGGGGCGGGCGCCTGCTTGGCATCGACCATCTCGGCGCCGCCGCAGGTCAGGGCCACTTCTTCGGCGGGGGCCCGGACGACGATCAACCTTGTCCCGTCCACGGTGCTGGCGACCTGCTGACCTGGGCGAAGCTTCATGGGTTCCCTCCACAGACGTACGCGCCCCCGCCCCGCCCTGACACGTCCGGGCAGGGCGGGGCGAGTACGGGGGTGGGCTCTCACTATAGGGCGGCCACTTCGAAAAGTGGAGAGATGAGTATCTTGTTTTTGCTGATCTCTCGCGCACGTGACCCCGAACGCGTGGATTGAGCCATGAACGGTATAACGAATAGAGGCAACCGCCCCGTGCAGAGCACCGGCCGGTACACGGCACAGTGGAGGCATATGTGAGCCGCAACGCAACGCAGGTCGCGATCGTCGGAGTCGGCGCGACGCCGTACTACCCGCGCGGGCAGTCCGTACCGCAGACGATCACGGAGCTGGCCGGCAAGGCGATCCTCGCGGCCTGCGAGGATGCGGGTCTGTCGGTCAAGGACATCGACGGGTTCGCCTACTACTCGGGTGCCGGCGCGGGATACGGCTCCCAGATGGACACGGCGGAGTTCATGGAGACCCTCGGCATCCCCGAGGTCACCTTCAGCGCCGCGCTGACGTCGGGCGGCGGCGGCTCGGCCGGCTCGATCGGCCTCGCCCGCGCGGCGATCCTCGCCGGGGACGCCACCGTCGTCGTCACGGTGATGGCCCTGCAGCAGGCCAGGCAACGGCTCGGCAGCGTCTTCGCAGCCGCGGCGCCGAGCCCCATCAACTCATTCCTTCAGCCGTCCGGGCTCTCCGGCCCCGGTCATCTGATGTCGGTGCTCACCCGCCGCCACATGCATGACTACGGGACGCGCCGCGAGGCGTTCGCCGAGATCGCCATGTCGCAGCGGCAGAACGCGAGCAACCGGGAGACGGCCCTCAAGCGCGAGCCGATGACCCTGGACGACTACTTCAACGCCCGGATGATCGCCGAGCCGCTATGCCTGTTCGACTTCTGCCTGGAGACCGACGGCGCTGTCGCGGTGATCACCACGAGCCTGGACAAGGCCCGCGACCTCCGGCAGAAGCCCGTCCCGGTCATCGCCGCGGCCCACGGCGGCAACCGCGACTGGGGTCGGGCCTTCGCCTGGATGGGCATGCCCGGCGAGGAGTTCGCCTCATCTGGACACGCCCCCGTCGCCAAGCACCTGTACCAGCGCGCCGGGGTCGCGCCCACCGACATCGACGTCGCGCTGCTCTACGACCACTTCTCACCGATGGTCCTCATGCAGCTCGAGGACTACGGCTTCTGCAAGAAGGGAGAGGGCGGCGAGTTCGTCGAGAGCGGCGCGATCCGCTACAAGGGCGGCTCGATCCCGGTGAACACCCACGGCGGGCAGTTGTCGGAGGCGTACATCATCGGCATGACCCACATCCGCGAGGCCGTCGAGCAGATGCGCGGCACCGCCGTCAACCAGGTGGCCGACGCGGAGCTGGCGCTGGTCTCCGGCGGCCCCGCGGCGCTGCCGGTCAGCGGGCTCATCCTCGGCCGGGACGCGTGAACAGCATGGGAGCGAACATGAAGGCACAGGCCCTGCCGGCCGACCACGTGCGGATCACTACCGACACCTCGACCGAGCCGTTCTGGCAGGCGGCCAAGCAGGAGCGGCTCGTCGCGCCCAAGTGCGCCGCCTGCGGAACGTTCCGGCTTCCGCCGACGCCGTTCTGTCCGGAATGCCAGTCGACCGAGGTGGACTGGACGGAGCTGTCCGGCCGCGCGACCGTCTTCAGCTTCTCCGTCGTCCACGGATTCCCCGGTCTGCCGGACATCACCCTGGTCCCCGTCATCCTCGATCTGCCGGACGCTCCGGGTGCCCGTCTGGTCAGCAACGTCATCGACGTGGAGCCGGAGAAGGTCGAGATCGGCATGGAGCTCGAAGTCCTGTTCTCGCCGATCTCCGACGGATGGCTGCTGCCGCTGTTCCGTCCCGTGGCGCGCGGATGAGCCGCTACGCCACCGCAGGCTGGGGAGCCGGGAACGGGGACGACTCCGCTCCCGGTGGCCCCGGGTTTGCCGGAATGATCGAGTCACTGCGCCTGCTCCACGACCGGATCACCGGTGCGGCTCCGCCGCCGGAGCTGCTCAAGGAGATGACTCGGGCCTTCGAGGACCTAGCAGTGGAACTGGGGCTGTACGCCGTCTCCGAGCGGGAGCAGATCACGGGGCACCGCATCGACCTGCCCGGGCGGGGCCAAGCGCTCGTTCCCGTGTTCACGGTCGACGAGTCCGACGATGAGCATGTCCGGGGCAGTGTCCGGTTCGGACGCTACTACCTCGGCGGCAACGGCGCGGCCCACGGCGGGGCGATCCCGTTGGTGTTCGACGAGATGCTCGGAAGGCTGGCCAACGCCGGCGGACGTCCCATCTCCCGCACCGCCTACCTTCGCGTCGACTACCGCAGCATCACCCCCCTGGATTGCGATCTGCGCGCCGAGGCGTGGTTCGACCGCGAGGAGGGCCGCAAGCGCTTCCTCAGGGGTGCCATTTTCGACGGCGAGACCCGCTGTGCCGAGGCGGAGGGCCTGTTCGTGGCACTCAATCCCGGACAGCCCTGACAGACGACGCACTAGAGCGGCCGACGTGGCTTCACGTCGGCCGCTCTTCGCGTGCTGGAGGCAGATGGGCCTAGAAGGTGGAAAGTACCTCGCCGTACCGGGCCAGCGCTTCCGCCGTCGCGCTGACGCTGTCACCTGGGGGTTGGATGACGAACCAGGTGACCCCGGCCTCCGCCAGGCGGCCCAGGTGCTCACGGTGCTCCTCCGCTGAGCCGCCGGTTCGGAGCCAGCCGCTCTGCGGAGTCTGGACCTGAACGTCCAGGCGAGCGTCCTTTCCTTGTATGTCGGCGGCCATGTCGCGGACGGACGAGATGGCCTGGGCCAGTTCCTTCACGCTGCTCAGCGCTCGGGTGCGCGTAGTGCGGGACAGCGTCTCATCGATGAGCAGGGGGCTCCATCCCTGGTGTTCGGCTGCACGCCGGCGGGCTCGCGCGCTGTTCCCACCGATCCAGATCGGCGGGCCGTCCGGCTTCTGGGCAGGCCGGGGAAGCGGGGCGATCGCATCGGCTTCGAAGCCACCGCCCTGGAAAGTGTAGGGAGTCTGCGTCCAGGCACCCCGTAGCACCTCCAGGGCCTCATCGAACAGGTCGTTGCGGTTCTCGAACGGAACGCCGAGCGCCTTGAACTCCGACTTCATGTAGCCGGCACCTGCGACGAGCGTCATACGCCCGGCCGACAGCACGTCCACGGTCGCGACGCTCTTGGCCGTCAGGAACGGATTCCGATAGGGCAGGACGAGAAGGTACGAGTGGAGCCGCAGCCGCTCGGTCACCGCGGCGCAGAAGGAGAGCGCCGCGGTGACGTCCAGTGCCTCGTGGCCGCCCGCGTCCAGCCACCGTTTGGACGGAGCCGGGTGCTCGGTGAAGGCGATGGCGTCCAGCCCCGCGTCTTCAGCGGCCGTGGCGATCCGGCGCATGCCTTCGGGTGCGAGCAGGCTCGGATCGTAGCCTCGGACGCTGACCGGGTAGTCGACGGTGACACGAATCCTTCGGGTCATTCGGTGTCTTCCTGGCCACCGACGCCGTAGCGGACGAGTTCGTGCTGGACCATTCCGTCCAGATCCGTGGCCGGGGGTGCGGGCAACTCGACTCGGGGGGCGCCGCGGGACGGCAGGAGGACGACCGCGGTGCCCGGAGTGGTGGTCTCGCCGCGCTGGTTCTCGCACCAGACCTCAAGGTGCACCTCGTTCCGGCCGTCCTGCTGGACCTTGTCCACGACCTTTCCGCGCACCCACGTCACGTCACCGATGTAGTTGAACTTCCGGTGCTCGCAGCGCAGCTTCCACAGCCAGGCGTCGTCGCCCATCCAGTCGGTGATGATGTGGCAGAGCCACGTCTCGCGCATGCCTCCGTAGTCGTAGGAACTCGGGAGGCCGAGTTCCTGGGCGCGCTTCGGCTCCCAGTGCAGCCGCTGCACGGTGTCGGGGATGTTGAGGTCGTTCGGCGGGTAGAGACCGGGCGCCTTTCGGCGGATGCGGTGGGCCAGGCGGAACGACCCGGGCGGGGTGAGCTGCATGCCCCAGCCGAGATGCCAGACCACGACGTCGGTGGTGGTCAGCGGGCCTTTGACCCGCGGCTGCAGTTCATCACCGATCTGGACGTCCTCGAAGTGGCGCGGCTCGGCCCCCCGGCGGGTCTCCGCCGCATAGGCGGCGTCGATCTCGGCCAGTTGTTCAGGCGTGTAGGGCTCCTGGACGAGCTTCTCCTTGGCCACCTTCTTGGAGGTATGCCGCTCGGCGTTGATCCAGGTGCCGCGCCTGACCGCATGCAGATCGCCCGCGCCGTTGGTGTAGATGTAGTCGTGAGTGATGTGGACGGTTCGCTTGCCGAACCTGCTCGGCTTCGGCTGGACGCCCACCTGCGCCTGCAGGACCCTGCAGCGATCGCCCTGCTCCAGGGGACGCCACCACTCGAACTCCATGACCGCCTGGTAGGAGCCGAGCCCGGCGAAGGGATCGCCCTTCAGCAGCGCCTTCGTCTCCGGAGACGGCTTGGGAGCCGCATCCTCGCCCATCGTGTACAGGAACGTGGGCGGTGCGATCAGCTTGCCCCACCGGGAGGACGCCGCGTACCCGGGGTCGCAGTACAGGGGGTTGTCGTCGCCATATCCGAACGCGAAGTGCCGGACGCCGTCCCACGTCACCTCGTAGTTGTGAGGCGGGTTGTGCTGGGGTTGCGGGACACCGAGGCGCTTTCGCGAGTGCTCAATGGCATCGTCAGTCAGTATCCCGAACTGCTGCTGAGATGGCGCCTTCTGAACAGAATCTGTGGTGCTCATATCGAAAGAGTATCCTCATTACAGGTCAAGGTCGCGAGCGAGGCGGCATGGCCGGGTCGCGGGGCAGGCCGAGCACCTGCTCGGCGATGGTGTTGCGCTGGATCTCGGCGGTGCCCGCCCCGATGGTGGAGGCGCGGGTGGCCAGCCACCCGCCCGTCCACCGGCCGCGCTGCACCGTGTCAGGGTCACCGCGTCCGAGCAGCCCGAACGGACCGAGCAGTTCGACCGCGAACTCGTGCAGTTCCTGCTCGAACACGCTGTTGTACAGGCGGGACACCGAGGACGTGGGGCCGGGTTCGCCGGTGGCGACGATCGAGGCGATCGTCCGGGCCGCGTGCGCGTTCATCACCCGGACGCGCACGTCGAAGTCGGCGAGCCTGCGGCGGATGCCGGTGTCCGCGACGGCGCCGCGCTCGCGGGCCAGCGCGATCAGTTCGTCCACGATCCGGCGGTAGAACGCGGCCTGGTTCAGCGCTCCCGCCGAACGCTCGTGGCCGAGGGTCGTCCGGGCGATGCGCCAGCCCTCGTCCTCCTCTCCCACTCGCTGCGACACAGGCACCCTGACCTCGTCGAAGAAGATCTCGCAGAAATGCTCGCCGCCGGTGATGTCGCGGATCGGACGGACGGTCACGCCAGGAGCGTGCGCGTCGATCAGCAGGTAGCTGATGCCCTTTTGCCGTGCCTCCTGCGTGCCGGTCCGGACGAGCACGAACAGCATGTCGGCCTTCTCGGCATTGGTGTTCCACACCTTCTGGCCGTTCACCAGATAGTGGTCGCCGTCGCGACGGGCGGTCGTGCGCAGACCGGGCAGGTCGGAGCCGGCCTCGGGCTCCGAGAAGCCCTGCGCCCAGACGATGTCGGCGCGCAGCGTCGCGCGCAGATACTTCTCCTTCTGCTCGGGCGTCCCGTACTTGATGATCGTCGGGCCGACCATCTCCCAGCCGGTCCCGGGCATCGCTGGCAGCCGGTACCTGGCCATCTCCTCGTGGTAGATGACCTGCTGCTCGAACGGCAGGCCCATGCCGCCCGCGTCACGAGGCCAGGCGGGCCCGGCGAAGCCGTGGTCATACTTGGTCGCCGCCCACGCTTTGGCGAAGGCCAGGCGTTCGGGCGCACCCTTCGGCGCCCTGCCCGGCGCGTGCTCCTTCAAGAACGCGCGCAGCGACTCGCGGAACTCCTCGTCGTCAGGCATTCACGCCTCCTTCGATCGTCTTGGGCGGCGCGATCCCGGTGAGGCGGGCGAGCCGGTCACGGTGCCAGTCGGGTGAGCCGAAGAGCAACTCGTCCGTCTTGGCGCGCTTGTAGTAGAGGTGGGCGTCGTGCTCCCAGGTGAAGCCGATGCCGCCATGGATCTGGATGGTGCCTGCGGCGACCTCGGTGTAGGCGCGCGAGCAGCAGATCTGGGCGCTGGTGGCGGCAATCGCCAGTCCATCGGCGTTGTCGTGCGCAGTGAGCGCGGCGAGGTAGGCGGCGGAGCGTGCCGATTCGACCGCGACCATCATGTCGGCGCAGCGATGCTTGATCGCCTGGAAGCTTCCGATGGGCCGTCCGAACTGGTGACGGGTACCGGCGTAGGCGACCGCCGTTTCCAGGCACCACTGCGCTCCCCCGGCCTGCTCGGCCGCGAGCGCGATCCGTGCCCGGTCCAGCGCGGTCTCGACCACGGACGGGTCGGAGGACAGCAGGCGAGCGGGAACGGACGCGAAGTCCAGCCGGGCCATGCCCCGCGTGGGGTCGACGGCTTCGTGCGCACGACGGACGAGCCCGGCCGCGTCGCCGGACACCGCGAACAGAGCCGTCCCCTCCTCGGTGCGAGCGGTGACGAGGACGAGATCGGCGAGCACGCCGTCCAGCACGAAGTACTTGGCACCGTCGATGACGTGGCCGCCGTCAGACCGCCTCGCACGCGTGTGAACGGCGTCGGTCTCCCAGGCACCTTCCGCCTCGACGAGCGCCAGCGTCGCGATCGTCGAGCCGTCCGCGATGCCGGGCAGGAACTCGGCCTTCGCGTCCTCGTCCCCGCAGGCCAGCAGCGCGGCCGCGGCCAGGCCGGCGGTGGCGAGCATCGGCGCGCCCGCGAGCGCCCTGCCCAGTTCCTCGAAGACCACGCACATCTCGGCGGCTCCGAATCCCGCACCGCCGTATTCCTCGGGGATGGCGAGCCCCTGGACGCCGATCTCCGCGGCCATACGACGCCACAGCTTCGCGTCGTGGCGGGTGTCGCTGTCGAGCAGGCCGCGCCGATCGGCGTGCTCGTCCAGGAAGGCGCGTAGCACGGCCCGCAACTCCTCCTGCTCGGAGGTGAATCCGATATCCACGATGTTCCTCCTGGTCAGCGACCGGTGAAGGCCGGTGCGCGGCGGCCGAGAAAGGCGCGCACGCCCTCCTTAAAGTCGTCGCCGCGCAGGCTGAGCTCGACCGTCCGGGCCTCCGCCGCCAAGGCGCGCGGCAGGTCGGACGTCAGATGCTCCGACACCAGCGTCTTGGTGAGGGCATGGACGAGCGTCGGCCCCGCGGCCAGCTCGGCCGTGAGGCTCTCCGCCACCCCCGGCAGGTCCTCAGCCGGGACCACATCGCCGATCAGTCCCCACTCCAGCGCCTGCGGCGCCGAAATGATCGTTCCGCGCATGAGCATCCGCTTCGCGCGGGCAACCCCGATGAGCCGGGGCAGCAGGTAGGTGGCACCGCTGTCGGCGCTGAAGCCGCGCTGCGCGAACGGGTGGGCGAACGAGGCCGTCTCGGCGGCCACCACGAAATCGGTCGCCAGCGCGATGTTCAGCCCGAGCGCGGCGGCCCGGCCCTGGACGGCCGCGACCGTCGGGGCCGGGAAGTCCCACAGCGTCTGGATCAGCCGATGTGCGGTCGCGTTCAGTGAGCGGATCATCGAACCGAGCGGTGGTTTCCCGCCGCTCGGAGCGTTGGCGGTCACGAGGTCCGCACCGGCGCAGAAGTTCCGGCCTTCGGCGTCGATGAGCACGGCCCGTACGTCGCCGCTCGCCGCCGCCCGCTCCAGTATCTCGAGGAGGACGGTCATCTCCTCGCGGCGCAGGGCGTTCGCCTTCTCTCGACGCGCCAAGGTGATTCGCAGCATGTCCTCGGTGAGGGCGTGACGGATTCCGGTGTCGCCATCGGCGGTCATCGCCGGTCCTCGCGCAGCAGTTCGCCGTGCCGGGCCATCATCTCGATCGCCTTGCGCTGCAGCTCGGCGGGAACCTCCGGCAGCAGCGCCGGGCCCTGCTCGCGGCTCGGCACCGCGATGGTGGCAGTGCCTTTCATCGTGTCCTCGCCGCGCTGGTTGGTGGCCTTGAACGCGATGTCGACCAGGCAACGCCCGTCCCGGTCGTCCTTACCGGTGACCTCGCCCGACAGGAACTGGGCGTCGCCCTGGTAGTTGAACTTGCGGATCTCGTCGTGCTGCGCGACCACCCACGCGTCGTCGCCGGCCCAGTCCGTCAGGTAGTGGTGGGCCCAGCATTCGCGGAGCACGCCGTAGTCGTAGGCACGGGGGTTGCCGATGGCCTGTGCCCAAGCGGAGTCCCAGTGGACGCGCTGCGCGACGTCCGGGACGCCGTAGTCGTTCTTGATGTAGAACGGGGCGATCCGCTGCCGGTTCTGGTAGGCGAGCCGGCCGGTCTTCAAGCCGTACGGGACGAAGCCGTAGCCGCCGGCGTGGAAGACGACCATGTCGGTGGTGGTCAGCGGGCCCTTCACCATCGGCGGGAGCGCCTCACCGATCTTGACGTCCTCGAAGTAGCGCGGCTCTCGGCCGCGCGGCTTCTCCGCCGCATAGATCTCGTCGATCTTGGCGAGGTCCTCGTCGGTGTAGTTCGGGTCCTCGATGTTCTTGTACTTGCCCCGCTCCCGGGCCTTCTTCCGCTCGGTGTAGATGACCAGGGTGCGGTAGACGCCGACGACCTCGGCGTTCCCGTTCATCTTGACTTCGCGGTTCACCTTGACGACCGATCGTCCGGCGAACTCCGAGCGCTTGACCTCGACCGACTCCAGGCCGCCGAAGCTGTAGAGGGTGTCGCCGGGCCGGATCGGCCGGTACCAGTCCCACGTGCCTCCCGACACGAACGCGTGGATACCGCGGTAGCTACCGCCTCGCTCCTGCTTGGACGGGCGCTCACCGCGCAGCGGCGCGTTCAGGATCGCCGCCATGATCGGCGGCGCGATCTGCCCGCCCCAGCGGGTGCCCCGCCCGTACTCCGGGTCGGTGAAGAGCGGGTTGTCGTCTCCGTAGCCGTTGGCGAAGTTGCGGATGGCCTCCGGGGTCGCGGTGCCGAGGAACTCCTGGGAGCGGCTCGCCCAGTCGCGGCCGACGATCGCGCGGTCCTTCTCGACGTCGGCCTCGTCCAGCTCGGCGGAGGTCGCCTGCTCGAACTCCTCCTTGGTGCGCTCATCGGTCGTCTCGCTCATCAGGCGGTCCTTTCGGTGACGAAGAGGGCCCGGACGTCCGGGCGGCTGATCTTCATGGACGGGGTGCGCGGCAGCTCGTCCACGATCTTGATGTCGGTGGGCAGGTGGTAGCGGGCGAGCCGGCCTGCCATCCAGTCGCGGAGTTCCGCGGCCCCGGCCGGGGCACGAAGGCTGACCGCGGCGACCGGAACCTCGCCGAGCCGCTCGTCGGGCAGTCCGACTGCACAGGCGTCGGCGACCGCCGGATGCGCTTTGAGCGCGTCCTCGATGACACTCGGAACGATCTTGAAACCGCCCCGGTTGATGGCGTCGTCGGCACGGCCGTGGATGAACAGGAAGCCGTCCGCGTCCAGGGAGGCCCGGTCGGTGGTGCGCATCCATCCATCGCCCGGAAGCTGGCCCCCGCGCGCCTCCAGGACTCCGATCTCGCCGGTGTCCAGCGGAGTTCCGCTCTCGCGGTCGACAATGCGCAGCTCGATGCCCGGGTGGGGGCGCCCGACACTGCCCTTCTTCAGATGGCCCCATTCACGGCGCAGTTTCAGATGCCAGCCGGCGATGGCACCGGCGAACTCGGTGGCGCCGTAGTTGGTCAGCACGGGGACGCCGTAGCGGGCCTCGAAGCGCTCGGCCTCGGAGGGGTCCAGCGGCGCGGTGCCGGACAGGACCCCGCGCACACCGTCGAACACGTCGAGCGGAACGTCGGCGTCCATGACCATGCGCATGGCCGCTGGCGGCAGCCCGATGATCTTGGGTCGGTGCTCGCGGACGAGAGCCGTCCAGGTCTCGACGTCGAACCGCTCCATCAGCGCCGTGCCCCGTCCCTCCAGGACGGCGCTCACCGCGAAATAGAAGCCGCCGATGTGCACGAGGGACGCCCACAGGATGCCGGTCTCGGGGCGCAGGCGCGCCTCCGCGTCCATCGCGGCGCCCGTGCCGGCGGCGTTGAACGCCGCGGTGAACCGGTCGTAGGTCAGCTCGACCCGCTTCGGCTTGCCGGTAGTCCCGCTGGTGAGCATCAGGATCGCCACGTCGGATGCCTCGGCCTGGCGCGGATCCGGAGTCCAGTCGGTCGCGTGCCGGATGAGGGCGCGGGCGTCGCCGGTCTCGATCGCGACCGCTCGCACCCCCCGCGCCGCGGCGGCGACGCCCTCCCTGACCCAGTCCTGGGGATCGGCGATGACGGCCTGCGGAGCGAGTCCCGCGATGTCCTCGGCCAGCCCGGAGTCACCGTGGAAGGGGCTGAGCGTGATGACCTCGCGCCCCGTCGCCAGCACGGCGATCAGTGCCGCCACGTGTGCGGGACGGTTGCGCAGCACAATGCCGATGCGCCTTGCCTCCGTCCCGTCCAGCAGGTGCTCCAGATCCTCGATCGCCTCGCGGTGGAAGGACCACGGATAGGTCCGCTCACCGAAGGTGAGGGCGGTCGCCGAAGGATCGATGGCGATCATCCGGCGCAGCCGTGCGGACAGGGGCCGCTCGCAATCGGTGCCGACGTCGTTCATGGGTTCCCTTCGTTCGAGCACTCGGACCGACTCGCTGGAAGGCGCAAGCCTTACCAGCAGTGCGGCGAGTCCGGTGTCGCGCGGATTCGGGCCGACGTACGGCGAGACCCCCAGCACCTCCCCGGCCGGGGGAAGTTCGTCCGGCTGGTCGTCGACGAGGACGGCCGGGGTGTGCTCCGGCGGCAGGTCGGGTAGGACCCAGCGGCCGTCACCGTCCCGCCGCTCCTTCTCGTGCACGGCCGCGACGTATCCGGCGATGCCCGCTCCGTCGGCGCGGCGGCGCGCGTAATCGGCGCCGCCCGCGCTCCAGAGCAGCACGGGCACGCCCCGCTCGGCCAGGCCGCCGAGCAACTCCCTGGCCATCGGGCGCAAGGACGTGCCGGTCACGGAGTCCAGCAGGGTGCCGTCCACGTCGAACAGCCATGCCGTCGGAGTCAGTTCGTCCACTCAGCCCACATCCACTTAGATGACTTCGTGAACATAGATTACTTTGTCCAGAGGAAGTAAGGGCGCGGGGCTATGTCCTCCGGCGCAAAGATCGGCTGCTGCGAGGCGTGCACGGAGGGCGTGAGGGCAGCCGCCCGCGGATTCTGGCTCAGCGGGAACGCGACACCGCGCTCGACGGTCTCCTTCTGCAACCGGCTGATCAGCGGCTTCCGAGCGTCGTCTCCGGTCATCGCACGGGCCTCGTCGTAGACGCTCTCCAGGTCGGCGAGATCCTTCAGCCCGAAGGAGTTGTAGATGCCGTTGTTGGAGATCGTCCGGCTCCACCACTGGTACGGGTCGATGGAGGTCGGCACGAAGTAGCCCGCCGGGAAGCGCCCCTTGCGGACCTCCGCCGTGTACTGGCCGTCGGCGACATCGGTGATCTTCATCGTGATGCCGCCCTCTTTCAGCAGCTGCGCGATGGTCTCGTTCATCTGCCGGATGACCGGGGCGTTGCCGACCTCGAAGGTGAAGCCGTTCGGATAGCCGGCCTGGGCGAGCAGCTGCTTGGCCTTCGCGGTGTCCGGCCTGTTCAGCGAGTCGAGCGAGGCGTCGTACCAGCGCGAGCCCGGCGCCGCGAAACCGCCACCCTTGGAGTCGCCCTTGCCCGATAGCAGCGCCTTGTTGTAGGCGTCCCGGTCCAGCAGCAGGCCGATGGCCTGCCTGACCTGCGGCTTGGCGAAGGCCGGCACCTTCTTCCCGCTCCGGTCCATGATCAGAAACGTGCCGGTGAACGTGAAGTCGGACAGCACCCTGAGGCCGGCGGACTGGGCCGGCTGCATCTGGCCCGGCTGCAGCGTCCCCATCACATCGATCTGGCCTGTCTGCACGGCGTTCAGCCGGGCGTTGTCCTCCTGAATGATCTTCACGTCGATCGTCTGCGCCCGGACGGCGGCCTTGTTCCAGTAGTTCGGGTTCGCCTTGTAGACGTGCTCGGCGCCCTCCTTGTGGGCGTCCTTCTGCCAGATCCAGCCGCCACTGCCCGCCGCCGTGCGGGTCAGGTCCGTGCCTTCCCTGATCGCCTTCGGACTGATCATCGCTCCGGCGACCGTGGACATGCTGTAGGGGAAATCGGGTTGCGGCTCGGAGAACGACACGTCCACCGTGGCCGGGTCCACGACCTTCACCGACGTGATCGGGGCGTAGATGTTGGTGTACGGGCCGCCGGTGACCTTCCTGGCCCGGTCGAGGTTGAGCTTGACGGTCTCGGCGTCGAACTTGGAGCCGTCGTGGAAGGTCACGTCGGAGCGGAGCTTGAACTCCCACGTCCGGGGGTCGGGCTGGGACCAGGACGTCGCCAGCCACGGCTTCGGGTCGAACTTGTCGTCGACGACTGTGAGCGTGTCGTACTCAGGGAAGATCAGCGCGCCGTTCTGTGTGGTGGTGCGCGCCGGATCCATCGATGGCGTCTCCTGCCACGCGGCGAAGCGCAGCGTGCCGGTGGGCGAGGCGGGCGCACCGGTGCTGTCGATCAGCGAGCCCGCGGCCCCGCCTCCTGTCGCGCCGCCACCGCAGGCGGTCAATGCGAGGGCCGCCGCGAGCGCGGCCGCCGCCGCGAGCGCTCGGCCCATGGCCGGGTTCCGGATCGTCATGTCTCCTCCGGGGTGGTAGGTGAACCGCTGTGCAGGTGGCAGGCCACTCGGCCGCCGCCCGTGACAGGGCTCCAGTCGGGGAAGGATTCGGTGCACACCGGCATCCGGTGAGGGCATCGGGAGGCGAACGGGCACCCGGCCGCCGGGACGGCGCCGGCGGGAGCGGTCGCGCGCATTTCTCGTCGCCGGGTCCGCTGGATGCGCTGGCGGGCCGGGTCGGGATCCGGGACGGCCGCCAGCAGGGCCTCGGTATAGGGGTGCGCCGGGGCCTCGCAGATCCGGTCGGCCGGGCCCTCCTCCACGATGCGGCTTCGGTACATCACGGCGATCCGGTCGCAGGCGTGCCGCACGACGGCGAGGTCGTGCGCGACGAACAGGTACGCCACACCGGTGCGTTCCTGAACGTCCTCCAGGAGGTTGACGACCTGGCTCTGCACGGACACGTCCAGTGCGCTCACCGGCTCGTCCAGAATGATCAGTTTCGGCTCGACCGCCAGCGCGCGAGCGATCGAGACCCGCTGCCGTTGCCCACCCGACAACTCGTAGGGGTAGCGGCGGAGGTGATGACCGGCGAGCCCGACCTGGTCCAGGAGCGTGGCCACGCGCCGGTCCCGTTCCGTCCCGCGCAGGCCGAAGTGGACGGCCAGGGGCTCGGCGAGGATGTCTCCGATCACCTTGGTCGGGTCGAGGGAACCCAGCGGATCCTGGAACACCGCTTGCACGGCGCGGCGGTACTCCAGCGGCACGCGCCGCCCGAACGCGCCGACCGCGAACCCCGCGGCCTCGATGGTTCCTCCGGACGGTCGCAGCAGCCGGAGAATCGCCCGCGCCGTGGTGGACTTCCCCGACCCCGACTCGCCGACCAGTCCGAGTGTCTCTCCGGACGTGAGGTCGAGGTCCAGATCGTTGACGGCGACCACCGCGCCGGGCCGCCGCCAGGTGGCGCTGCGGCGTCCAGCGAACGTGACGGTCAGATTCCGCACCCGCAGCAGGTCGGCGCCGGCCGCGGCGGAGCTGCCCTTCGTGATCGTCATGGCTTCTTCTCGATCCGGACGGACGCCGAAGACGCGGCGGATGGGGCGACGTCGAGCGCACGGACGCCGGTCAGGGTGAGCTCTCTCGAACGGACGCAGCGGACCGCTCGGTCCCGTCCTCCGGCCGCCAACTCGATCGGCCCGGCCGCACATTCCGGCCGAGCGTGCGCGCATCGCGCCGCGAAGTGGCAGCCCTCGGGCCACGCGCTCGGTGGCGGCACCACGCCCGGAATCGACGGCAACCGGCCTGCACGGCGCACATTGCGCGGCAGTGAGGTCAACAGGCCCTCGGTGTACGGATGCGACGGCCGGCGGAAGACCTCCTCGGTGGGCCCGCACTCGACGAGCTGCCCGGCGTACATCACGGCGACGCGGTCCGCGACGTCGGCGACCACACCGAGGTCGTGGGTGATCACCAGGATGGACATGCCGGTCCGCTCACGCAGTTCCAGCAGCAGGTCGAGCACCTGCCCCTGCACGGTGACGTCCAGTGCGGTGGTCGGCTCGTCCGCGACCAGCAGCCGGGGGCCGCAGGCCAGCGCCATCGCGATCATCACGCGCTGCGCCATGCCACCCGAGAACTGGTGCGGATAGTCGCCGAGGCGCGCGGCCGGGTCCGGTATGTGCACCTGGTCGAACAGGTTCACCACGCGCTCACGCGCCTTCGCCCGGCTCAGCCCCTCGTGCTCGCGGAGCACCTCGGCGACCTGGTCTCCCACTGGGTACGCGGGGTTCAGGCTGGCGATCGGCTCCTGGAAGACCACGCCGACCTCGCCGCCGCGCACCTTGCGCAACTCGTCGAACGTCAGCCCGGCCAGGTCCCGATCGTCCAGGCGGATGGACGTCGCCCGCACCCGTCCCGGATCGGGAACGAGGCCGAGCAGCGACATCGCCGTGACGCTCTTCCCGCTGCCGGACTCGCCGACCAGGCCGACGATCTCCCCCCTGCCGACGTCCAGGGAGACTCCCTGCACGACCGTGACCCGCCCCGCACCCGGCTGCGGGAACGAGACCGTGAGGTCGCGGACGCTCAGGACGGGGTCGTCCACGGTGGCGCCCGCCGGTGGCGTCTCCCCGTGGCCGGTGGCTCTCAGCACCGGATTCACGCCCAGCGAGCCGGCTTTGGCCTCCCGCGCGAACAGGTCGCGGACCCCGTCCCCGACCTGGTTGAACGCCAGGACCGTGAACAGGATCGCGAACCCCGGCGGCAGTGCCAGGAAGAAGCTCTCGCGGATGCTCGCCTGCGCGTCCGACAGCATCGAGCCCCAGCTCGCGTCACCGGCCTGCGCGCCGAGTCCGAGGAAGGAGAGCGTGGCCTCCGCGATGATCGCTCCGGCGATCATCAGCGTGATCTGCACGATCAGCGGCGGGGTGATGTTGGGCAGGATGTGCCGGAGGACGATCCTTCCGCTCCCGGCGCCAGCCACCCGGACCCCGTCGACGTAGAGCTCCTCGCGGGCGGCCAGCGCCTCGCCGCGGACGAGCCGTACCAGGGTCATCGCGTATACGACGCCGACGACGGCCATGGATTTCCACAGGCCGGGCCCGAGTACGGAGATCAGCGCGATGGCGAGCACCAGGAACGGCACCGACATGACCCCCTCGACGATCCGCATCAGGATCCGGTCGGTCCAGCCGCCGAGGTAGCCCGACAGCAGGCCGAGCGGGATACCGATCACCGCGGCGATGCCGACCGCCTCGACGGCCGACAGAAGCGCTGTCCGTGCCCCGTAAAGCAGGCGGGACAGCACGTCCCTGCCGAGTTTGTCGGTTCCCAGCCAGTGGTGGGCTGACGGGTCGAGCAGCCCGTCACGGATGTCGCCCTTGAGCGGGTCGTACGGGGCGATCAGCGGGGCGAGTACCGCGCAGATCGCGACCAGCAGGACCACGGCCGCCCAGAACAACGTCGCCTTCGAACGCAGCAGGCGGGCGGTCAGCCGTGCCCGGGAGCGCTCCGTATTCCCGGAGGCGCCGGTCGTCTCGGTCGCGAGCGCCTCGGTCATACCGCACGCACCTTGGGATTGAGCCATGCATAGGAGAGGTCGAGCAGCACGTTGACGAGGACGACCACGATGACGGTGAGCACGACGATCCCTTGGATGACATCGGGGTCGCGGCGCAGCACCGCGTTGATAGCCAGCTGCCCGAGGCCGGGCATGGCGAACAGCCGCTCGATGACGATCGAGCCGCCGAGCAAGGTCGTCACCTGGAAGGAGAGGACCGTGACGATCGGCACGGCCGCGTTCTTCAGCGCATGCTTGACGACGACGCGGCGCTTGGACAGGCCCTTGCTCAGCGCCGTCCGCACGTACTCCTCCTGCAGGACGCCGATCATGCTGGACCTGGTCTGCCGGGAGATCGCGGCCGCGGCGACCAAGCCGAGCGAGATCGAGGGCAGTGTCAGGCTGCGCAGCCAGCCGGCGGGGTCCTGGTCGATCGGGACATACCCGATGGACGGGAACCAGGGCATCCGGATCGCGAACGCGAAGATCAGTAGGAGTCCCAGCCAGAAGCCGGGCACCGCCTGCCCGACCGTGGCGACCAGGCTGATCGCCTTGTCTCCGGCGCGGCCCGCGCGCAGCGCGCTCCATATCCCCGACGGCACGCCGAGCAGCAGTCCGACCAGCAGCCCACCGAAGGTCAGCGAGAGCGTGACCGGGAGCGACTGCATCAGCGAGGTCGCCACGTCGGCCTTCGTGTAGAGCGACTGGCCGAGATCACCGTGGACGGCTCCGGACAGCCAGTCGGTGTACTGCTCCAGCACGGGACGGTCCAGGCCCAGTTCGGCGCGGACCGCCGCAACCTGGGTGGCGGACGCGTCGGGCCCGACGATGTTCTCGGCGGGGTCGACGTCGGACAGCTGGCTGAGGAAGAAGACCCCCGTCGCCACGAGGAAGACCAGCGGGATCATCGCCAGCAGCCGGATGACGACCGTCCTCAGCATGGCCCGTCTCCCGCCACCACCGCGAGGGCGTCCACCGCGACGACGCCCGACGGGCCGACGATGAGCGGGTTCAGCTCGAGTTCGCGGACCTCGGGATGGCTGCGGGCGATCTCCCCGAGCGTGACGAGCACATCGGCCACGCCGGTGGCCTGCTCGCGGGTGAGTCCGCGAGCCGCACCGACCAGACGTCCTCCGGAGAGCTCGCCGACGAGCCGCTCGGCCTCCGCCCGGCTGACCGGAGCGAGTCCCAGCCGCCTGTCCCTGGTGATCTCGACGAGCGTCCCGCCGAGCCCCACCGTGATCACCGGCCCGAAAGTCGGATCGGTGAAAAGGCCGCAGACCAGCTCCGGGCCCGGCTCGGCCATCCGCTGCACCAGGACTTCGGCGGCGGGCGCGCCATCGGGGCGCAATGTCTCCGCCACGCCGGTGAGCTGTTCGAACGACGCTCGGAGCTCGACAGGGTCCGACAGACCGACCCGTACGGCACCGTGCTCGCTCTTGTGGGTGAGCCATCCGGCGCTGAGCTTCATCACGACCCGGCCGCCGAGCTCGGCCGCGGCGGCTTCTGCTTCCGCGGCGTCGACCACGATCCGCTCGGGGGGCACCGGGATGCCGGCCTCGGTCAGATAACGCCGGGAGACGTGCTCGGCGAGCGAGCGCGAAGGCGCATCCCGGGCTGGAACACCGCCCTCCGGGCGAGCGGGTTCCTTCAGCAGGCGCTCGCGGCTCTCCTGGTACCGGGCCAGTGCCCCCATGGCACGAATCAGCAGATTGGGGTCATGGCAGGCCGTGACGCCGCGTCCCATGAGGTCGCGCGCGACGTCCGGCTGGCTCGCCCACACCGCGAACGGCTTAGGGGTGGCCTCGTTCGCCGCCTGCATCGTGTCGCGGAGCTGGGATCCCAGGCCCCGCGCGGCGCCGGCGACGACGACCATGTCATAGTCCGGCGCCGCGGCGACCTTGGTGAACAGCTCCCGGAGCATCGACTGGTCGTTGACGATCTGTGCGGTCGGGTCGATGGGATTGGCGATCGACCCGAATGAAGGCACCAGCGAAGCGAGTTCGCCCTCAAGGGACCCGGCCGGACTCGGCATCTCCAGTCCGGCGCTTTCCGCGGCGTCGGCCATCAACACGCCCGCGCCACCACTGGAGGTAATGACCGCGAGGCGCCTGCCGCGCGGTCGGCGTCCGGCCGAGAAGACACGGGCGAACTCCACTAGTTCGGCCGGCCCGTCCACCCGGATGATGCCCGCCGCCTCGAAAGCGGCCGAAACCACGTCGTCGGCGGAGGACAACGCGCCGGTGTGGCTGGCCGCAGCCCGGGCGCCGACCGTGGACCGGCCAGTGCGAACGGCGAGGATCGGCTTGCCCAGTTCGACCGCGCGGCGTGCCGCGGCCATGAGCGTGCCGGGCTTGCGCACCCCCTCCATGAAGAGGCCGACGACCTGCACATCAGGCTGTTCGACCAGGTGGGCGACCATCTCACCGCAGGTCACGTCCGCTTCATTACCTGTGGCGAGCATGTAGGACACGCCCAGCCCGGACTGCTGGGCCGTCTCGAACATCCCCATGCCGAAGCCGCCGCTCTGGCTGACGATGCCGAAGTTCCCCGTCTCCTGCGGGACGCCGGTGATGGTGGAGAAGACCGCGCGGAGCCCGATCGTCAGGTTCATGATGCCGATGCAGTTCGGACCGCAGATCCGCATCCCCGACGCCCTGCCGATCGCCACGAGCTCGTCCTGAGCGCGGCGTCCCTCCTCACCGACCTCGCCGAAGCCGGCCGACAGGACGAGCAGGGCACCGACGCCCTGCGCGGCGGCGTCCCGGGCGATCTGCGGGACCGCAGGGCCCGGCGCGGCGACGATGGCGAGGTCGACCGGCTCGGGAACCGCGGAAATGTCGGGGAAGGCCGGCAGGTCCTGCACGGTCGTGCGGGAGCTGTTCACCGGGAAGATTCCGCCGCCGTAGGTCTCCTTGAGGCGGGCGAGGATGCGTCCGCCGATGCGGGCCGGCTGGTCGGACGCGCCGACCACCGCGATCGAACGCGGCGAGACGAGCGGAGTGAGCGTCGCCGGACGGGCGGGCGTCTCGGTCGCCGTTTGGGTCACGGTTGCAACTCCTTCATGCGCTGCTGGGATGGGAAGGCGCCGCGGGAGGCGCGGAAGGCTCGGCCGAGGAAAGTTCAAGCGGATGCCGTGCTGGCATCTGCCGCACGGCTCTCGCGCTCGGCCTTGCGGCGTGCGGCGAGCTCGGTGAACTCGGGGCGATCGAGGCTCTCGTAGACGAACTGCTGGGAGTGCTCGTAGGCGGACGGCCAGTCCTGTTCCCAGGCGGAGTAGACCTGTTCGCGCATGCGGGCCAGGGAGTACGCGGAGTTCCCGGCGAGGACGACGGCGTAGGCGAGCGCCCGATCGAGCAGCTCGTCGGCAGGAACGATCCACTGGACGAGGCCGATGCGTTCGGCCTCCTCCGCCCCGACCATGCGGGACGAGCAAAGCATGTCCATGGCCCTTGCCGTGCCGACCAGGCGGGTCAGCAGCCAGGCCGTCCCGCCCTCGGCGGTCAGCCCGAGCCGGGCGAACGCGGTGGTGAACCTGGCCTCGGGCGCGGCGAACCGGATGTCGGCCATGAGCACATGAGCCATGCCGATCCCGGCGACGGCGCCGTTGACGGCGGCGATGAGCGGCTTGCCGAGCCGCAGCGCCCGGTCGAACGGGACCTTCTGGTCCTGCATGCGCGACCGCATCTTCGCGGCGTCCAGCCCCTCCAACGCGGTGAGGTCGGCGCCGGCGCAGAAGGCCCGCCCGGCGCCCGTGACCACGATGGCCCGGACGTCCGCGTCGCGGTCGGCGCGGTCGAGCGTCTCCAGATACGCCTCACGCATCTCGGGTGTGAGGGCATTGAGACGGCTTGGTCGGTTGAGCGTGATCAGCGCTATTTGGTTCACTATTTTGCAGAGGATCGACTGGGCGTCCGAGTCTTTCGACGCATGGTCCGTTATCGGCCCCATCAGGCCACCTCTCCCCGCAGAGTCAGCGGCAGGCGCGCTTGAGCAGTATCACTCAGCGGCATGAAGCTGATCGGCGGACAGGTTCACGCACCACTCCGGCGACCGGGCATGGCGACGGTCATCTCGTGATGCAGGTCTCTCTTGGCAAAATTAGTAGCATGTTTAATCCATCCCGCCAAGATGCTCGCTACGATTTCCCCCGACCGGGAGACAGCGACTGGGGGGCCCGAAGTGACGGTGCGCGAGGAGGCGGCCCCCGCGGAGCCACGACGCAAACTCGCCGAGCAGGTGGCCCGGCGCATCGAGGACGACATCATCGATCGCGGCTGGCCCGTCGGCGAGGTGCTCGGCGCCGAGGCGGAACTGATCGACCGCTACGGGGTTTCGCGTGCGGCGGTCCGTGAGGCGATCAGCATCCTGGAGTACAAACAAGTCGCGGCGATGCGACGCGGCAGAGGCGGCGGTCTGGTGGTGCGGGCGCCGGCGGGCGCCGCGGTCGCCGAGTCGGTGGCCGCCTTCTTCCACTTCGCGGACGTGTCCGTCGAGGAACTGTACGAGGCCCGCATCACGCTGGAAGTGCTGGCCGCACGACTGGCGGCCCGCCGTATCGGTGAGGACGACATCGCACACCTGCGCGACGTTGCCGCCACCGACACCGTGGCCCGACCGCTCAGCGTCGCGATCGCGCGGGCCAGCGCCAACCCGGTGCTGTCGATCTTCATCCCGACGCTGACCAGGGTGACCGGTGTCCTCGCCGGTCCTCCAACCGATGACTACGAACTCGGAGAGAGCAGTTCCGCCGAACGGAGCAGAGCGCTGCGTGCCATTGCCGAGGCGATCGTGTCCGGTGACGAGGTCAAAGCCGAACGGCGCGTCCGCAGCCATCTTCAAGGCGAGCGGACCTGGCTCCTCAGAGTTCGCGAGCCGCGAGCCGCCCGCTATGGCGTCGCGCCGGCACTGCCACTCCGCGAACGGCTCGCCCAGGCGGGCGCGGACTCGACCTCCGCCAAACTGCCCGAGAAGGTGGCGCTGATCGTCCGGCAGGAGATACACCGGCTCGGCTGGCCCACCGGGGAGATCCTCGGAAACGAGCCGACGCTGTGCGAGGAGCTGGGCGTGAGCAGGGCCGTCTTCCGCGAGGCGGTGCGCATTCTCGAGCACAACGGGGTCGCGCGGATGCGGCAGGGACCGGGCGGCGGGCTCCTGGTGCTCGCGCCAGACCCGGCCAGGGTCGTCGAGGCTCTCGCACTGTACCTGCGCTATCTGAAGGTGAAGGCCACCGACCTGTTCGAGGTGCGAACGGCCGTTGAGCTCAAGGCGATCGAACTGGCGGCAGCCCGTGCCGCGGATCCGGCTGCTACGGCCCAGCGGCTGGAGGTGGTGGCGGCCCTCGACCACGAACGAGTCGCCGAAGTACGCCACCGTGCCCATGCGGACCTGCACGTGGCGCTGGCGCGGTTGAGCGGCAACCGCCTGCTGACCCTTTTCACCGCCGTACTGGCCGCCACGACTCCACTAAGGCTGCCCGGGAACGACGAGTACCGAGAACGCTCGGCGGCGACTCACCAGAAGATCGCCGACGCGGTTGTCGCCGGCGATGGGAGCCTGGCCCGGCACCGCTTGGCCCGGCACCTGGACGCCCTATCGGACTGGCTCCAAGACTCCCTCTGATGCCCCGAGCCGGGCACTCAGTCCTGCTCGGCCAAGCGGCGGGGGCGCCAGAAGGCCGCCAGGAGAAGGGCGGCGCCCAGGAGTCCTGCTCCGGCGGCGATAATCAGCCCGGTCCAGGCGGACAGGTCGTCCGAGATGGTCAGGGCCCGGTCGAGGGACACCGTACCGCCGCCCAGAGCTCCGAGGCCGCATGCCACGAGAATGATCATGATGACGTACTCATAGCCCTGCCCGGGCCGGAAGATGAAGAAGCCGTTGCGCAGATGGGCGGTGATGAGGGCGACGGCCATCGTCCCGACCGCGCCTGCCGCGGCGAAGGGCGTCAGCAGGCCGAGGATCAGCAGCAGCCCGGCGCCCAGTTCGGTGCCCGTCGCCATCAGGGCGTGCAGGCGCCCCGGGCGCAGCCCCATGGACTCGAACCAGCCCGCGGTGCCCTCGATCTTGCCCCCGCCGAAGGCATGGTTCCAGCCGTGGGCGATGAGGGTGCCACCGACCGATATTCGCAGCACCAGCGAGGCGATGTCGGCGCCCACGGCGTCTACAGCCATCCGCGCACCTTCTCCATCGCGCCCACCGGGTCCGGTCCAGCCGGGTCGAGGTTGAGCGTCGTGACCCCCGATTCGCGGTAGGCGGCGATGCGCTCACGGACGAAGGACTCCGGGCCGATCAGGTTCGTCATGTCGATCAGCTCGTCCGGGACGGCCGCGATGGCCTCGGCCTTACGTCCGGAGAGGTAGAGCTCCTGAATCTGCTCGGCCTCCTTCTCGAAGCCGTACCGGCGGACCAGGTCGTTGTAGAAGTTACGCCCCTTAGCACCCATCCCGCCGACGTAGAGCGCCAGGTGCGGGCGAGCCAGATCACGCAGTTCATCGCGGTTCTCGCCGATGGCGAGGATGCCGCCCGCCACGACCTGCAGAGCGCCGCGCTCTGGATCGCGGCGCGCCTTTCCCGCCTCCACGGCCTCGCCCCAGGTCTCCTTCGCCCGCTCGGGCAGGTAGAACAGCGGAAGCCAGCCTTCGGCGAGCTCCGCCGCCAGCTCGACGTTCTTCGCGCCCAGCGCCGCCAGGTAGATCGGGATGGAGTCGCGGAGGGGCTTGGTCAGCAGCTTCAGCGGCTTGCCGAGCCCGGTTCCCCGGTCGGCGGGGAGCGGGACGGTCGTCGTGCGGCCCTCGTAGCGCAGCGGCTCGCGGCGCAACCCCTGCCGGACGATCTCGATGACGTCGCGGGTACGGGCGAGCGGCCGCTCATAGGGCACCCCGTGGAACCCCTCGATGACCTGCGGACCCGACGCACCGAGACCGAGCATTCCGCGACCGCCGGAGATCGCGTCCAGGCCGGCGGCGGTCTGTGCCATCAGCGCGGGGGTGCGAGAGTACACGTTGAGGATGCCGGAGCCTATCTGGACGCGGTCGGTGCGCGCAGCGAGGTACCCCATGAGGGTCGGGGCGTCGAACCCATAGGCCTCAGCGACCCAGAGGACGTCCACGCCCACGCGCTCCATGGCGGCGGCCTGCTCGATGGTCTTCACGGGGTCGCCGGCGTACCGCAGAGTCATACTCAGCTTCATGTTTGCCTCTCTTCGGCCGCGGCGACCAGAACGCGTCGCAGCAGCTTGCCGGTGGGGGTGCGAGGGAGTTCGGTGACGAATTCGAGGGAACGCGGCGTCTTGTAGAGGGCGAGGTGCTCGCGGCAATACGCGATCAGCACCGCCTCCAGTTGCGGGCCCGCAGCGGACGCGTCCGCGGGCTGGACGATAGCGTGCACGCGCCGTCCGAGTTCGGGGTCGGGGACACCGATGACCGCGACATCGGCTACTGCCGGGTGCGGGAGCAGGACGTTTTCGATCTCCTGCGGGTAGATGTTGACGCCGCCGGTGATGATCAGGTCCGTGCGGCGGTCGACCAGGTACAGGTAGCCGTCGGCGTCGAGCCGCCCCACGTCACCGAGCGTGCTCCAACCCCGTTCGTCGAAGGCGTCGGCGGTCTTGCCCGGATCGTTGTGGTACCTGAACTGGGGCGCCCCCTCGAACCAGAGGGTGCCGACTTCGCCTTCAGAGAGTTCGCGGTGGGCGTCGTCAAGCACATGCACCTTGCCGAACGTGGGGCGGCCGACCGAACCGGGGTGGGCGAGCCAGTCGTGGGAGTCGATAAGGAAGAAGCAGTTGCCCTCGCTGCCCGAGTAGTACTCGTGGACGATCGGGCCGAGCCACTCGATGATCCGCCGCTTGACCTCGACCGGGCAGGGCGCCGCGGCGTGCACGACCATCCGCAGGCTCGACAGGTCGTATCCCGCACGGACGCCGTCGGGCAGTTTCAGCATCCGGACGAGCATCGTCGGGACGAACTGGGCATGCGTCACCCGGTACTTCTCGATGAAGGCGAGCGTGCGCTCGGGGTCGAAGCGGTCCATGATCACGACCGTTCCGCCGTTGCGCATGGTGCCGAGAGTCCAGCCGGTCGGTGCGGCGTGGTAGAGCGGCGCCGGGCACAGGTAGACGGTCCGGTCGTCGAAGCCGAAGAGCCGCGGCATGGTGTGGTCGATGCGCAGGCCCGTTCCGAACGGTTCGCCCTGCGAGGAGGGGAGGATGCCCTTGGGCCGTCCGGTCGTCCCGGACGAATAGAACATGTAGTGGCCCTCGCGCTCGCCGCCGCGCTCCCCCGCCGCCTCCGACGCGGTGGCCTCCGCGAGACCGGCGAAGCCGCCGCCTCCCGGTCCGCCTGACATCAGCCGCAGTTCGACATCGGGCGAGGCGTCGGCGACCTGCTTCGGAAGGTCGCCGAGGCCTGCGGAGGCGATGAGGGCGCGGGCACCGCAGTCCCGGACGATGTAGGCGGCCTCGTCCGCGGTCAGGTGGTGGTTGACCGGTGTCCAGAGGACACCAGACCGCTGGCACGCCCACGCCGCGGTGAAGTAGCCGTCGGTGTTGTCGAACAGTAGCGCGACGTGGTCGCCGTAGCCGATGCCGTGCCGGTCCAGAAGCCGGGCCAGCCGGATGGACGCGTCGTCCAGCTCCCGGTAGGTGACGACCGCGCCGGTGGCCGCGGTGATGACGGCAGGCTTGCCCGGGTACCGGCGGGCCAGTTCCGACAGGTGCACCGTCCCTCCTCAGCGTGGCTCTCGGGGCAGGCCGAGGCCTCGCTCGGCGATGATGTTGCGCATGACCTCGGAACTGCCGCCCGCGATCGTGTAGGCGCGGGCGTACAGGTAGGCGTCCTGCCAGCGGCCCTCGTCGACGGCCTCGTCGTCGCCTTCCGTCAGCACGCCGCGCTCACCGAGCAGTGACACCGCGTACTCGGCGAGGCGCAGGTTCAGCTCGCTGAAGCCGAGCTTGGCCATCGGCGCGTCGGTGATGCGGTCCTTGCCCGCGCTCCAGCGCATCAGCGACGCGTGCGCCAGGGCCGCGACGGCGTCGACCTCGGCGCGGAAGGCGGCGAGCTGCTGCCGGACGTCCTCCAGGTCGATCGCGGGCCGCCCGTCGATCTTCAGAGTGCGGGCGGTCTTGACGAGGTCCTCCCAGGCCATCTCCACCGAGACGACCGAGGCGCCGACCCCGTGCCGTTCCTGCGCGAGCGAGGTGTTGGCGATGGCCCAGCCCTGCCCGGGCTTCCCGATCATCGCCTCGGTGGGTACGCGCACCTGGTCGAAGAAGACCTCGTTGAAGTCGGAGGTGCCGGTCAGCTCGCGCAGCGGCCTCACCTGGACGCCGGGCGCCCGCATGTCCAGCACGAAGGCGCTGATGCCCTTGTGCTTGGGAGCGTCGGGGTCCGTGCGGGCGAGCAGGTAGCCGAGGTCGGCCCAGTGCCCGTTGGTCGTCCACACCTTCTGGCCGTTGATCACCCAGTCGTCGCCGTCCCGGACGGCGGAGGTGCGCAGGGAGGCCAGGTCGCTGCCGGCGTCCGGCTCGCTGAACAGCTGGCACCACAGTTGCTCGCCGTCCCGGATGGCCGGCAGGTGTTTCTGTCTCTGCGCCTCCGTGCCGAACCCGATCAGGGCGTGCGCGGCCAGGTCGCTGCCGGAGCCGGGCATAGGGGCGCGGGCCCGCGCGATCTCCTCCCGGACGACAACGTCGCGGAGCGGGTCATGCTCCGGGGTCCCGCCGAACCGCTCAGGCCAGTCGGCGCCCAGGTATCCGGCGGCGTACAGTTCGGCCGTCCACCGCAGGGACGCCTTCAGCTCGCCTTCGTCCTCCGGGCTTCGCACCCCGGCGCGCACCTTGAAGCGGGGGGCGTGCGCGGCGACGAACTCCCTCACCTCCCGGCGGAAGTCCTCCAGCGGTGTACCGGCACCGAACTCCACGGTCGTTCTCCTCCTCGGCTGAGCCGGACCGCCGTGGCGGCGGTCCGGCGGCGGTCCCGTGATGCCGGCCCCTGGCCGGCGGGTGTCAGACGCCCAGCGCGCGGCCCACGATCTCCTTCATGATCTCGGTGGTGCCGCCGTAGATGGTCTGGATACGGGCGTTCACGAACGCCTTCGCGACCGGATACTCGTTCATGTACCCGTACCCGCCGTGCAACTGCACGCAGCGGTCGACGACCCGCTGCTGCAGCTCGGTCGTCCACCACTTGGCCTTGGCCGCCTCGACGTGGGTCAGCTCGTTGGTCGACAAGGCGCGCAGGCAGCGGTCGACGAACACCTGAGCGATGTCGACCTCGGTGTCGAGTTCGGCGAGCAGGAACCGGCTGTTCTGGAAGGAGCCGATCGACTGCCCGAACGCGGTGCGCGTCTTGGCGTACTCGATCGTCTGGTCGAGGATCGAGCGGGAGGCGGCGACCGCCGACACGGCGATGGACATCCGCTCCTCGGGGAGGTTGGTCATGAGCTGGTAGAAGCCCCTGCCCTCCTCGCCGAGCAGGTTCGCGGCGGGAACGCGGACGTTGTCGAAGTTCAGCTCCGCCGTGTCCTGCGCGTGCAGGCCCATCTTGTCCAGGTTGCGGCCGCGGGTGAACCCGTCCATGCCCCGCTCGACGACGAAGAGGGTGAAGGCCTTGCTGCCGCCCGCGGGGTCGGTCTTGGCGACGACGATGACCCGATCGGAATTGATGCCGTTCGAGATGAAGGTCTTCGCGCCGTTGATGACCCAGTCGTCGCCGTCGCACACCGCCGTCGTGGCGATGCCCTTCAGGTCGCTGCCCGTGCCGGGCTCGGTCATCGCGATCGCCCAGATCTCCTCGCCGGAAGCGAACGGCGGCAGCCATCGCGCCTTCTGCTCATCGTTCGCCATCTTCAGCAGGTACGGCGCGACGACGTCGTTGTGCAGGGTGAAGCCGGGGCCGTGGACGTCGGATGCGGCGAGTTCCTCGGCGACGATGGCGTTGAAGCGGAAGTCGTCCACGCCTCCCCCGCCGAACTCCTCGGGGACGTTGAACCCGACCAGCCCGACCTTCGCCGCCGCGGTGAAGATCTCCCGGTCGGCGATCCCCGCCTTCTCCCAGCGCTCCATGTGCGGCGCCATCTCACGGGTGACGAAGTCCCGGACGACCTCGCGGAACGCCCGGTGATCGGCCTCGAATACGTCGCGTTCCATCGCGGTCACTTCCCTTCGGCTCCGGTGAAGAGGGCGAGCAGGTCGGTGCGGCTGACCTTCTGCGAGACTCCGCGCGGCAGTGCTTCCACGGGCAGGAACCGCACCGGGACCTCGTAGGGCAGCAGTTCCTTGCGGCAGAAGGCGCGCAGCTCGTCGCCGGCCGGCGCCTCGTGGCCGGGCGCCAGCTCGAACGCGGCGACGGGCACATGCCCGAGCCGCCGGTCGGGGACGCCCGCGACCGCCGCCTCGGCGATCGCCGGGTGCCGTTCGAGAGCGGTCACGACGGTCGACGGCAGCACCTTGAAGCCGCCCCGGATGATCACGTCGTCGGCGCGGCCGCGCAGCCAGAGGAACCCGTCTTCGTCCACTCGGGCGAGGTCGCTCGTGCGGATCCAGTCGCCGTCGCTGCCGGCCTGCGGCGTCCGGATCTCCAGCACGCCGACCTCGCCGGTGGCGAGCGGCGCGCCGTCCTCACCGGTCACCCGCAGTTCGACGCCGGGGAACGGGCGGCCGACGCTGCCGCGCTTGCGCACCCACCATTTGCCGTGGTCGCGCAGGGACCAGCCGGCGACGGCGCCGGAGAACTCCGTCGCGCCGTACACGACGAGGACGGGAATGCCGTACCGGTCGAGGAACGCGTCGGCCAGCTCCGGCGGGGTCGGCGCGGCGCCGGCGGTGATGGCCCGCAGGCTCTCCAGGTCCTCGGCGGGGACGTCCGCGTCGAGGACGCTGCGGATGGCCGCCGGGGGCAGCCCAGCGATCCGCGGGCGGTGCCGGCGCACGGCGTCCCTCCAGCCGTCCACGGTGAAGCGCTCCAGCAGGACGAGCCGGCGCGTCTCCGCGAGGCCCTGCACCGCCCCCCAGAGCCCGCCGATGTGCACCATCGGCGTGGTGATGAGGCTGACCCCGCCGGTGAACGGCGCGCGTTCGCGCTGCCCGGGCGCCATATGACCGTTGACCGAGCCGAGCGCCGCCTCGATTTGCCGGTACGACAGCGGGATCCGCTTGGGCGGCCCCGTCGTACCGGACGTCGACAGCTCGACGGCGATCCCCGGCGCGGTGCGCGTGGGGCTCGCCGGGTGGAGGACGGACGGGAGCTCGGCGGCCCGTGCGTCCGGGCCGTCCAGGACGAACCCGGCGGCCCCCGCCTTCACGGCCGCGAACGTGAACGCCTGGTCGTCCCAGAACCGTGACGTGGCGAACAGCACGGGCGGTGCGCCGCGGCCGATCTCGGCGGTCAGCCGCTCCATCGGTTGGAGCGGGTTGAAGACGGTCAGGCACCGGCCGGTCGTCAGGGCGAGCCAGACCAGCGCGATCGACTCCGGCCGGTTCTCCAGGACGACCCCGACCCGCGCGCCCTCGCCCAGGCCGAGGGCGTCCAGCTCCGCGGACGCCCGGGCGGCGAGGCGCCGCAGGTCGCCCCAGGCGACCCAGGCTCCGCCGAACTCGACGGCCGGGACGTCGCCGCCGACGTCGTCCAGCCCGCGCAACCGCGCGGCCAGCGCGGACGTGGTCGCCGAAGTGATCACCGAAGTCTCCTTCACAGCAGCTCGAGGATGGTGGCGTTGGCCATGCCGCCGCCCTCGCACATCGTCTGGAGTCCGTAGGTCGTGCCCGAGTCGCGCATCTGGTGGACGAGGGTGGTCATGAGCCGGGCCCCGCTGCCGCCGAGCGGATGCCCCAGGGCGATGGCGCCGCCGTTGACGTTGAGGGCCTTCTCGTCGGCGCCGAGGTCGTGCAGCCATGCGAGCGGCACGGGCGCGAACGCCTCGTTGACCTCGAACACGCCGATCCGGTCGAGGGACAGGCCGCTCCGCTCGATCGCCTTGCGGGTGGCCGGGATCGGCGCCGTCAGCATGATGACCGGGTCGTCGGCGGCGATCACGGCGGTGTGCACGCGGGCGAGGGGCGTCAGGCCGAGCTCGGCGGCCTTCTCGGAGGTGGTCATCAGCAGCCCCGCGGCGCCGTCGCTGATCTGCGAGCTGTTGCCGGCGTGGATCGTGCCGTCCGCCTTGAAGGCCGGCTTCAGCTTGGCGAGCGACTCCAGGGTCCCGCCGCGCCGGACGCCCTCATCGGTGTCGACGCGGGTCCCGTCGTCCAGCGTGACCGGGACGATCTGGCTCTCGAAGCGGCCCGCGTCGATCGCGGCGGCGGCCTTGGCGTGCGAGGCGAGGGAGAACTCGTCCAGCCGCTCGCGGGACATCCCCCAGCGCTCGACGATCATCTCGGCGCCGATGCCCTGGTTGGCCATGGCGATGCCGTAACGCTTCTCGAAGCCCGGTCCCATCGGGTTCCCGTCGAGCACAGAGGTGCCCATCGGTACGCGGGACATGCTCTCCACGCCGCCGGCGACGACGACGTCGTACTGCCCGGCGATCAGTCCGGCGGCGGCGAAGTGCACGGTCTGCTGGGACGATCCGCACTGCCGGTCCACGGACGTGCCGGCCACCGACTCCGGCCAGCCGGCCGACAGCACCGCGTTGCGCGCGATGTTGTTGGCCTGGTCGCCGACCTGCTGCACGCACCCCCAGATCACGTCGTCGATCAGGGACGGGTCGACGCCGGTCCGCGCCGCCAGCGCGGTCAGCACGGTCGCGGACAGGTCGACCGGGTGGACGCCGGACAGCGCGCCGTTGCGGCGGCCGACCGGGGTACGGACCGCGTCGACGATCACTGCGTCACGCATGGGAGTCCTCTTTTCGGCTGTGGAGCACAGCGGTCACGGCCTGCTCGCGCAGGCGGTCGGGAAAGGCGATCAGCGCCTCGGCGCCCTTGGCGCGGCGCAGGTAGCGGTGGGCGGGATGCTCCCAGGTGAAGCCCATCCCGCCGTGGATCTGCACGCAGCCCTGGGTGGCGGCGACGGCCGCGTCGACGGCCTGCGCGGCGGCGAGCCGGACGGCGATCCGGGTCTCGGCGGAACCGGGGTCCTCGTCGAGCGCGCCCGCCGCGGCGGCGACCAGCGCGCGGGCCGACTCGACCGCCACGAACATGTCGGCGGCGCGGTGGGAGATCGCCTGGAAGGAACCGATGGCACGGCCGAACTGGTGGCGGGTCTTGGCGTGGTCGACGGCGAGGCCGGTCGCCTCGGCACCGACGCCCACCATGTCGGCGGCCAGCATCACCAGCGCGGCGTTCTCCGCCGCGGCCAGCACGGTGTCGTGGCCGGACGGCCCGGTGACGCGTTCGGCGGGCCCGTCCAGGGTGACGCCGCCGAGGGGGCGTGTCGGGTCGAGCGCTTCCAGCGCGTGCACTCCGGCCGATGCGTCGATCTCGGTGAGGAAGAGACCGGGGTCTCCGTCGTCGGTGACGCACGCGACGAGGAGCAGCCCGGCCGCCGGGGCGTCGGCGACGATCGGCACGTGGCCGTGGAGCGACCAGCCATCGCGGCCGCGTGTCGCACAGACGTCGTCGGCGGCGCTCCAGCCGTCCGCGGTCCGCCCCGTCGCGACGGCGGCGACGACCTCACCGGACGTCAGCCGCGGCAGCCACCGTTCCGCGACGTCGGATCCGGCGGCCATCAGTGCGGCCTGCACGGCGACCAGCGAGACGGTCGGGACGGGCGCCAGCCGGCGGCCCAGTTCCTCCTGCGCAGCGGCGGCGAGCGCGAAACCCGCTCCCCCGCCACCGTGCTCCTCGCCGACGGGCAGTCCCGGTACGCCCACCTCGGTGAGCGCGCGCCACAGACTTTCGTCCCACTGGTCCGGACCGTCCGCCAGCGCGGCCACGGTCTCGATGCCGCAGCGGTCGCGCAGCAGCCGGGCGATGGCGCCGCGCAGCTCGCCTTCGATCTCGGCCTCGCTCATCGGGCGCCCCCGCTCCGCGGATCGTCGCGATGGGAGGGCAGTCCCAGCACCTTCTCCGCGATCGTGTTCCGCTGGATCTCCGCGGTACCCGCGCCGATCGTCGACGACCGGCTCATCAGGTATCCGTACGTCCAGCGGCCGTGTTCGGGCGCGGACGGCTCGCGCTGGCCGAGCACCGCAGCCGGACCGAGCACGCGGAGCGCCACTTCGTGCAGCCGCTGGTCGAACTCGGACTTGACGAGCCGGTTCACCGAAGCGGCCGCCCCCGGATCGTCTCCGCGGAGCACGGCCTCCAGGGCGCGGCGGCTGTTGGACGCCAGCACCCGCACCGCCGCCTCGAGGCCGGCGAGCGCCTGGCGGACCACGGGGTCATCGGCCTCACCCGTGGTCAGAGCCAGGGAGAACAGCTCGTCCACGATCCGGCGGTAGCGGAACTCGTCGGAGAGGAACGCGGTCGCGCGCTCGTGGCCGAGGCTCGTGCGGGCGATGGCCCAGCCGCCGCCTTCCTCGCCCACCAGGTTCGCCGCGGGAACGCGGACCTCGTCGAGGAACACCTCGGCGAAGTGGGCGCCGCCGCTGATGTCGCGCAGCGGCCGGACGGTGATGCCGGGCGCGTCCATCGGGATGAGCAGATAGCTGATGCCGGCGGGACCGGGTTCGGGCGGACCGGTTCGGACCAGCGCGAACATCCAGTCGGCCTGGTCCGCCATCGACGTCCAGATCTTCTGGCCGGTGACGAGGTAGTCGTCGCCCTCGCGCACCGCGCGGGTCGACAGGGCGGTCAGGTCGCTGCCCGCGCCGGGCTCGGAGAAGCCCTGGCACCAGAACTCGTCGGCGCGCAGCAGCGGCCGCAGGAAGCGCGCCTTCTGCTCGGGAGTCCCGTGCTTGATGAGGGTGGGCGCGACGATGAACGACAGCCCGCAGGGATGCTTCGGGGCCCGCGCCTTGGTCATCAGCCGGTGATAGGCGATCTGGTCGACGAGGCCGAGCGCCATGCCTCCGGCGTCGGCCGGCCAGCCCGGCGCGGCGAGACCGGCCTCTTCGAGATCCGCGTGGAAGTCCCTGGCCCACTGGAGGCGGGCTGCCCTGTCACGGGGCGGGCGACCCTGGTGGGCCGTGAGGAAGTCGCCCAGCCGCGCCCGCCAGCCGGGCCCGGTGTCGGACGCGGTGTCGCGGGACGTGCCCGCGACTCCGGTCTGGACGGTGGACATCCATCCTCCTCGCGTGTTGATTCGAACTTGGTTCTACTCGAACGGAGCATACATGGTTTACTAGGTTATCTACCAGAGGAACAGGACTGACGAGGAGGCGGACCGATGGAGTGGGGACTTCCCTGGCCCGGGGCGGAGCTGGCGGCGGAGGCCGAGAAGGCGGGCGCCTCGGCGTTCTGCGCCGGCGAGTTCGCCGACCACAACGCGTACCTGACGACCGGCGAGATGGTCGGTGCGACCGAACGCGCCATGGTGGGGCCGGGGATCGCCTATGCCTTCGCGCGCTCCCCCTTCGTGCACGCCTCCGCTCTCCGCCAGCTCTCCAAGCGGGCGCCGGGACGGCTGTTCCTCGGCCTCGGCTCGGGCACCCGCCGGATGAACACCGACTGGTTCTCAGTGCCGGCGAGCGAGCCGGTGCGCCGGATGGCCGACCTCGTCGCCGCCGTCCGCGCCTACCTGCACGCCGAGAACGGAGAGCGGGTGGTCAACGAGGGCGAGTTCTACCCGATCAATGCCGCGATCAAGGCGCCCGTTCTCGGCCGGCTCGACATCCCGATCCTGCTCGGAGCGTTCAACCGGCGGATGATCCGCACCGCCGGGCAGGTCGCGGACGGCGTCCTCGGACACGGCCTGTTCACCGATCGCTGGTGGTCGGAGGTGGTGAACCCCGAACTGGCGGAGGGCGCCTCGGCGGCCGGCCGCGCCACCACCGGGCCACGCCGCTGGGGCTGGCTGATCACGGCGATCAACGAGGACGAGCCCGAGCGCGCCCGTCGCGACGCCCGGCTCCAGATCGCGTTCTATCTCACCGTCAAGACCTACGACACCTTCGCCGACCTGCACGGCTGGCAGAAGGAGACGGCAGAGATCCGCGAGGCGTTCCGGCGCGGCGACATCGACGCGATGGCCGCCGCCGTGACCGACGAGATCCTGCACGCGATCGCGCTCTCCGGGACGCGCGCGGACGCCCGCGACCAGCTCGCGGCACGAGAGGTCCTGCCGGACCTGGCGTTCCTGTCCACCCCGGCGTTCATGGTCGGCGAGCGACGCCGCGCCGCGTACGCGACCGAGTCGATCCGGCTCATGGCCGGCTGAACACACGCTTCCACGGCTCGCGCGCGACCGGCCGGTAGCTATTGTGAGTGACGCAGAGATCGTGGCCGGCGGCCGTCACCGCCGCCGAAGGAGGATGACGCAGCGATGGCAGAGCCGGACTCCGGACGGCGAGGCGGAACCCTTGCGATGCCCCCCGCCGACGTCCGGCCGCCCAAGATGGGGGAACTCGTCGCGCGGCGCCTCCGGCGCATGATCGTCGACGGCGAGCTAAAGGACGGCGACTTCCTCCCGCACGAGTCCACGCTGCTGGAGCACTTCGGCGTCTCCCGGCCGACGCTCCGGGAGGCCGTCCGGGTGCTCGAGGCCGAAGGCCTGATCGAGCTGCGCCGCGGATCGCGCACGGGCGCGCGGGTGACCGTCCCGGGACCGGAGGTGGTCGCCCGTCCCGCCGCGCTCCAGCTCCAGCTGGGCCGGGCGACCCTCGCGGACGTCTACGTCGCGCGCAGCGCGATCGAGCCGACCGCGGCCAGGCTTCTCGCGCTGAACTCCGAGGCCGACCACGGCGACCTGGAGGTGTCGCTGGAGGAGGTGCGGGCCTGCCTGGCCGACGACGCCGAGCGGTTCGCCGCCGCCACGGCGCGGTTCCACCTGCGGCTCGTCGAGCTGTCCGGCAACCAGACCCTCGCGTTGATGGCCGGGATGGTGCACGAGATCATCCTGCGGCAGACGCAGAGTTCCGTGCGCATCCGGGAGGCGGAGGCGAGCACCGCGAGCGGTGCCGCGCACGACGACCCGCAGGTCAACTACAGGCGCGCCGTCCGCGCCTACGAGAAGCTGGTCCAGCTCGTGCGGGCGGGCAAGGCCGACGAGGCCGAGCGGTTCTGGCGCCGGCACCTCGAAGTGGCCGACGAGCTGGTGCTCGCCGGCCACCAGGCCACCCGCGTCATCGACGTCCTGGACTAGGGCGTACCGGCCAGCAGACGGACGGGGACGTCCACGAAGCGGGCACGGACGTGTTCGCCGACCGCCTTCCCGATCACGTCCAGGCGCAGGTTGCTGGATCCCGCGTTCCCGAGAAGCCCGCAGAGGACGAAGTGCACGGCGCGCAGGTGGGGGAACTCGTGCCGGACGATCGTCAGGTTCTCCGTCTCGGGGAGCAGGCGGCGCAGCTCACTCGTCGTCAGCGCGGCGCGCAGCCACGGCCAGGCTTCCGGAACGTCCGTCCAAATGCCGAGATTGCTGTTGCCGCCCTTGTCGCCGCTGCGCGCATAAGCGATCCGCCCCAGCGGGACACGTTCGGTCGGCGTGGGCGGGGGAGGCTCGGGGTCGGGATGCACGGGCTGCCCGTGGAACGGCTCGGTTTCCGGGGGATCGATGGCGATGCGCCGACCGTCGTGCAGCACCGTCTCGTGATCGAGCACCTCTTGCGGCAGCAGACCCGGCCAGTAGTCGATGCGCCGCTTCGGACCGGCCGATTCGACCCCCATGAATCCGGGGATGCTGCTGAGTCCGAGCGCCTGCGTCTCCCTGTAGAGCCGTTGTAGCGGCTCCGGGCGCTCGGCCGCCGCCGCCACACGGAAACCGATCGTCGCCTCGTCCTGGGTCCGGGGGTCGGTGACGGGGGTCCCGTGGCGGCCCATGACCAGTTCGTCCACCGCAGCCTCAGCGGCGATCCGGCGCACCTGCCGCTCCAGAAGACCGGCCTTCTCCTCGACGTCCAAGCCGGTCAGGTGGGTCGTGATGCCGATCTGGTATCCGGCCGGGGCGTAGATCGCCACTTTGGTCGTTGGAGGCGGCGGTGCTCCCGTGACAGGGCTCACCCGGACGCGGTCCCGCCCGGACTGGCGCAGCCGGACACTGCCCATGTCCACCGTGACGTCGGGATTGAGATAGTGCGGCCCCTGAATCTCGTACACCAGTTGCGCTGTCACCGTGTCCACGGTCACCGCCCCTTCGTCGGCGCCGTGCTTGGTGATCACGCTTCCGCCGTCCGCGGCGATCTCCGCGATCGGGAAGCCGGGTCTGAGCATGCCGGGAAGCCGGGTGAAGCCGGCGAAGTTGCCGCCGGCCGCCTGGGCGCCGCACTCGATGATGTGGCCGGTGACGACCGCGCCCGCCAGCCGGTCCCAGTCCTCGCGGCCCCAGTCGTGCCACCAGGCGGCGGGCCCCGTCACCAAGGAGGCGTCGGTGACGCGGCCGCAGACGACGATGTCGGCTCCCTCCCTCAGCGCCGCGGTGATGCCCCATCCGCCGAGGTAGGCGTTCGCGGCGATGGGCTCGCCGGCCAGCTCGTCCAGCGGGGCGCCGGTGTCGAGGTGCGCCAGGTCGTGCCCGGCCGCCCGCAGGTCCTCGAGCCGATGCAGGACGCCGTCCCCCTCGACGTGGGCGACGTCCAACTCGACGCCGGCGTGGGCGGCGGCCGCCCGCACCCGCTCCGCCAGCCCGGCGGGATCGAAGGCGCCGGCATTGACCACGATCTTGAGGTCGTGCTCGGCGACGGCCGCGAGATGGGGGCAGATCTGCTCCAGGAAGTAGCCGACGGAGAACCCCGCGAGGGCCTGCCGGTCCGCATCGAGGGCGGCCGACACTCCGGCCATGGTGATCTCCGCGAGGTAGTCGCCCACCAGGACGTCCACCGGATCGCCGGCCATCGCCTCGTCGAAGGCACTGCGGCGATCACCGAGGTACCCCGAGAAGTTCGCGATCCGGACGGCCCTGTTCCTCAACTGCCGCTCTCCTTTCGTCATGCTCACTTGTCCGGGCTCGGTGAAGGGCCGTCCGCGGGGCCCGTCGCCGACCCGTCGCCGGCGCCCAGGTAGACGGCGGCTAGGACGTCCGGTGAACCGGCCAGCTCCGCGGCCGTTCCGGCGAACATGATCCTTCCGTGCCCGAACACGTAGGCGCGGTCGACGACGTCCAAGGCCATCGGGACGTGCTGTTCCACGAGGAGGACGGACGTCCCCTGCTCGGCGGCCCGTACCTTGAGCATCCGCAGCAACCCCATCGCGATGGTCGGCGCCAGTCCCTGCGACATCTCGTCGACGAGCAGCAGTTTCGGGCGGCCGAGCAAGGCCCGGGCGAGCGCGAGCTGCTGCTGCTCTCCGCCCGACAGCAGGCCGGCACGGCGCGACAGCAGCGTCCGCAGCTTCGGCAGCGCATCGAGCGTCTCGTTCAGCGCGCTCTTGCCGGCGCTCCGGCCGGGCAGCCCGAGGACAAGGTTCTCCCGTACCGTGAGCTGGCGGAACAGGCCGCGGTCCTCCGGCACGAGCCGCACGCCGCGACGGGCCAGGGCGCGGGCGTCCGCCGAACGTCCGAGGGCGGAGCCGAGCGCGGTGACCGTGCCCGCGTGGGCCGGCAGGCAGCCGGCCAGGGTGAGCAGGGTGGTGGTCTTCCCCGCCCCGTTCGGCCCGAAGATCCCGACGATCTCCCCGGGCGCCACGTCGAGGTCGAGGTCGCGCGCCACGGTCGTGTCGCCATGGCCGACGCTGAGACCGCGCGCCTCCAAGATTTTCACTGCGCGCTCTCCCTCCCCGCCTCTTCGGTGACTTCGCCCAGGTACGCCGCCCGCACGGCGGGGTTCTCGCGGACCTGCTCGGGAGTGCCCGAGGCGAGCATCCGGCCGCCGTCCAGGACGTGCACGTGATCGCAGTGCCCGAGGACGAGCCCCATGTCGTGCTCCACGAGCAGGATGGTGGTGCCCTTGTCGCGGATCGCGGCCAGTCGTTCGCCCAACTCGTCGCTCTCGTGCGAGTCGAGACCGGCGGCGGGTTCGTCCAGTAGCAGGACGTCGGGGCCCGCGATCAGGGCGCGGGCCAGCGAGACCAGGCTGCGCTGCCCCTGGCTGAGCTGCCCCGGGAACAATGCGGCGCAGCCGTCCAGGCCGACGGTCTCCAACGCCTCCCGGACGGCGGGCGAGGCCGCGCTCGGCATGGCGCTCAACTGGTGCCACCAGCGGCGACGCCCTTCCGGTGGCGTTCCGGCGGCGACGTTGTCCCCGACCGTCAGGTCGTCGAACAGGTCGAGGGTCTGGAAGGTCCGGACGAGTCCCTTGCGGGCGCGGCGGTAGGCGGGCGACCGGTCGATGCGCTCACCGCCCAACCGCACTTCGCCGCGCGCGGACACGAAACCGGTGCAGGCGTCCAGGAGGGTGGTCTTTCCGGCGCCGTTGGGCCCGATCAGACCCGTCAGCTTTCCCGCCTCGGCCGTGAGGGTGACGGCGTCGACAGCGCGAACGCCCCCGAAGGAGACGCTCAGCTCACGAACTTCCAGCGACGACATGCGCGCCCTCCTCACTCCCGTTCCCGGACGCGGCCCCAGGCCGCGCCGCGCCGCTCCGCAGCCGTTTCCCGAGCCACCGCGCCTGCTCCTCCAGCCGTCCGGCGACGCCGCCCGGCGTGGTGACGAGCGCCGCGATCAGGCCGATGGCACTGACCAGGGCGCTGTACTTGCCGAGGTGGATCCACTTGTCCAGCGCGTAGAACAGCAGGCCGCCGGGAGCGAGAACGCCCGCGATGACCGCCCCGGAAACGCGGCTGATGCCTGCGAGGTAGACGACGGCGACATAGGTGAGCGACACGAACACGTCGAAGTCCTGGAACGACAGGCTCTGCTGCTGGTAGCCCAGAAGCGTCCCGGCCGTGCCGGCGAGACCCGCCGCGATCCCGAAGCCGGCGAGCTTGACCCCGGCGACGTTCACACCCGCCGCCGCGGCCGCCCGCTCGTTCGCGCGCACGACGAGCATCTGCCCGCCGAGGCGCGTCCGCCGCAGCCACAGCACGCCGAACGCCAGCACGCTGACGACGACCAGCGCGAACAGCGCGAAGCTGAGATCGCCGGAGCCGCCGAACCCGACTCCGAACAGCGAGGCCTCGGGCACCCTGCTGCCGCCGAGCCCGCCTGTCCAGTCGGGGTTCTTGAAGACGAACTCGTTGACCGCCATGCCGAGTCCCAGCGTCACCACGCCGAGGGTGACGCCGCGGATGCGCAGGGCCGGTATCGCCACCAGAACGCCGACCGCGACCGCCGCCGCGATGGCGAGGAGCGGCGCGAGGGGGAACGGGACGTGCGCGCGCGTGGTCAGGTTGCTGAGCACGAACCCCGCGGCCCCGGCGAAGGTCATCTGGGCCAGCGAGATCTGCCCCAGCATCCCGGTGAGGACGACGATGCTCAGGCACACGAGCGTCGCGACGATCGACGTGGTCAGCGCCGTCCGGTACGGGCCGGTGAGCACGATCGTCAGGACCACGGCGACCCCGACGGCCGCGGTGAACGACACGGGACGCGGCGGAGTGCGCGGCACCTTCGGCAGCCGCGCCTCCTCGGCGGTGCCCCGCGACGGCAGCCGCGCGCCGAGCACGACCAGTGCCACCACGATCACCACGAAGGGCACCGCTTCGCGCAGCCCGACCTGCGGCAGCCACGACCAGTCCTGCTGGAGCTTCAGCAGGACCCCTTGGAGCATCCCCAGCACAATGCCGGCGGTGACCGTGGCACCGAACGACCGGAGCCGCCCGACGAGGGCGACCGCGAGCGCGGGCACCACGAACAGGCTGTTCGTCACCGGGTCGAGGCCGGTGACGGGCCCCGCGAGGATGCCGAACAGGCCCGCGACGACGCACGCGCAGGCCCAGGCCAGGGCCGAGAGCCGTTCCGGGGAGTGCCCCAGCAACGTCGCCGCCCGCTCGTCCTCGGCGACGGCGCGCATCGCCACGCCGGTCCGGGTGAACCGGGTGAAGGCCCACAGCAGCGCCGCCACCACGATGACGATCGCGGCCAGGCAGAGCCGGTCGCGCGGGATGGTCGCGCCGGCGATCCGGACCGGCTCGTCCGGCAGGATCGTCGGCACCGTGCTGGCGCTGGTCGAGAACCGCAGCACCGCGAGCGCCTGGAGCAGCACCGTCACACCGACGGTCGCGACCAGCTTCAGCAGGCCGGACGCCGTTCGCAGCGGACGGAACACCAGCGCATAGGCGAGCAGGCCGATGACGGCGGCGACGGCCAGGGCGAGCAGGATCTCCACCACGACGGGCAGCCCGGCCATCCGAACGCTGCCGACCGGAAGGACGAGCCGTCCCTCGTTCTCGAGGAACGCGTAGGTGAACGTCACGTACATGGCCAGCGCGCCGAGCGCCACGTTGACCACGCCGGCCGCCTGGTACGTCAGCACCACCCCGGTCCCGAGCGCCGCGTAGACGGTGCCGGCGCCCAGGCCCAGGATGGCGAACTGCAAGAGGTCGCCCATCAGGCGGAGAACCATTCGCCGCCGGCGTCGCTCAGCTTGCCGTTCTTGTACTGGGCGATGCGCGCCTGCTTGGTGCAGAACGCGGCGAGCCCCGCGAGCTGCTTGCCGTCGCAGGTGACCGTCGGCCCCATGAAGGACTTCAGGTTCGCGGTCCTCTTCAGCGCGTCGGTGACCGCCTTCGGCTGGTCCGGCGCGGACGCGGTGGCCATCACCTTCGACAGCGTCACGACCGTCCCGAACACGCCCTGGGCGAAGCCCGACTCGGGGATCGACTTGTCGTACTTGGCGAGCGCCGCCTCGAACGCCGCGACGTCGGGGTCGCCCGAGCCCGGCAGGAGCTGCTGGACGGCGTAGTAGGTGCCCTCGGCTCCCGGCCCGGCCGCCTTGAGCACCTGGGGGTCCGCGCACGAGCCCGGGAACAGGAACTTGGCGGTGCTGCCGAGCGACTGCTTGGCCTTGATGACGTTGGCGCAGCCGCTGCCCTGCATGATGCCGATCACCACGTCGGTGCCGCCCTTGATGGCCTGGCTGACGGGACCGGTTAGGTCGGTCTCGTTGTTGCCGAAGGCGACCATGGCGACGTTCGCGACGCCCTTGCCCTGCAGGACCTTCTGCGCGTAGCCCTGCGCCGCGAGCCGGGCCTGCGGGTTGTCGTTGAACATCACCGCGACCTTCTTCGGCTTCAGCTTGTCGGCGACGTACACCGAGCCCGCGCTCACCGATCCGGGTGCTCCGCCCAGCATCGAGAAGGAGTTCGGCGAGGTGAACTCGACCGCGCCGATCGGGCTGGACGGCACGTACGGGATGCCCGCCTTGGCCAGTGCCGGGACGGACCCGTCCGCGCCGAGGTCGAGGCCGCCGAGCACGGCGGCCGGCTTCTGGCGCAGCAGCTCGGCGGCGCAGTTGGCCGAGGCGGCGGCGGACCCGTTGGGAGTGCAGACCGCCAGCTTAATCGGGCGGCCCTTCACCCCGCCCAGGCTGTCGTTCACGTACGAGACGGCGGCGCGGGCGGACTTGCTGATGTCGGCGTAGCTGCCGAGCGGGCTCGTGTCGTCGTTGATCAGCCCGACCGTGATCGGGGCGCCGGTCGCCTTGTTCGTCGGCAGGGCGATCGCCGCACCGCCACCGGAGCCGGACGAGCCGCCCTTACCGCCGTTGTCGCCGCAGGCGGCCGTCAGCGCCAGCGCGGCGACGGCCAGGGCTGCGGCGGCGGCCCTACCGGTCGACGGCCGGGGTGCGGCGCCGAAGACTCGAGACATGAGCAACTCCGTTAACTAGGTCAACTTGGATTGGAAGGAGTATGCGTCGGACGTCCCGAGAGAACAAGAGGTGACAGAGACCACTTTTCGCGATATACGCGCACGCCAGAGCGTCGGCGACGGCCGGGGCCGCCGTGCCTGACGGGCGCTCCTTGACTGCCAGACCACCGCGATCACACGCGCTGGCGGGGCGAATGCCCCGAACCCGACCGCGAACCCCCGGCATGAGTGAGGCCCGCCACGGGTGGCGGGCCTCACGGCACACGGCCTCGGAAAATGGCCTGTTCAGGACGTGCGAAGGGGCGACGGCCTCAGGCGACCAGGTCGAGAAGCCGGGCGCGGTGGTGGCGCGGAGATCCGCCCAGCAGCTCCCCGGTCTTGACCCGGCGCAGCAGCAGGTGCAGATCGTGCTCCCAGGTGAAGCCCATCCCACCATGGAGCTGCAGCGCCGTTCCGGCAACGCGCGAGCACGCTTCCCCGGCGAAGGACGCCGCCGACGACACCTGCGCTCGCCGGGCGGCCCGATCGGCCGAATCGAGGACCTGCGAGGCGGCCCTGACGGTGATGCGGGCGCATTCCACGTCCAGCGCCATCGTCGCGCAGTGGTGCTTGACGGCCTGGAAGCTCCCGACCGCGCGTCCGAACTGCCGCCGTTCCCGGACGTACTGGACGGTCATCTCGAGCAAGCGGTCCGCCGCTCCGACCGCGTCCGCCGCATGGTGCAGGGCGAGCGCGTCCGCGAGGGCCTCGACCGTGCCCTCCGCCGTCCTCGCCCACGAGCCGGATGGAACGCGCACGCCGTCGAGGGTCACGGACGCGAAGTCGCGGGTGAGATCGAGGGCCGTCCGCACGGTACGGGACAATCCGTCGGCAGTGGCCGGTACCAGGGCGACGAAGTGGGAGCCGTCCGCCGCCACGGCGGGCACCAGGAACAGCTCTGCCGCCAGGCCACCGACGACCAGTGGCACGCGGCCGCTCAGCGAGAGCGTGCCATCAGCCTGCTCGACCGCGGCGACGCGCTCCGCGCCGGGTTCCGGCTGCGCGGGGACGGCGACGATCTTGCCTTCGGCGACGCCGGCGGCTGTGTCCGCGGCGATGCCCACGTCGTCCAGCACCCGGCACACCAGCGCGGACTGCCCGATCGGCAGCGGCGTCGCCGCGCGCCCGACCTCTTCCACGACCAGCGTCAGGTCGGCATGGGTTCCGCCCTCCCCCGCTCGCAGCAGCGAGAGCAGGCCCATGGCACTCGCGGCAGCGAGGCCCTCCCGGCGGATCCGGCTCTGGCCGGGATTCGCCGAACGGGCGCCTTCCAGGTCCGATGTGGCGTCCAGCCACTGACGCACCGCCTCGACGAGGGCTTCCTGCTCTTCGGTGATGACGAGTTCCATGCCCCACTCCCTTCCCAACTGACATAGTTTACGAAGTATCCTATGTGTCGAACTCGGTGCCTGTCACCGATCAGGAGGGGAGCACCATGTCAGACGAGGTGCTGGTCGAACACGCCGACGGGGTCACCGTCATCACTATCAACCGGCCGCAGGCCCGCAACGCCGTGAACCGTGCCGTCAGCGACGGAGTCGCCACCGCGCTCGACGAGTTCGAATCGCGCAAGGACCTCACCGCGGCCGTGATCACCGGCGCCGGCGGCACCTTCTGCTCCGGCATGGATCTCAAGGCCTTCGTCGCCGGGGAGAACGTCACGGCCCCCGGCCGCGGGCTCGCGGGCATCACCCTGCGCCCTCCGCGCAAGCCGGTGATCGCCGCCGTGGAGGGCTATGCCCTCGCCGGCGGCTGCGAAGTGGCGCTCGCCTGCGATCTGATCGTCGCGGCGGACGACGCCAAGTTTGGCATCCCCGAGGTCAAGCGGGGCCTGGTGGCCGGTGCCGGCGGCCTGCTCCGGCTGCCCCGGCGCCTCCCCTATGCCGTCGCCATGAAGCTGGCCCTCACCGGCGAGTTCCTCTCCGCCGCGGATGCGGAGAAGTACGGCCTGGTCGTCGAGGTGACCCCGAGCGGCAGGGCCCTGGACGCCGCCCGCGACCTGGCCGGCCGCATCGCGGCGAACGCCCCGCTCGCGGTCGCCACGACCAAGGAGGTCATCGTCGCCTCCGCCGACTGGTCCTCGGACGAGGCGTTCGAGCGGCAGGAGGAGCTGATCCGGCCAATCTTCACCTCGTACGACGCCCGCGAAGGCGCCACCGCCTTCGCCGAGAAGCGCCCACCCGTCTGGCGCGGCGAGTAAGGGACCGGCGCGGCCGGGCGGCCGGGGCCCCCCGCCCCCGCCCGCCGGTCATGGAAAGGTGGCCAGAAGGGGGGTGGTTGGGCGCCGAAGTC